>JBAVJU010000214.1:0-10025 GCA_049687935.1 Desulfobacterales bacterium | reverse complement strand
TCCAAACCGGCGTCGGTGAGACCGCATCGACATCAACTGTAAACGCCTCTGTTGTTGCTTCAAACCCCAAACGTTGCTAATGTCAGGTTTCAAAAATGTCAACCCGGATCACCCATCCGTTTTCAGGAGTGAAATTATA
The DNA here is from genome assembly GCA_049687935.1 of Desulfobacterales bacterium. Lineage (GTDB taxonomy): Bacteria > Desulfobacterota > Desulfobacteria > Desulfobacterales > SG8-13 > JARFQH01. The sequence goes on along the minus strand of JBAVJU010000214.1, from coordinate 9,886 downwards.
AACCATGGGGTATGCCGCCAGAATTACCGGAATCGGGTCCGCGTTTCCGGACAAACATTTAAGCAACCAAGAACTCATCCGGATGCTGGCCCATCACGACATCGAGACCACCGACCAGTGGATCAGGGATAGAACCGGCATCCGAGAACGCCGAATCGCAAACGTCGAAACCGAGTCCGAAACCAACTCTTCCCTCGGGGCACGGGCGGCCCGCAAAGCGCTCAAAATGGCGGGTCGCAAAGCCGAGGACATCGACCAGATCATCTACGCCACCTGTTCGCCGGACACACTGCTCCCCTCTACGGCCTGCTGGCTCCAGAAAAAAATCGGGGCGAGCAATGCATGGGCAATGGATATCAATGCCGCCTGCTCCGGGTTCATCTACGGGCTCGTGACGGCCCAGCAGTTCATCCTGTCCGGGCAGGCGCAAACCATTCTATTGGTCGGCGGCGAAGTCCTGTCGCAGATAACAAACTGGTCGGATCGCTCTTCCTGCATCCTCTTTGGAGACGGGGCCGGTGCCGTCATCGTCGAACGCGTTCCGGCCGGAAGCCGGCAGCGCATCCTGTCGAGCCACCTGACCTCGAACGGCAGTTTAAGCAAGCTTTTTTACGTTCCGGCCGGCGGGTCCAACCTCGAGGTCACCCCCGAACGCTACGCTCAGAACCTCCACAAGATGCGCATGAACGGCCGCGAAATTTTCAAAGTGGCGGTGCGGACCCTGACCGAATGCGCCCTGCGGACACTTGAAAAAAGGCGCCTGCCGATCGTGCGCCTCGATTGGTTTGTCCCGCATCAGGCCAACCTGAGGATTATCGAAGCGGTGGCCAACCGTCTCGCTTTCCCGATGGATCGCGTGCTGATCAATCTCGACCGCTACGGCAACACCTCGGCGGCTACCATCCCGTCGGCCTTGGACGAAGCCGTGCGGGACGGCCGCATCAGAGAAGGTCAAACGATTCTGCTCGACGCTTTCGGCGCCGGACTGACAGCCGGTGCATTACTTCTGCGCTGGTAACTGACCGCTTGATCCTCAAGACGCCATTCGTTCAGCGGTGTGGCTCATAAGACTAGAACCGCGTATCGGGAGGCGGGGAACACCGATGCATAGAAACAATAAGGGGCGCCAGACAGCCCGGCTCGTCGGCGATCACCGCAAAAACTATAGCGGGAGGTGTCATGCAACCCAAATCCAATAAAAAGCGGGTGTTCCCGACGGCAAAGGAAGACGCCCATTCCGCCAAACTGCATGTCGACTCGCCCCAGTGCCGGTCCGCATCCTATCGCCTGGCTTACCTTGACGATGAGCTCATACTGCGTGACGAGTTGCGACCGGTGCGTCTGCAACTCGAGCTGCTCAAGGCCGAGCTGATTCAACGTGAAATGGGGATCGAGTCCACAGTCGTCATCTACGGCAGTGGGCGGATTCCGGATCCGGAGAACGCCACGGCCGAACTGGTTGCCGTAAAAACCCGCATGAAAGGCCACAAAAACGACCCCGAAATGAAGAAGGCGCTGCGTCGGGCCCAACGTGATCTGGAAAGGAGCCGCTACTACGATGAGGCCCGCCGGCTGGCAGGATTGATTTCCATCAATTCACCCCGCGACCGCCTTGTGGTCGTCACCGGAGGTGGTCCGGGGATCATGGAAGCCGCTAATCGCGGCGCCCACGAATCCGGTTGTCAGAGCATCGGTCTGAACATCGTACTGCCTTTCGAACAGGCGCCCAACAAGTTCATTACACCTGAATTGAGTTTCCAGTTTCACTACTTTGCCATCCGCAAAATGCATTTCCTGTTGCGGGCCAAGAGTCTGGTGGCCTTCCCGGGTGGCTACGGTACTTTGGATGAGCTGTTCGAAACCCTGACACTGATTCAAACGGGCAAGATCAAACCGATTCCGGTGCTCCTGTTCGGCCGGTCTTTCTGGGAAAAGATCATCAACTTTAAAGCTCTAGTCGCGGAAGGCAATATCAGCCCCAAAGATATCACTATTTTCACCTATGTCGAGACTGCGGAAGAGGCTTGGGAAATCATTTCCCGAGCCGACGGCCAGGTATGATTTACGGCATTTTGGGTTCCTTTCGGCAATGAGGATCATGGAAACGCCATGATCCATCCGTACAGGATTGGGGTCAGGCGACGCCCTTTGTGTGTGCTGCCGGAGCCTTGCGGCGAGGGCAAAAAAATCGTCGTGGAAAATGATCTCAAAACATTATAATATTGACCATTTAGGTCATTTTCCCCAAAATGCTGCGGATCGTCCGAATCTCACCCCTTGTATTTCCCGCCGGCAAACTTATTGTATTGCAAGGTTAACGATGAGCCGATCGCCTGTCGTGAGCGATTTATTGAAAACCAAAATTCAGCGGCGGCCAAAACATTAAATTCCTGAAACAGCACCATTTGGAGGCAAACAATGGGAAGACGTGTCGTGATCGACAAAGATGAATGCGTCGGATGTGAAAGTTGTGTTGAACTCTGTGAGGAGGTTTTCGCCTTTAACGAAGATGAAGAAAAAGCCGAGGTCATCCTGCCTGAAGGCGGGCCCGAGGACTGCATCGAGGAAGCCATCGAATCCTGCCCGTCCGAATGCATCAGTTGGGAAGAGTATTGACGTCGTGTCGAAAAAAATGCCGAAAACCCGAGCAAATACGATGATCGAGTCGTACGTCTCAGGTTGCAGCATGCGCGTCGCCGGGAAGACGTACACCACCGATCTGAAAATTATCGGCGATACGGTCAAGGACAATTGGTGGCGCCGGGAGGGCCATCGACTGTCGTCGGACGATATTGTGGATATCCTGGAAAGTGGGCCGGATGTGCTGGTGATCGGAACCGGTTATGCCGGCAACATGGACATTCCGGCCAACCTCCGCAGAGACCTGGATGAACGCGGTGTCCGGCTTGTTACCGGACGCACCGAGGAAGCCGTAGAACTGTTCAATCGACACCGAGCCCAAGATGAAAACGTCGCCGGTGCGTTTCATCTGACCTGCTAATCCTCATAAATGCCACAATGATCAAAGCCGTCCGCGCCGTTTTCCAATATTTTCTTTAGTTTCTGCAGATCGTTTCTCACCTGGTGGCGCGCCTTGCGCTTGACCACGAAGCCGAACACTTTTAAATTTTTGAGTTCGATGGTGCTGCGGGTGACAAACCGCGTCCCGCCGCGGACCGCTTCGAAAGTGAACCGGCTCTCGCCGGCGACCGGTCCCGCAGTGAAGCGATAGGTGCAGATCTCGTTCGGAACATACTCTGAAATGATTCCCTCGGAATCGAAAAACTGGCCCATGAAACGGTTCACCACCCGGTAGGTCGCGCCCCGCCCGAAAGGCCCCTCCGATGTCTGTTCGGACACAATGACGTCCGTTTGCCAGTACATATTCTTTTCAAGATTCGTTGCAAACGCAAAGACCTTTTCGACCGGCTGGTCGATGACGACGCTGTCTTCTATGTCGATCATGCAATGTCCCTTCTTAGCTCAAAGTCGTACTTTTTCTTAATACTCTAATTTCGGTAGGCGGCAATATCAATACCCGCACGATCGGTCTTTTGTTTTTATTCCTGTTCTTCCGGTTTAAATTCAGCAACTTCGGTCGGGTTGACAATCGCGTAATGAAACCCATTTTATAGCCCGAAAATTAATAAATATCGGTTGGCGGACACTTAACAAAATGCGACTGAACACCAGAAAAAGGAGTGAAAATGGCCGGTGAAAAAGAAACCCATCAGTTCAAGACCGAAGTGCAGCAGTTGCTCAATCTCATCATCAACTCCCTTTATTCCAACCAAGAAATATTTTTACGGGAATTGATATCGAACGCTTCTGATGCCATCGACCGGCTGAGGTTCAAAGCCCAGATGGAGCCGGACATCCTGGGTGAGGACACCGAGTTTAAAATTAAGATCGCCGTCGACGGCATCAAAAATACACTGACGGTTTCCGATAACGGCATCGGAATGAGTTACGAGGAAATCATGGAAAATATCGGCACCATAGCCAAGAGCGGGACGGCGGGGTTTATGGAGGCCATGGCCCACCTCAATGATAAGAGCGTGGTATCCCCTGAGTTGATCGGCCAGTTTGGCGTCGGATTCTACAGCGCTTTCATCGTTGCTGAGCAGGTGACCCTGATCTCCCGCGCAGCCGGGTCGGAAACCGCTACCCGCTGGTCTTCAACCGGCGACGGCACCTACACCATCGAGGAAGCAGCCAGGGACGCGCGCGGTACGACGGTGATCCTGGATCTGAAAAAAAAGACAAAGGACGAGGCTGATTTCACCGACGAATTGACCATTCGTCAAATCGTCAAACGCCACTCCGATTTCGTGAACTATCCGGTCGTGATGGACGTGGAACGGGATGAGCCGATTCCGGAAAACGAACTGCTCAAGGACGAGGCGGGCAAAACGATCGGCAAGACCAGTCGTAAGGTGATGCGCGAAGAAACCCTGAATTCCATGAAAGCCATCTGGACCAAAGACAAGAAAGATGTCAGCGCGGACGAGTACGAGGAATTCTACAAGCACATCAGCCACGATTGGAATGCCCCTTTGACTCACCTGCACCTTAAGTTCGAGGGCACCACCGAGTACGACGCCCTGCTCTATATTCCAAGCCAGGCTCCCTTCGATCTCTTCAATCCGGACATGAAGCACGGCGTCCACCTCTACTGCAAACGTATTTTCATAATGGAGAACTGCCGTGAACTGGTTCCCGAGTATTTTCGTTTCATTCGGGGCGTCGTGGATGCCCCGGATTTGAATCTCAACATCAGTCGTGAAATTTTACAGCAGGACCGCCTGGTCAGAAATATCCGCAGGAATCTGGTCAAAAAGATTTTCGAACATCTTGAAACGATGGAAACCGAAACCTATGCGACTTTCTGGAATCAATTCGGGCAGGTGCTTAAATCAGGCATTTACACCGATCCGGAGAACCGTGAAAAGATCGCCGATTTGGCCCGCTACCGGACCACCCGTTCCGACGACAAATTGATATCCCTAAAAGATTATGTCGCCCGCATGCAGCCGGATCAAAAGGAAATTTACTACCTGACCGGAGACGACCTGACGGCCCTGATCGACAGCCCCCTGATCGAAAGGCTGAAGGAAAAGGGGTACGAAGTTCTGTTGATGAGCGACCCTGTGGATGAATGGGTGGTGCAAGCACTCGATGCGTACGATGGCAAGCCTCTTAAAAGCGCGGAAAAAGGTGACATCGACTTGCCGCGAGTCGACGCTGAAAAACAAAATGCGTATGCACCACTATTCGGTTTTATCAAATCGAAACTGCAGGACAAGATCAAAGACGTCAAGCCCTCCACCCGTCTCAAGGATTCTTTGGCCTGTCTTTCCGGTGACAGCCACGACCCGAGTGCCTACATGGAAAAACTCCTCAAGGCCGCGGGCCGCCAGTCGCCGCAATCCAAGCGGGTGCTGGAGTTGAACCCCGACCACCCGGCCCTGGATTACTTCAGGAAAATGTACGAAAAGGACCGGAACCAGCCGGCCTTGACGGATTACAGTGAACTGCTGCTCGACATGGCCGTGATCGGTGAGGGCGGCAAACCGGAGAATCCGGCCCGTTTTTCTAAACTCGTGGGAGAACTGATGACAGCGGCCCTTAAACACTAAAATTCTCCGTGACAACCGGAATCATCACGGAGAATTTTAATGGTTGTTGGGTCGCCTAATCGCTGGCGTATTTGAAGGAGAGTTTGACCCGGGCTCGATAAGCGGTCACCTTGCCGTTTTCTACCTTCATGTCCAGTTTGAGGATTTCGGCGACACGCAAGTCCCGTAGACTTTTCGAAGCGGTTTCCACCGCATTTTTAGCAGCATCTTCCCAGGAAGTGGAGCTGCTGCCAACCAAATCGATAAATTTGTAGACACTGTCGGCCATCTTGTCCTCCTTTCACTTTTGGATCGGGTTTCTGGGTAATTGCCACCGGTTGGATTGCGCCATTGCAGTGAAACGTCGACGGCAATTCCGTACTTATTCAATCTCTAATCAAGGAAGAGCTGAAAGTCAAGCTGCAAAACTTTCCAGCCATACCTCGTGAGATACAGCCGATTTGCGGTGGCAACGGTAAAGCTCATGTCAGAGGTCAAATAAATCATTCTCACTTGCAATAAGAGCGAATCCAACATATTAAGCTCCATTACTTCACACACGGGAAAGATAGGGCCAACCGATGACCACCCCTCCCGAAATTTATTGTGAGAAACAAGAACACCGTCTGGATGTCGGGGCCATTGCCGCCGGCATCGCCGCAGCTCAGGGGACGGACGGCGAAATTCCGTGGTGTGCCGGTCACAAGACCGACCCCTGGGACATGGTGGAAGCGGCCATGGGGTTGAGCATCGGGGGGTACCCGGCCGCTGCGGAACGGGCCTACCGGTGGCTGATCCGCTGTCAGAACCCGGATGGCAGTTGGTATACGTCCTACCGCAACGGCGTGCCGGAGGACACCACCCGGGATGCTAATCTGTCGGCCTATATCGCCGTCGGTATTTATCAACACTACCTCATCACCGGAAACCGGTCATTTCTCGAGTGGACATGGCGCGGTGTGCGTTCGGCCATCGATTTCGCGCTTGGCCTGCAGTCCCCCCACGGAGAAATCTACTGGGCCATCAGCCCGGAGGGAAACGTTGACCGAATGGCGCTCCTGACCGGTTCGAGTTCAATCTGCATGAGTATCCGCTGCGCCCTGGCCGTCGCGCGTCAACTCGGCTGTCGGCAGGACGCCTGGGAAAAGGGGCTTGCCCGTTTAATTCACGCAATCTCCGAAAAGCCCCAGCGGTTCAACATGGCCAAGTCTCGATACGCCATGGACTGGTATTATCCGGTCTTGTGCGGTGTGTTCGGCGGGCAGAGGGCCCGTAAGCGGATCGATCATTTCTGGAAAAAGTTCGTCATAGAAGGCCAGGGCGTGCGATGTGTATCCGATCGGCCGTGGATCACGATAGCCGAAACCGCCGAGCTTTCTCTGGCCCTCTCGGCAGCCGGACTTCGTCCACCGGCCCAAATCGTGTTCAGCTGGATCGCCGACAAACATTACGAGGATGGTATGTATTGGGCCGGTTTCACCTTTCCGGATATGACTGTTTGGCCGGAGGATCGCCTCACCTGGACCAGCGCCGTGGTTTTGCTGGCGGCCGACGCCCTCTATGACCTGACGCCCGCCAGCCGGCTTTTCTCGCATGTATTCTGGCGCAAGCAAGTGCAGACCGCACCGGAACCATAGACGGGAGAATGCCGTGACCCGTGACCACCGCCCGTATTTCATCAAGAAAGGCTACCTTAATTTCCAGAACTTCTACACCCGCCGCTACATACGCCCGCGGCTGGCCACCCTCGGACGGGGACCCCATTTCATCAAGCCCTGGCACGTTGAAATCTTTGGTGCCCCGGTAAAGATAGGAAACTACGCCACCGTGATCGCCGCACCGGACAGCAAGATCAGGCTGGCGGTCTGGCCGCATGCACCCGGCAGCGGCAGCATTACCATCGGCGACCATTGCCTGATCTGCCCGGGGGTCCGCATCGGTTCGGCCCAGAAGATCGTTATCGAAGACAACTGCATGCTTGCCGGCCGGGTTTACGTCACCGACTGCGACTGGCACGGTCTGTATGACCGACTGGCCATGGGCCGATCGGAAACGGTGCGGATCGGCCCCAATGCCTGGATCGGAGACAGTGCTATCGTCTGCAAGGGCGTCAATGTTGGAGAAAACAGTGTCGTCGGTGCCGGAGCGGTGGTCGTCGACGATGTTCCACCCAACACCGTAGCGGCCGGCAATCCGGCTCGCGTCGTCAAGGAACTCGACCCACGGCGACCCATTACAACCCGAGCGCAATGGTTCGACGATCCGCAGGACCTGTTCGAGCGGATTGATCGTCTCGACCGGGCCAATCTGAGCCAAAACAGTCTGCTGAACTGGATCAGACACCTTCTATTTCCAACCTAGTGATTTATTAGCGGCTTATCCCCATTCCCAAGGCTGCCTGCGCCAAACCGGGTGCCGCCCCAGAACAACGCGCCTCCGGCAACCGCTATTCCGGCGCTCATCATGAACAGCGCCGCTGATCCGATCCGCTCGTACAGGAAACCGTTGAGGAAAAAGCCGACCATCAATCCCAGACCGTATTGCACGGCGTTGTTGACGGCCTGGCCGACAGTTTTAGCCTGCTTCGGTGCCAAATGATCGATGCAGAGAATGCTGGCGATGTGAAACGTACCGTAGGTGACGGCGTGCAGGGCTTGTGTTGACAGGATCAGAGCCGGTGCGCGGGCGAAATAGAGCACGATCCAGCGGATGGTGGCCACGGCAAAGGAGAAAACCAGCACTTTTTCCAGGGCGTACCGTTTGAATATGACCTCGGATTTGACCATGATGAGGATTTCCGCAAGCGACGCCACGGCCCAGGCAAGACCGATGAAAGTGCGAGAATAGCCGAGGTTTTCGAGGTGAATCGAAAAGAAACCGTAATAAGCACCGTGGCTCACCAACATGAGGAACCCGCTCGACAAAAAAAGAATCACGCGCCGGTTCAGCAGGCTGCCAAACGAGGGGGGGCGAAAAGGCAGCGGGTCGGATGTGGAACCGGGCATCAACAAGGCTCCGGCAGCCTGAAGCAGCGAGCCGACCAGAATGAGAACCACTGTCAATCGGATCGGAAATAGGTCGATGGCACGTCCCAGTCCGATAACCACCAGAATGAAGCCGATCGAGCCCCAGACCCTGACCGTCCCGTAGGTCTCCTTCCGGTGTGCCAGCTGGTCCATGGTGAAGGCCTCAAGAAAGGAGATGATCGGAGCGTAAAACGCGACGTAGGCAATGGTGATCATCAACATCAGCCAAAAGTCACCGGTAAAAAGGAAAAAAGTCCAAATCAGGGTACCGCCGGCACTGCAAAGAATATAGATCGTCCAACGCCGCTGATATCGATCGGCGAGAAGACCCCAGGCAAGCGAGAAAATGACCATGACCACCGACCTGACGGCCGACAGAGTACCGATCTGAACACCGTTGAAACCGAGGTGATAACAATACAGGTTGAAATAGGGAAGAAAGATACCGAGGACACCGAAGTACATGAAATACTGGAAACGAATGGCCAGGAGGGGACGTCTGGGGGTCATAATTGCCAAATGGAATGACATCCGGGCAGAGCAATCAGTCGACGTTCACATTGATCTGCTTAGGTTTTTCTTCTTCCGGTTTCGGCACCTCGATTTCCAGGACACCATCTTTGAACCGGGCCTTTATCTTGTCGGGGGTTACCGTATACTGCAGGTTGAAGGATCGGCTGAACGATCCGTAAGTCCTTTCTCTGCGGTAATACTTTTCTTCTTTGATCTCGGATTCGGCTTTGCGTTCGCCCTTGATGGTCAATACGTTGTCTTTGACCTCGACCGATACATCCTCTTTTTTGATTCCCGGCAATTCGGCCTTCAGGACCACGGCGGTCTCACGTTCGTAGATATCCACGGCAGGGCGCCAGATCCCCGGACTCAGGTCTTCTTCCCGCTCTCTCGCCCTCGGGAAGGCGTCTTCGAAGAGCCTGTTGATGCGTTCCTGCAATGTGGTCACCTCTCTGAAAGGATCCCATTTGACAAGAGCCATTGTTTTTTCCTTCCGTTTTGATGGGATTAGTATTGAGAAAAAAATTAATCATAGCAGGTCTTCTGTCAAGCGATGACGGCCATCGCGCACTCGTCCAACAGGTCACGCATACCCCGGCTTTTCAAGTCTCCGTCAAGACCGCGGCACAGTCGGAATGCTCTGCAGCAGCGGTTCTTGGTGAACCTATACATGGAGCCGGGTGACCGGATTTTAACGGGATTAAAATCCGGTTACCCGGCGTAATCCAT
>JBAVJU010000213.1:0-6631 GCA_049687935.1 Desulfobacterales bacterium | reverse complement strand
GAACGGGATCCCGCAGAAATTGATGTACGCGCTGCTGGCCATAAAGGATCAAAAGGAAGCGGCTTAGCTCGCGCCGTCGATACCCATAACCTGTTTGCGAAGCGAAGATTACACACCGAAGGAGATTTGAAATGGCGGATATTTCGAAACAAGATGTGATTGATTTTATTGCCAATTTGACGGTCCTTGAGCTGTCCGAACTCATTAAGGAACTCGAAGAAAAATTCGGCGTTTCAGCGGCCGCCCCGGTTGCGATGATGGCAGCCGGACCCGCCGCTGAAGGCGGTGGTGCCCAGGCGGAAGAAAAAACCGAATTCGATGTCATTCTGGTGGCCCACGGCGACAAGAAAATTCAGGTCATCAAGGAAGTCAGGGCCATTACCGGCCTCGGACTGAAAGATGCCAAGGACCTGGTCGACGGGGCTCCCAAACCGGTCAAGGAAGGCGTACCGAAGGACGAAGCCGAGAAGATCAAGGCCCAATTGGAAGAAGCCGGAGCCCAGGTCGAAGTAAAGTAATTGCAGGCAATCTGAAATCGGGATGGGGGATGCACGGTTGGAGACGCGGTTGACTTTTCAGAGAGCCTGCTTTTTGGGAGACATGGCGTGTTCCGTTCTGTTCATCCACCATCACCGGCTGACCACAGGTTGTATTTTGTAACCTACAAGGAGTTGGAGAAATATGTCGGAAAGATCCCTGGCAAGCAGGCGGATAAGAAAAAATTTTGGTAAAATCCGTAAGATCGTCGACATTCCCGATCTCATTGCCGTCCAGCGGGAGTCGTACAACAGATTCCTCCAGATGGACGTCCCCCCGGAGAAGCGAGAAGATGCCGGTCTGCAGGCGGTGTTTCAATCCGTATTTCCCATTAAAGATTTTACCGGAAGTGCGTCGTTGGAGTTCGTCTCATACCGTTTTGCTGAAGTCAAGCACAGTGTCGAAGAGTGTATCCACAGGGGAATGACCTACGAGATACCGGTGCGCATCACCGTTCGCTTGGTGGTTTACGACATCGATGCTGAAACCGGTATCTCCAACATTCGGGACATCAAGGAACAGGAAATTTATTTCGGCACCATACCGTTGATGACCGAAAAAGGAACTTTTATTATCAATGGGACCGAGCGGGTCGTCGTCAGTCAGCTGCACCGCTCTTCAGGGGTCTTCTTCGATCACGACAAAGGCAAGACCCACTCGAGCGGGAAAATCATCTACAGTTCCAGGATCATACCCGTGCGGGGGTCCTGGATCGACATGGAAGTCGATCCGAAGGACATCGTCCACATCCGGATCGACCGGCGCCGGAAATTTCCGATTACGATTCTCTTCAAAGCCTTCGGACTCAGCGTCGAAGACCTTCTGACCTATTTCTACTACAGCGAAAAGGTCCTGATTCAAGGCAAACGAATCTCGAAACAGTTCAACCCCGAATTCCTCAAAGGGCAGCGCGCCAACCGCGACATAAAAGATTCGGAAACCGGTGAAGTGCTGGTTAAAAAGGGCCGCATTTTTACGGTGCGCGCGATCAAGCGGCTTCAGGCCATCGGCACAGAGGCCATCCCGATCGGCATGGAAGATCTCATCGGCAGGGTTTTCGCCCATCCCCTATACGACCCCCAAACTGCGCTGCCGATCGTCAAGGCCAACGACACCGTCGACGAAGAAAATTTGGCCAAGCTCGAACAGGCTGGGATCAACGAGTTTGATGTGCTTTTCATCGACGGGGTGTCGACCAGCGACTCGATCCGCAAGACGCTTCTGATCGACAAGGTCGAGAGCAAGGAAGAAGCGCTGATCGAGATCTATCGTCGGTTGAGACCGGGTAACCCGGCGACTCCTGAAGTGGCCCAGGACTTTATCGACAATTTGTTTTTCAAACCCAATTACTACGACCTTTCCGGCGTCGGCCGTCTGAAGATCAACCAGAGACTCGGCATCAACACCTCGCTGAGCCTGCGGATTCTGCGCAAAGAAGATATCCTGTTGACCGCCAAGGCCCTGATCGAACTCAGGGACACCCAGGGTGTCGTCGACGACATCGATCATCTCGGCAATCGCCGGGTGCGGGCGGTAGGCGAGCTGCTCGAAAACCAGTATCGCATCGGCCTGGTGCGCATGGAACGCGCCATCAAGGAACGCATGAGCCTGCAGGAGGTCGATGCGCTGATGCCCCACGATTTGATCAACCCCAAACCGGTTTCGGCGGTGGTCAAGGAATTTTTCGGCACCAGCCAACTCTCCCAGTTCATGGACCAGACCAATCCGCTGTCTGAAACCACTCATAAGAGACGTCTCAGCGCTCTCGGCCCGGGCGGGTTGACGCGTGAGCGTGCCGGATTCGAGGTGCGTGACGTTCATCCCTCGCATTACGGCCGTATCTGCCCGATCGAAACACCGGAAGGTCCCAACATCGGCCTGATCGTTTCTCTGAGCACTTACGCCAGGGTCAACAACTTCGGCTTCATCGAAACACCCTACCGGGTTGTGAAGGATGGCATGGTCACCAATGAGGTCAAATTTTTAGACGCCTTCGAAGAAAAGGAACATCCGATTGCCCAGGCCAATGCCCTGATTGACGAAGAAGGCCGCTACGTCAACGCCATGGTGACATCGAGGGTGGCCGGCGAGTTCATGATGGTGCCGCGCGAGGAGATCGAGTTGATGGACATTTCACCCAATCAGCTGGTGAGCGCCTCGGCTTCACTGATCCCCTTTCTGGAAAACGATGATGCCAACCGGGCGTTGATGGGCTCCAATATGCAGCGCCAGGCGGTTCCGCTGCTGGTCAATGAAGCCCCTTTGGTGGGAACCGGCATCGAAGGGGTGGTCGCAAAGGATTCGGGGGTTGCCGTTGTCTGCCATCGCGACGCGGAGGTGGTCGAAGTGGACGCTTCCCGCATCGTTCTGAAACACGAACCCACGGGGGACCCTCGATCCAAGGACGTCACCATCTACAACCTGTCGAAATTCATCCGCAGCAATCAGAACACCTGTTTCAACCACCGGCCTATCGTGGTCAAGGGGCAGACGGTATCAGCCGGTGAAATCATCGCCGACGGTCCCGCGACGGACAAGGGCGAGCTGGCGCTCGGTAAAAATGTGACCGTGGCTTTCATGCCATGGGGCGGGTACAATTTCGAGGATTCCATTCTGGTCAGCGAACGACTGGTCCGCGACGGCGTCTACACGTCCGTTCATATCGAGGAATTCGAGGTCGTTGCCAGAGACACCAAACTGGGTAAGGAAGACATTACCCGCGACATCCCGAATGTGGGGGAGGAGGCTCTCAAAAATCTCGATGAGAGCGGCATCATCCGCTTGGGAGCGGAGGTCGTACCGGGCGATATTCTGGTCGGCAAGATCACCCCGAAAGGCGAAACGCAACTCTCGCCCGAAGAGAAATTGCTGCGGGCCATTTTCGGAGAGAAGGCCGGTGACGTCAAAGACACGTCCCTCAGGGTACCGCCGGGCATTCAGGGGATCGTGATCGATGCGAAAGTGTTTTCGCGGCGCGGGGTCGAGAAGGACGACCGGACACGGCTGATCGAAGACGAAGAAATCGCGGCCCTCGAAAAGGATCGCGACGACGAACTGGCCGTGATCGAGGACGTGGTGCGCGGTGAGCTCAAGGCGCTGCTACTGGGTGAAAAGGCGCAATCGACCCTCAAGAAGGGTAAAAAGATCCTGATCAACAAGGGAGCCAAATTTGATGAAGAAACCTTGGACCTGGTTCCGTTGGCCCAGCTCGAGGGCCTTGTTCTAAAAGATCCGAAGCAGACCGAACGGGTGCACGAACTGCTCGAGCGCTATCGCGACCAGGGGGAACTCACCCGCATGGTCTTTGAACAGCAGGTCAGCCGTTACGCCAAGGGGGATGACTTGCCGCCCGGCGTCATCAAACTCGTCAAGGTCTATGTCGCCATGAAGCGCAAGCTTTCCGTGGGTGACAAGATGGCCGGCCGTCACGGCAACAAGGGTGTTGTTTCCAGAATTCTGCCGGTCGAAGATCTGCCTTACTTTCAAGACGGCACACCGGTCGACATGGTTCTCAACCCGTTGGGTGTGCCCTCCCGTATGAACGTGGGCCAGATATTGGAGATCCATCTCGGGCGGGCGGCCAAGACGCTTGGCGACCAGCTGAGCCTGCTGCTGGAAGAGCAAAAAAACAAGGCGCTGCGGGATACACTGAAAAAGATATTTTCCGACCCCGATACACAGAAGGTGATCGCCGGCTATGACGAAGAAGATCTGACCGCATTCGCGAGCCAGTACAAGAACGGTGTTTACATGGCCACGCCGGTATTTGACGGCGCCAAGGAGGAAGAAATCAAGGCGCTGTTGGCGGAAGCCGGGGTCAGCACGACCGGGCAGACGACCCTATACGACGGCCGAACCGGCGAGTCCTTCAAAGAAAAGATTACGGTCGGCACGATGTATGTGCTGAAATTGCACCACCTGGTCGACGACAAGATTCACGCCCGATCGATCGGTCCTTATTCGCTTGTGACACAGCAGCCGCTGGGCGGCAAGGCGCAGTTCGGTGGCCAGCGGCTCGGCGAGATGGAGGTCTGGGCCATGGAAGCTTACGGTGCGGCCTATGCCCTGCAGGAATTCCTGACGGTTAAATCGGACGACATGGCCGGGCGAACGCGCATGTATGAGAAGATCGTCAAAGGCCAGAACGTCCTGGAGCCCGGTATCCCCGAGTCATTCCGGGTGATGACCAAGGAGCTCCAAGCTCTGGGGTTGGATATCGATCTGATCGAAGGCAAAGGATGATATTCGCCTGACCCGGACAACGGCCCTTAGGATCCCCAATTGAGACGTGAAAGGGAATAAAAGCCATGATGGATACATTGTACGATTTTTTTGCTAAGCCGACCGATCCCAGAAAATATACCGGCATCAGGATATCGCTGGCTTCTCCGGAACAGATTCGCAAATGGTCGTTTGGGGAAATTAAGAAACCTGAAACCATCAACTATCGGACCTTTAAACCCGAACGCGACGGCCTGTTCTGCGCCAAGATATTCGGTCCGACCAAGGATTACGAGTGCAACTGCGGTAAATACAAGCGCATGAAGCATCGGGGCGTGATCTGTGAAAAGTGCGGGGTGGAGGTCATTCAGTCCAAGGTGCGCCGGGAACGCATGGCCCACATTGAACTGGCGACCCCGGTTTCCCATATCTGGTTTCTCAAGAGTCTTCCCAGCAAAATCGGAAACCTGCTGGATCTGACCCTCAAGAACATGGAAAAAGTGCTCTACTTCGACAGCTACATCGTCATCGATCCCCAAGAGACGGATCTGACCAGGGGACAGCTGCTGTCCGACGAGAAGTACCGCGACGCGCTCGAAAAGTACGGTCCCCGTTTCAAAGCCGGCATCGGCGCCGAAGCCGTTAAAGAGATGCTGGCCGATCTGAATCTGGACGAGACCTACAAGGAACTGCGCCGTGATATCCGCGAGACCGGATCGGTCGCCAAGCGCCAAAAGCTGGCCAAACGGCTGAAGATTGTCGATGCGTTCCGCAAATCCGGTGTCAACCCGCTCTGGATGATCATGGACGTCATCCCGGTGCTGCCGCCCGATCTGCGGCCGCTGGTGCCGCTGGAAGGCGGTCGCTTTGCCACTTCCGATCTCAATGATCTCTATCGGCGGGTTATCAACCGCAACAACCGTCTGAAGCGTCTGATCGATCTGAAAGCGCCGGACATCATCGTCCGCAACGAGAAGCGGATGCTTCAAGAGTCGGTCGACGTGCTGTTTGACAACGGTCGGCACGGCCGGGTGATCACCGGTACGAACAAGCGGCCGCTCAAGTCACTGAGCGACACCCTAAAGGGCAAACAGGGACGTTTCCGTCAAAACCTTTTGGGCAAGCGGGTCGACTATTCGGGCCGGACGGTGATCACGGTCGGTCCCGACCTGCGTCTGCACCAGTGCGGTCTGCCCAAGATCATGGCGCTGGAGCTCTTTAAACCCTTTGTCTATTATCGACTGGAGCAAAAGGGACTGGTTTCCACCGTCAAGAGCGCCAAGAAAATGGTCGAGCGGGAAACCCCGGAAGTTTGGGATACGCTCGACGAGGTGGTCAAGGAATATCCGGTGATGCTCAACCGGGCACCCACACTGCACCGGCTGGGCATACAGGCCTTCGAACCGACTCTGATCGAAGGCAAGGCGATCCAGCTCCACCCGCTGGTCTGTACGGCTTTTAACGCAGATTTCGACGGCGACCAGATGGCGGTCCATGTACCCCTTTCGGTCGAAGCCCAGATCGAAGCGCGCGTCCTGATGCTTTCCAGCAACAACATACTCTCGCCGGCCAACGGCTCGCCGATCATCGTTCCGAGCCAGGACATCGTCCTGGGGCTTTACTATATGACGCGCGGCATACCGGCCCGCAAGGGAGAGGGAAAGTGTTTCGCCAACCCGGAGGAAGTTCGCAGTGCCTATGACGCCGGGGCGGCGGATTTGCACGCCGAGATAACGGTGCGCATGAACGGCAGCCGTGTCAACACAACCGTCGGCCGCATTCTGCTGTGGGAAATCATTCCGGAAGAGGACATCTTCGATCTGCGCCACATCATGGTCAGGGACCTGCAGGAAGCCCGCTCCATCCGCCGCAA
>JBAVJU010000212.1:0-1999 GCA_049687935.1 Desulfobacterales bacterium | reverse complement strand
CGGTAGGCGAATCCGTGGCGGTCGATGATATGGTCAAGTCCGTCGAACTGCTTTTGGAAATCATCCGTCTCCAGGCTGCCGGTTGAGCACACTGGCAGCTGAAGTATGATTGGCCGTGCCGACGGACAGTTGGAAAACCTGTGTTGAGAGAGGGCAGGTAAATTTCTTTCCTGTCGCCTTAAGGGCTGCCGCCACTTACCGGCCAAGTGTTCGGCGGTTGAGCGACAAGACTTGTTTCTTGACAAAAAAGGGCCACAAGGATAGACACGGGATGCGGAATTGGCGTCAAGCGGCCGTGATGTTCCTGGCAACTGGATGTTACGTCGGCCGGATTCCGGTTGCTCCCGGAACCTTCGGATCGCTGCTGGCGATCATACCGTGTTTTCTTCTATCCGGTTTGCCGTTAGCGGTAACATTTGGTATCATCATCATTTTTATTGGTTTGGCCGTCTGGGTGGCAGACGCGGCCGAAAAGGCTCTTAAAGCACAAGATCCCGGTTGCATCGTCATCGACGAAGTGGCCGGTATGATGATGACGCTGGCCGGGCTGCCGTTCGACGTCTTGACGGTCGTGGCTGGTTTCATCGTCTTTCGCATCCTCGACATCATCAAGCCGTTTCCCATTCGTACCGCCGAACGTCATTTTTCAGGCGGGACCGGCGTCGTGCTGGATGACGTCATCGCCGGCATTATGGGAAATGTGCTGTTAAGAGCCATGTGGATGCTCTTTGGCCCGGATACCACGTAGTTTTTAAAGCAAGCACATAGAAAGGCACCCTGTCATCAATGACCGAGGACACCCTCAAAAAAGACATCGCCCTCAGGGAAAAGAGCCGCCTGCGGGAGAACGTCGAAGCCATTCTGGTGGCTGTTTTGCTGGCACTTTTCATCCGCACCTTCGTGGTGCAGGCCTTCAAAATTCCGTCCGGATCGATGAAAGATACGCTGTTGATCGGCGATCACATTCTGGTCAATAAGTTTATCTACGGCGTCAAGCTGCCCTATTTGCAAAAGGTGATCATTCCCTTCAAACATCCCCAAAGGGGAGACATCATTGTTTTTAAATTCCCGATAGAGCCTGAAAAGGATTTCATCAAAAGGGTTGTCGGCGTGGCCGGAGACGTCGTTGAAGGCCACAACAAAACGATTTACGTCAACGGCAAACCGCTCGTTGAAAACTATACCATTAAAACGGACCCGCACATCTTTCCGGCCGGGACCCAGGCCCGGGACAATTTCGGTCCGATCACGGTGCCTGAAGATTCCCTTTTTGTCATGGGTGATAACCGGGACCAGAGCTTCGACAGCCGTTTCTGGGGATTCGTCGATTTGAGGATGGTCAGCGGCAAGGCTTTCATGATTTACTGGTCATGGAACACCGACAAATTTTCGGTGCGCTGGAACAGAATCGGACACCTCTTAGAATGAGGGCCGGTTCGACAGCTGCATATACAACTGCCCTCGCCATCCCGCACTCAACTCTGCAAGATCCTCTGGAATCATCTTCTTAATTAAGGTATAATGTCTTAATTCACACCTGAACCACTCCCTATCAGGTGGTTCATATGCGAATTAAAATAGTATCAGTATGTTATGAATCCCATAAAGGTATATTCTGAGTCATGGCGGATACCTCCCAACAGCACATCCTGGTTGTCGACGACGAACTGAGCATGCGCGAGCTGCTCGAATTTTTGCTGTCGCATGAAGGGTATCGGGTTTCGCTGGCCGAAAACGGGCGCACAGCCATCGACATGCTCGCTAAAGACCAATACGACCTGCTGCTCTGCGACATAAAACTCGGCGACATGACCGGCCTGGATGTGCTGAAAGCCTGCAAGTCCAAAAATCCGGAAACGACCGTTATCATGATCTCGGCCTATGCGACGACCGAAACCGCGGTGGAGGCCATGAACCACGGGGCGTACGATTACGTGCCCAAGCCGTTTGACAACGACGAACTGAAACAAACCATCGCCAAGGCTCTCGATCTGAAAAC
>JBAVJU010000211.1:0-13261 GCA_049687935.1 Desulfobacterales bacterium | reverse complement strand
CAGCGTCTACTGCCGGTCATCACAAAAGAAAAAGAAAAGCACCAAAAGCGCAAAGCCCTCCTGAGCCGCATCAATGGATTCCTTGAAAGCGGTGAGCAGATAATGAGAGAGGCTCGGGAGTGGCTGGGAGAAGAAGACCCGGTATTCGATGAGTTTGCCCGGGCGATGACGGTTTTGCTGAATGCCCGCGACGACATCGCCGCCTTCATCGACAAGGGAAAGATCATCGAAAAATTTTAAGGATGCCGCTCTTCTCTGAACGTGTTCCCCACACTGTTTCGCAACTATCGGCGACGGTGCGATTCCCGACATACTTCGCCGTGGCACCGACCGTCGTCCCATTCCAACTGCCCGTTCCACCCGCTTGCTTGACAGGAATTCGGTGATACCTAACTTGTCCCTATTACTGGTTTCAATAAATGCCCTCAGCGGGCTGAGGCGCTTTTCTGATCCGAACCGCAAGACCGATGGTGAATCATGTTGTCTCGCAAAGCGACCAAAGCCGAACCCGGCCCGGCCTACTCGATTGCCTGGAAATCACGCATGTCCGACATTGATCGATCGGCATGGGATGCGCTCGCGCTGCCGCTGAAAACCCCACTGCTGGAGTGGGAATGGCTGAATTTGCTTGAAGATTCGGGCAGTGTGCGGGCGGAAACGGGCTGGCTGCCGGTGCATCTGACGGTCTGGTCGGGAGATCGCCTCGTCGGTGCCGCCCCGCTTTACGCCAAGGGTCACAGCGACGGTGAATTCGTTTTTGATCATGCCTGGGCCCACTTGGCACAGCGTCTTGGAATTCGCTACTATCCCAAGCTGGTCGGGATGAGTCCTTTCTCACCGGTGGTCGGTTACCGTTTTCTGATCGATCCCAGCGCAGATGCCGCTCAGGTGACGCGGTTGATGGTCAACGCCATCGATTCCTTCTGTTACACCAACAAAATCGTCGGCTGCAGTTTTCTGTTCGTCGATCCGGATTGGAGGGCGCAAATGGAGTCGCTGGGGTTCATCGCCTGGCGGCATCAAAGTTATGCCTGGAAAAACAGAGGCTTTCATTCTTTCGAGGACTACCTGGCGATGTTCAATACCAACCAGCGCCGCAACATCCGCCGTGAGCGCAGGACAACAGAACGTGCCGGAATTACAATCAAGCCGTTGAGCGGTGCGGAGATTCCCCGCCAATTCTTTCCATTGATGTACACCTATTACAGCCGCACCAATGATCAATACGGTCCATGGGGCTGCAAATACCTAACAAAGGCCTTTTTTGAAGGCCTGCACCATCGGTTTCGCCACCGGTTGTTGCTGATGGCGGCTTTTGAGGAGCCGGAAAACGAACTGCCCGTGGGCCTTTCTTTCTTGTTGACCAAAAATGATCGATTGTACGGACGCTACTGGGGGTGTGATAGAAAAATAAATCACCTGCATTTCAATGCCTGCTATTACAGCCCGATCGATTGGGCAATCCGACACGGGGTCGGTCTTTTCGACCCCGGCGCCGGCTCGCCGCACAAAGTTCGACGTGGATTCGAAGCGGTGGCCAACCACAGCCTGCACCGATTCTACGATCCGAGCCTGGCTCAAATCCTGCGGGAGCACATCGACGAGATCAACCGGCAGGAACAGCGGATCATCGAGGACTTGAACGCCGCGCTGCCTTTTTCAAACATACCAAGGCAATGACCGGCCGGGAGTGCGTCAACGGATCAGGTGGCGCATACCGGGGTTTTGGAGATTGTCGGCACCCAGTCGCCATTGGCCTTTTTCGTCTTTGACCCCCTGCAAACGTCCTTTTTTCAGATATTCGAGCACGCCGTATTCTGTCAGATAGGTTAAGCCACTGAATTCGGTCACGGAATAGGTCCGGGGGCCGTCGGTCGAGGTTCCAGAGGATGCTTTTGTGTCTGTGGCAGCTGAAAAACTGGCTTTGGAAACCCCTGACCCCTTTGGTTTGTCTTCCTTCGCAGCCATCCGATCGATTTTGCCGGGTCCCGTCCCCTTACGCGACGGTTTCAGGATGGCTTGAATCGCCTTCGCCGTCATTTCACTCTCGGCAATTTTCCACTTTCCGGCGGTTTTAACTCCCTTGATTTTCCCTTCCCGCAACAGGCGATTGACGGTTGAGACGGCGATGCCTGTCAGTTTGGAAAATTCTCTGGTCGATAAAGATGAGGCGTCTTGAGGCATTGACTGGGCTTTCCTTTCGATTTTATCAAATCCATTCCAATCGACTGTCCGCAATGATCACGGCCGTATCGATGCGAACACCGCTTAATTTTTGAGACGATCAAGATTGCAACCGGCGCCATATTAGCTGTCGGATGCGGAAGCGTCAAGCACCGCGTGCGCGCGGCAGAACGAAAGGCCTGTCGTTTTCGCCTTCGACGGAGGTTTTATTTTACCGTGAATCGTGGTAGAGGACGAATTTTTCTCCTTCGATAGACAGGAGACGCGCCTTGCCCTCCAGGATCTATCGGTAACTTTTCAAGTGTGGCAGTAAAGGTGCCCCGTGATTAAAAATCGGTCAAACTGGCTTCCCTTTGCCGGACTTGTTGCGGCGATGTTGCTGTGGGCCAGTTCGTTTATCGTCTTGAAACTCGCTTTTCGTAGTTATCATCCGATGGTGGTGATATTCGGCCGCATGCTGGTCGCCAGCATCTGTTTTCTATTCTTCATTCACCGATGGCGGGCCGTCACCATTCACCGGGGGGACTGGAAGCCGATCCTGTTCATGGCTTTTTGCGAACCCTGTCTCTATTTTCTGTTCGAAGCCAAGGCGATAGAAAACACCGCCGCCTCGCAAGCCGGTATGATCTCAGCCCTATTACCACTTATGGTGGCTGTGGCCGCGCGGGTATTTCTGAAAGAAACCATTGCCCTCAAGACACTGCTCGGCTTTGCACTGTCCATCAGCGGCGCCGTCTGGCTGAGTTTGGGCGGCGCAGCATCTTCGTCGGCACCCAATCCTCCTCTGGGCAATTTTCTCGAATTTGTCGCCATGGTGTGCGCTGTCGGTTACATCATTACGCTTAAAAGACTCACCGCGCGCTACAGTCCCCTGTTGCTGACCGCTTTTCAGGCCTTCGCCGGCAGCCTTTTTTACCTGCCGATTTTGTTTCTGCCGTCGACCCGAATACCGCTGCAATACCATCTCGGGGGCACGCTGGCCGTCATCTATCTCGGGGCGTTTATCAGCTTTGGGGCCTACGGGCTCTACAATTTCGGCGTCAGCCGCATCCCGGTCAGCCAGGCGTCCGCATTTGTGAACCTGATCCCGGTTTTCACGGTTCTGCTGGGATGGCTGATCTTGGGCGAGCAGTTCACACCGACTCAGTATCTGGCGGCTCTTTTGATATTGACGGGTATTTTTCTCAGCCAGAATCGTCCGGTAAGCGCTTTTCGTCCCCGGACGCTTCGAAACCAGAGCGCCTGCTAATGGTTTCGGCCGGCATTCAGGGGTCTCGAAATAATAAAGTCGCTATTTCGCATGGGCTCGAACTGGGATGTCTGGAAAAAAATAGGGTTGATCGGAAGGAAAGTTTTCACGGCGGCAAGGGAAGGTAAAGCCGCTTTCCTGAAATCAGATGAGCGGTGGACGAATGAGAACCGCCACAATGCGATCGCCTGAAACAAACACGCATGTTTGTAACCGAAAATCCCATCTTCAAAGGGGTCAGTAAATGAGATCGGTACCTTTCTGCGTCAACCGAAGACTGTCATCCGGTTCCTTGAGATGCTCAACCAGTCCACTGGATACAAGTTCTTTGATGGCTTGTTTGAAAATCTTTTTCTCCTGGCTGTCCAGACTCTCAAAATAATCCACTTCCAGCCAATTCGGCGGCAGCGTGTCGTTTTCGCTGCCAAGCGATCGAAACTTGTCAAGGATTTCCCTTTTTATCGTCTTTTTATCCTTGTGCATTTTACCCTCCAGTATGGCACAACCGGTTTTCGCCCTCTGAGACAGTTATTTCGATAGACCCCGGTGGTTCGACAAGGTTACAGCAAGCGCACTGGCGGCCACACCGTAGCGCAAAATCAACGCATTGATATTATATCATATTGATACCATATTGACAGCCGTCACGCAATGATATAGTGGCGCCGCGCGCTAAAATATGTTAATCGCCAGGGGTCCGGCCGATCGGTATCCGACAGGTGAAATGATGATTTTCCAGCGGGTCTTTGGGGCTCGGATAAAACTGTCCTTCATTAAGGGACCGGTTTAAGGCAGGCCCGTATTTGGGGCAATAGTTCCGCTGATGTCGCCAGAAGATGATCCTCGATTTTCTGACCGTCGAGGTAATCATTGAGAAAGAAGTCACTGCCGTCGATTTTGCAGAACCTGCCCCCGGCCGATTCAATGATGACCCGCGCAGCGGCCAGATCCTGAAAAGACTCGTTGGCCACGATGGCCGCGTCCGCTCTTCCCATGGCGACGTAGCAGATATGGGCCGAGGTGCAGCCGAAGGATCGGATCTTTCCCTGAAAATTGGTATTGAAGCGGTTGTGAAATCGCGAAAAAGTGAGCAACAGACTCTCGTCGTTGGTGGAATCGATGCCGGAAATCCGAATGCGCTCATTGCCCCAGAAAGCGTCCCGACCGGCCCGGGCGTGGAAAAGATCTCCGGTTGCCGGCATAAAAAATACGCCGAAAATCGGCCAGAAATTTTCAATCAGGGCCAATGAACACCCCCAGATGGGAATACCGGCCTGAAAATTGGCAACACCATCCAGTGGATCGAAAATCCAAAGATACCGCTCCTTTTCATGAGAATAATCCGTACTTTCTAATGTGTCCTTGAACAGGTGATGCCCCGGAAAACGGTTCTGCAGTTCGGTTTTGAAAAATTCGGACAACCGCAACTCCGCTGTAGTGACCAGGTCTTCGTCGAAACGGGTCTGATGCTGACCCTTGCCGTAATAGGCCAGAGCTTTTTCACCGACGCCATGGATAATGTCCATTGCGAATCCGGTTAATTCCTCGATGCCGTATTCTTGTTCCGCTGCCATTATGCCTCCTTCGAATCAAAATGGTGGTGGTCGATCGATAGGTGCTGAAATTGAAAAAGGGGCAGTGTGCCATTGCACGTGGAGGGTGTGATAAAATACAATAGATAAACAAATGGGTTTGCAGATCTGATTTTGATGGTCGGCGAAGGCGGCCGCAGAATCAATTCACAGATCATAGGGCGTCAGACTTTCATGGCCGTCATCGGTTACGAGGATGGTCTGTTCAAACTGGGCTGACAGCGACCCGTCGCGCGTCACCGCCGTCCAGTCGTCATCCAGGACTCTCAGGTAACGCTCACCGAGGTTGATCATCGGCTCAATTGTAAAGACCATGCCGGGCACCAGGGTGAGTCCGTCGCCTTTTCGCCCGAAATGGGGCACTTGGGGGGGTTCATGAAATTCATACCCGACCCCGTGTCCGACGAATTCGCGCACGACCGAACACCCTTGCCCCTCGGCGTATTGCTGAATCGCGAAACCGATGTCGCCGATGGTGTTTCCAGGGCGAACCTTTTCCATTCCGAGCCGCAGGCACTCCCGGGCTACGGCTACGATCTTTCGGGCATCCGGCTCCGGCGTACCAACGAAAAAGGTCTTGTTGGCGTCGGCAAAATAACCGTCGAGTATGGTGGTGATATCGACGTTGACGATGTCGCCTTCCCGCAGCTCGCGCTCTCCAGGAATGCCGTGGCAAATCACTTCATTAACCGAGACACAAACGCTCTTTGGAAATCCGCGATAGTTCAACGGAGCGGGTATGCCGCCGTGTTTAACGGTGTGTTCATGGACCAGCGTGTTGATGACATCGGTAACGATCCCGGGACGGATCACGGCTTCCACCAGACCGAGTGTTTCCAGGACCAGCCGTCCGGCGGTCCGGATGCCTGCGACGGCCTTCTCATCTTTCAATCGGACTTTGAACTTTCTTGCGTAGGCCGTCCGGTTGTCCTCCGTCGGTCCGTCATCTTTGCCGAGGCAGCATTTTTTATATTTCAGTCCGCTGCCGCAGGGGCAGGGATCGTTCCGACCCACTTTCGATGTGTTCATTATTTTCATAATCCTTTATCCGCATGCGCGCCGTCGGAAACGCCCGTTGGCGGTATATGATGCACAGCCCCGGAAATCAATAGAAATAAGTCATCACCCCCGCCGGCGGGCGGCAATCCCGATCCAGTTTTCAAGCGTGTCGATCGCCAGTATATCGAATCGGTGGTCCTCCAGGGCTGAGAGGACCCGCTCTTTGTGCTGTGAGATGATTCCGGAACAGATAAAGATACCTTTTCGCTTCGACAGTCGCTGCAGGTCGTCGAGAAGTTCGAGAATAACATCGGTGAGGATGTTGGCGGCGACAAGGTCGAATTGTTCCTTTATGGCCGCCCCCAAGTGTCCCCGCATCAACCGGCAGCGGTCGCGGGTGAGGTCATTTCTGAGGAAATTATCAGCAGCCACCGTGACGGCCGTTTCATCGACATCGACGGCATAAATCGATCCGGCACCCAATTTAGCAGCGCCGATGGCGAGAATCCCGGACCCGGTGCCCACATCCAGGAAAGCATCCCCTTTTTTCAGGTATTCACGTATCAGTCGCAGGCTCAATATGGTTGTCGGGTGCCCGCCGGTGCCAAAGGCCATGCCCGGGTCGATGTCGATAACGATCGTATCCGGTTTGGCGGAAACAGTTTCCCAGGAGGGTTTGATGACCATCTCGCCGTTGATCCAAACCGGTTTAAAAAACGCCTTCCAGGATTCGGCCCAATCCTCGTCATCGATTTCTCTCATCCGTAAGCGTGTGACGATGCGGTGTCGGTCTCCTGCGCGTTTCAACTGCAGTTGAAGATTGGTGCAACGCGAAGAGACCTCGGAACTCACAGGCAGGTAACCGGTCACCGCAGGGTGTTCCGGACGCGCAACCGGTGCTTCCCCCCAGTCTTCGGCGGGCTCCATCCCGGGGTCGTCAATCACAACCCCTTTGAGACCAAGGTCGTAAAAAACCCCGGCAATGACGTCCACGGCGGTTTCGGTATCAGTACTATCAAACTCGACTTTGGCTTTTATCCATTTCATAACGGCATATTTATCGCAAAAAATTATGGTTTTTCTCGCGTGCAGCTGCCATAATAAACAGCAGGCCTCTTAAAGTGGCGCCTTTTACCCAAATCATATATCCCGCCCGTGTCAGCCCGGTGACTCTCGCGTTGCGCCGAATCGTCAACGTATTGACGATTCGGTACCACCGGAGCTTTTGCGGCACCGACTAACATATGCCATGGTCTTTTTTTCGTCAAACCGCTGCGCAGATATCACGAAGAGCGTATTAGACGACTGGACAACAGGGTGAACGGTTTTGGGCATCCCACAGAGCGAAACGGAAATGGCAAGCGGCCCGATTTATAACAGCCGTATTACCAAATCCTACCTTAATTATCTGAAAATACACTGGCCTGAGGTCGACTGCGATGAACTGCTCGAGAAATCCGGCATGACCGGTTACCAGGTAGATGATCCAGCGCATTGGTTTACGCAGGAACAGGTCGATCGTTTTCACGCTGTCATTGTGGAAAAAACCGGGGCGGCCGACATTTCAAGACAGGCCGGCCGCCATATCAGTTCATCCAGCGGAATTGGGGCTGCCAAACAGTATTTCCTCGGCTTTGTGGGACCAGCCCTCGCCTATCTGGCAGCCGGTAAAGTGGTCGACAAATTCAGTCGGGCTACGGTCAACACGGCCAGAAAACTGGGGTCAAACAGAATCGAATCCACCTTTACCCAGCATTCAGGGGTCCTGGAAAAACCCTATCAGTGCCAAAACCGCATCGGCCACCTGGAAGCGATGGCCGAGGTGTTTACCGGTAAATTCGCACGCATCGACCACCCGGAATGTTTCCACCGCGGGGATTCATGCTGTCGGTACATCGTCACCTGGGACAAGTCTCCGGCCTTTCTCTGGGGTCGGATCCGTAACTATTCATCTGCTCTCTTTATCTTACTTTCCTTGGTCTTTTGGGCCTTCCTACCGCTGCATCACTGGTTGATTGCAAGTCTTATCGGCCTGGTGGCGGTTCTGACGCTCTCATTGATTTCAACCCAATTTGAAAAAGGCGAGCTGATCCGAACCATTCAATCCCAAAAGGCAGCGGCCCAGGAGCATCTCGATCAACTCAGCGCCCGCTACAGCAACGCCCAACTGGTCCAGGAAATCGGTCAAGCGACATCGACCGTTATTGAAATCGACGCATTGATATCCGCAGTCATGGGGACCATTTCCAAACGGCTCGATTTCGACCGCGGTGTCATCATGCTGGCCAATGCGGAAAGAACACGCTTGGAATACATCGATGGTTTCGGCTACAGCCAAGGGCATGAAAAACTGCTGCGCAACAACAGCTTTCATTTGGACCGGCCGGAAGCTCGGGGATATTTCGTCAGGGCCTTCCTCGATCAGAAGCCTTTTCTGATGCAGGACGTAAAGGCCGATCAGGACAAACTTTCGCGCAGAAGCCGCGCGATGGCAATGGAAATGGGCGTCAAATCGCTGATTTGTGTACCGATAGTGTATGAAAAAGAATCGTTTGGCATCCTGGCTGTCGATACTGTCAATTCGAAGCGCCTTCTCACCCAAAGCGACATAAACTTATTGATGGGGGTCGCCTCACAGACGGCCATCAGTATTGCCAATGCCCACTCTTTCAGTAAACTTCAGGTCAGCGAGGAAAAATATCGCTCGATCCTCGAGAGCATCGATGACGGTTATTTCGAAGTCGACCTAACCGGCAATCTGACGTTTTTGAACGGGTCGACCTGCCGTATGCTCGGCTATGGACGCAACAATGAGTTGCTCGGGATGAATTACAGCCAGTTCATGGATACGCCGACGTCTGAAAAGGTTTTTCAGACATTCAATGCGGTCTATCGAACCGGTGAAGCGACCCGTGCGCTGGACTGGAAAATGCTCCGCAAGGACAATTCGGAATGCTTTGTCCAGGCCATGGTTTCGCTCATCCGCAACCCCGCCGGTGAGCCGATCGGTTTTCGCGGTCTGGCACGGGATGTGACCGGACAGATCCTGGCGGAAAAAGAACGCAAGGTGCTGGAAGCCCGGCTTCAGCAAGCCGAAAAAATGAAGGCTATCGGCACGCTGGCCGGTGGCGTCGCCCATGACTTGAATAATGTTTTATCGGGAATCGTCAGTTATCCGGAGCTGCTGCTGATGGATCTACCCGAGGACAGTCCTCTCAGAAAGCCGATTCTCACGATTCAAAAATCGGGCGAGAAGGCTTCGGCCATCGTTCAGGACCTTCTGACGCTGGCCCGGCGCGGTGTCGCCGTCTCGCAGGTCATCAACCTCAATCAGGTCGTCGAGGAATATCTGAAAAGCGCTGAATACGCAAAAATGAGGGCCATGTATTCCGAAGTCGACATCAAGGTTGAAACCGCACCGAATCTGTTGAACATGATCGGTTCACCGGTCCATATTTCCAAATCGCTGATGAACATCGTTAACAATGCAGCCGAAGCCATGCCCGGCGGCGGAGAAATACGGATCAAGACCGAAAATCGATATATCGACCGTCCGGTCAAAGGATACGATGCCATCGCCGCAGGGGAATACGTCGTCCTGTCGGTATCCGACGATGGCATCGGAATCTCCGCCGCCGATATCGAGCGGATCTTCGAGCCGTTCTACACTAAAAAGGTTATGGGCCGCAGCGGATCCGGCCTGGGGATGGCCGTGGTCTGGGGCACCGTCAAGGATCACAAGGGCTATATCGATGTCAAAAGCCGTCCGAAGAGAGGCACCACCTTCACTCTCTTTTTTCCGGTCACACGCAAGGCCCTGTCTCGCAAGAATGCGCCGTTTCCCCGTGAAAAATACACGGGCCGTAACGAATCGATTCTCATTGTCGACGATGTAGCCGAACAGCGTGAAATCGCCTCTGAATTGTTAAAAAAACTCGGCTACACGGTTGCCTCCGTCCCCAGTGGCGAGGCTGCCGTGGACTATCTTAAAACAGCCCGGGTGGACTTGGTTATTCTCGACATGATCATGGAACCCGGCATGGACGGCCTCGAAACCTACCGCAAGATTCTATCGCTGAATCCCGGCCAGAAGGCCATCATCGCCAGCGGATATTCCGAAACCGGTTTGGTAAAGGAAGTGCAGCGCCTCGGCGCCGGTGTCTACGTAAAAAAACCGTATACGACCGAAGAAATCGGCGTTGCGGTGCACCGGGTGCTTAACGCGGCAGCTGATTCGGTTTCGAGAACAATTCCTTTGGCGGGTTGAAGTACCCGTGGCGCAGCCGGGGAAAGCCGACCCGCACCTCATCGAACACGGCTTTCATCCCCAGTGGGGTTCCATGCGTGAGAATCTTTGTCATCATCTCCCAATACCTCAACGGATCGAAGTTCAGATTTCGCCACTGGATCATCTGAACGGGGTGCTGGTGCAGAAAGTGAGTGAGAGCTGCGACCTCTTCCGGCGTATCCGTAAAACCGGGCAGATTCAAGTAGTTGAGCGCCACATGGACTCCCCGCCGCAGCGCCAGATCGATCCCCGTGACCACATCGAAAAAGCGGTATCCGCCGGGTCGAAAATAAGCATTATAACAGTCTTCCCTGACACTGTTGAGACTGATCCGAATACTGTCGAGGCCGGCATCCATCAAAAGCTGCACCGCAGCGGGGCGACTGCCGTTGGTGTTCATGTTGATCGTTCCCCGGTCGGTCGCGGCGCGGATCGATCGGATGGCCGGAGCGATGACGTCGACCGCCAGAAGGGGTTCGCCCTCGCACCCTTGACCGAAACTGACCACCCCACGCTTTACTTGGCTTAGGTGCGCCAGCGCAACCGCCGTAATTTCCTTCGCCGTCGGGGCAAAGTCGATTCGGTTCTGGCTTTGGGGAATACCGCTGCCCTTCTGATGTGAAAGGCAGCCGCGGCACCGGGCATTGCAGTGTTGCGACGTCGGAAGCGGGGCTTCGCAGCGCCCGAGGAAAAAATTTTTGGCCGCCGGACAACCATATACAAGAGCGCAGGTCTCCAGGTGTTCCCGCAATCGGTTGCCGGGAATTTGCCGGCGTTTGGTCCGAACGCCGGCCTTGACGGCATCGGGGGGCATGAGCCGCAGATCCTGCCGTCTCTCACGATCTACCCGGAAAACCGCCGAACGGTATCCGCCGCGATGCCACCCCACGGCGCCGTAAGAAAAAAGCGGCAGATGGCCGGCGTTGGCTCTTTCAGCGTAAGCACTGATCCAGCGGACGACATAGCCGGGGGAATTGAAAGCCGCCACCGGAAAAACCGGTGCCCCGCGGCGGCCGGGATCCGTTGCCACCTTCTCGAATCGACCGCTGCGGAGATTAAAGAGGATCGGGAGCCGGTCAGGCAGGAACAGCAATTCACCGCCGAAGGGCAGATCGACCGTGTTTTCCGGCTCGAGCGGCACCAATTGATTCCCCGCCATACCGGCAGCGGCATAGCCTTCGAGTTCATAAATCTCCCCCTGCCGGTCAGCGACGAGGGCCGTCAGAAAACGGGCCTTTTTTCTCAAGAAACTCTCCCTTGCCGGTTATGCCGGGTTGCCATTTAGAGAAAAACAGTCATGGTCCTGGGCACCACAGTGCATGAATATGACGCGCCGGTGCCTGGATAAGCGGTTGAGAACAGCGGCTGACTGTCTGATTTCGTGTTAAAGCATTGACCGAAGCCATAGCGCCAAAACCACACTGACATGACGGCCCGGGGTACGGATACACAGATTATCTCGTCAGGGTGTGGTGTGCCAGATGTCCCAGCTCAGGAAAGATGAGGGCATTCCATGCGAGCCGGCAGGCATTCAGGCTGCCCGGCAGACAAAAAACAACCGTGCTTCCGATGACTCCCGCTGTTGCCCGCGAGAGCATGGCGGCTGATCCGATCTCATTGTGGCTGAGAAAAGCGAAAAGCGGTGCAAAAGCCGTCAATTCTTTTTGTAGCATCGGGCGCACGGCTTCAATGGTCACGTCCTCAGGGGTGATGCCCGTGCCGCCGGTCAATACCAGCACCTGAGGATGATGCTCCCGAATCACGGCAGACACCGTTTCGGCTATACGGACCGCATCATCGGGAACAATTCGTCGGCAGGCCACTGTGTGCCCGGCATTCAAAGCCTGGCCCTCGATCCACTTGCCACTTTCATCGGTATCGAGGCTCCGTGTCGTGGAAACCGTCAAGATGCCGATGGTGACCGACCGCGGTGCATTTTTTTTGTGGGTGTGTGTACTCATGTTTTCCTTTTGATCTTTACACCCATCAGGGGGGCTTTTTCAAGA
The DNA here is from genome assembly GCA_049687935.1 of Desulfobacterales bacterium. Taxonomy (GTDB): domain Bacteria; phylum Desulfobacterota; class Desulfobacteria; order Desulfobacterales; family SG8-13; genus JARFQH01. Next base: position 943 of record JBAVJU010000211.1, on the reverse strand, counting down.
TTTTCCTGAAGCAAGGGGCATGCAGAAAACCAAATTGTCTTGATTTAACATGCCATTTTTACTAATTTGATGGATAGAATGAAAATCTCTTGCAGCGGCATCATTCTGGCCGGTGGGCTTAACACCCGCTTCTCCGGCAAAGAAAAGGCCTTTCTGATCGTCAACGGCGAGCGCATCGTCGACCGACTCTACCGGATTTTTCGGGAAACGTTTGCAGAAATTATAGTGGTTACCAACGATCCGATCAAATATTTGGATTTGGACGCCCACATCGTAACCGATCTCTTTCCGGTGCGGAGTTCATTGACCGGAATCCACGCCGGTCTTTTTTATTGCCGGACACCCTATGCGTTTTTCGCGGCGTGTGACATTCCGTATTTGAAAACAGAGGTGGTGGAGGCCGTCTCCGATGCCATTACGCCTGATATCGATGCTGTGATTCCGGAAACAGCGGCCGGATTGGAACCCCTTTGTGCCGCTTATTCGACACGCTGCCTGGAAAACGTGCGGCGACACTTGACTAAAAACAGACTCAAAATTCAGCTCTTCTTGAAAAAGATGCGCGTCAGAACTATTTCGGAAGAGCGTCTGCGCTGGCTCGACCCACAGCTGATATCGTTTTTCAACATCAACTCTCCGGCAGACTTGGCCCGGGCCGAAGCACTGCATGGTGCGGAATTGGAGCGGGACCGCTGAATCGTCTACCAACTTAAATTTTAAGGGATGCCATGGACACCCAACATCTCATCGACACGGTTAAAAATCATCCCGAATTCGGACGGGTCGGCATGATTCTGTGCCACAACGGAATCGTGCGGGCCACCTCCCGCGACGGGCGACGGGTCAAGGGCCTTGAGGTGAGCGTCGATCACGATCGTCTGAATTGCATCATCGCCGAAGGTCTCCGGAGACCCGGCATTGTTGCAGTTGAGGTCAGCATTGC
>JBAVJU010000210.1:0-41444 GCA_049687935.1 Desulfobacterales bacterium | reverse complement strand
CGGCGCTGCTCAAGACCCGGGCCAACATGTCTTCACCCTTTGCGAAGGAGTGGTTTCAAAACCAAGCCTTCAGAAAGATTAAATTTAGTTGAATACTCGCTTCTCGCAAAGAATAGGCATCCGACGCGAATATCCACTCGGCGCTTACCACACGGCTCTAATTTGATCAACGATTAACAGCGCTGAAGACGGCCGGGAACAAGCCGCGGAGGGGGGACTTTCGTTCCGGAGCCAATCAGCATGCGGCTTGACAGCCGATGGAAGTGTTGGTATATAAAAATTGCCCCAATCATGGGATTCAAGAATATTTAACCTCTTAAGTGGCGTTACATCCCGAGGTTTCTTTTATGGTCTTCGACAGGACCGTCCCCGCACTCTTCTTTTCTCATGTTCCGTCACTAAAGCCGACCTGTTTTTTTGAGGGCTCTTGCATTATGATGATCTTTTAAAACTTGAGCATCATTTGAACGGCAATTTTGTGTAATCGTGGCGTCATTTCCCTAAAAGCGGCCGTATACGAAACCGCACGTTAGAAAAGACCACAAATGTATCTCTCCTACTTCAACTTGGCGGAAAAGCCATTCCGAATAGATACCGATCCCCGCTTTCTTTGGTTTGGAGAGAAACATCAGGAGGCCCTGGCCGTTCTGAAATACGGTGTTCTGGAAAGAAACGGGTTCGTGGTTTTGACCGGCGGCATCGGGACCGGTAAGACCACCCTGCTGAACGCCCTTCTTGAAAGTTTAGGTGATGATGTTCTGGTCGCCAACATCAACAATCCCAAGCTCGACACCCTCGACTTTTTGAAAATTGTTGCAAAATCCTACGACCCGACGGCAGCTATCGACAACAAAGCCGATTTTATCCTTTACTTCAACCGCTATTTAAAACAGGCGCATTTCGACGGCAGGATCGTTTTGCTCGTCATTGACGAGGCTCATCGCCTATCGCAAGATCTCCTGGAAGAAATACGGCTGCTGTCCAACGCAGAGCAGTCTGGTAAAAGGCTGATCAACATTTTCTTTATCGGCCAGAATGAATTGAAGCAGTCGCTGCTGTTGCCGGAGTGCCGGGCCCTGCGTCAAAGGGTCACGCTGTTTTACGACATACAGCCCCTTTCTGAAAGCGAAATGGTGCAGTATATGGGTCATCGTCTGAGAGTTGCCGGCAGCGAGGCACAGCTGTTCACATCGGATGCGATCCATGAAATTTATCGTTTTTCGCGGGGGTATCCACGCCTCATCAATGTCATCTGTGATCACTCTCTCCTGACCGGCTATGTCCAGGGCCTGAAAACAATATCGCCCGAGGTCGTCAATGAATGCGCCCGAGAAATTCGTTTTCCCGGTGAAACCGGATCGATAATAGAAAAAGCGTTTATCGACAAGCTGAAGAACCGGCAACGGGCGGCCCCCCGCGATCCCTTGCGGGAGCCGTTGGTTCGGCGGCTCATTCGAGCCGTGACGGTAAGCTGGACTCGCTTTTCTGCCGAATTGTCGGCCGGAGATGGTGTTGGTAAGAAAAGGGTAGCGAAAGAAGCGGCGACCACCGCAGTGAGCAACGAAGAACTTTCATTAGAAGGCCGGGCCAGCGTGCCTCATGCGGCTGAAACCAATCCGGTCGATGAAGAAATCAAGAGATCTTTTTCAAGAGTCAAACGGCAAACATTATTTTACGGCGGCTTGGTTGCCGGTATTGGAATTGTAGCGGTCGCACTGACCCTGATGGTGCAGGCCACCCCCGCGGAAAAAACAGAGGTTCCGACGCTGTCGAACGGGACCGCTGCCGTGCAAGGGCAGGGGGTATCCCTGTCCAGCGCGGCTGCACCTGTGACGTCGCAGCCACCTGCCGAAAAAAACGGACTGCGTTCTGCATCGGCGCCGGAAAAAGGCCGTTCCAGTGGAAGACCGCTCGAAAACCGGGGCCTTGCAGCCGCGGACCCCGTGGATGGAACGCCTGCTCCGGTATCGCCGAAACCGGCAGGTCAAGCCCCAACTGCAGGAGAGCGGGCCGCACCGTCGCCGGTTGAAGACCAGGAGTCGCAGCGGTTTTCTTCACTGGACTTGGCGAAGGGAGCGCTCGCGCAGAAAAATTATCCTTTGGCGCTGGAGTTGCTGGATGCGACCCGTAACACCGATGGATTGACGGAGTTCAAGCCGCTCTATGCCCAGGCCCTCACAGGCCAGGCCGGCCGTATTTTGGAAAAATCTCCGCTTGAAGCCGAAACCATATTGCGCAAAGCCGTCGCTCTGGACCCAAAAAACGTCCAGGCCCATTTCGTTCTGGGTAAAATATACACCCGCTCCAAGGACTACGCCCGGGCTATCGAGGCCTACCAAAAGGCCGTCGGTCTGGATCCTGACCTTGCAGATGCTTTATTCAACCTGGGATTCATTTATGCATCCACCGGAATGTATGCGGACGCCGAAAAAATGTTTGCACGGGTTGTCCGGACTCATCCTCCTTATTTAGACAAGGCTCTTTTCAACCTCGCCATGGTTCAACAGAAACTGGGGAAAAAAGAGGAGAGCCGGACCAACCTTGAGAAGGCGGTGGCGGTCAAACCGGACAACCAAAAGGCACAAACTTTCCTGAAACAGTTCAAGGCTGACGCGGAGGCTGGCAGGTGATGACGAAATCGCGGTTGACCCTAACCGGGATAACTCTTGCGTGGGTGCTTCTGTCGCTGGTTAATTGCAGCATGACTCAGGTGGAATCACGCCAAGCACCGACCGATCAACCGACCTCGGTCTCCCCCGTCCAACCATTAACGCAGCCACAGCCCCCGGAACCGGAGACCGTTGCTGAGCCGGCACCCTTTGTTCACACCGTCAGTCGATCGGGTGAGACCCTTGTTGCGATTTCCAGCTGGTATACCGGCTCGGCGGACAACTGGAAACGCCTGGTTCAAGCCAATAACGGCCTCAACCCGCGGCGGATAAAAGTCGGTGACGAGATTCTCATTCCCGCAGCGCTCATGAAAACGCAACTGACAATGCCGGTGGATTTCATGAACCCCAGCGCCTCGAAGAAGAGCGTGCCATCCCCTGTTGAACCGACCCCCTACGTTCACACTGTCCGTCGGTCGGGAGAGACCCTGATTGCGATTTCCAACTGGTACACCGGCTCGGCGGACAACTGGAAACGCCTGGTTGACGTCAATAAGGGCCTCAACCCGCGGGGGATAAATGTCGGCGACAAGATCCTCATCCCCGCAGCGCTCATGAAAAAGCAGAAGCCGATGCCGGCGGATTTCATGGCTTCAAAAGCTCAGGTAAAAAAAAATGTGCCTACCAAAAGCTCCCCGAAGAAGCCCACCGAAACCAATCGAATCGACCTTTTTGGACCTATCGAAACTAATGAGGCAGGCGAGAATCCCGACGTGGTCGGACTGCCTTTGGAATCGATCGAATAAGCCCTCTGGCTGAAAAAAACCTCTTCAGCATTCAGAAAACGTTTTCGCTCACAGCGCTTGCCGTCTCAGGCGCCTTGACATGGCGATGTTGAGGCTTAATGTGATTCATCTAAGGCAAGACTGTCAGATCGGGTATTAAGGAATATGGGTTTTTTTATTGTCTTTTTCCAAAAAATAAAATATGGGAAAAATGCACATTTTTGACATCAATCCGATGATTAATCTATAGAGAGGTTGAGAATTCATGTATGTCAGCCAGAGAACCCTACGAAAGCCAGTTCGGTTTAGAGGAATCGGGCTGCATTCAGGAAAAACGGTCAATTTAACGATTAAACCGGCACCGATTAACCATGGAATACGGTTTGTAAGGGTGGATCTGCCCGGGACTCCCGGAGTCACAGCCCAGTTCAACCGCGTCGTGGACACCAGCTTGGCAACGGTTATCGGCAGTGAGGGTTGTATCGTATCCACCATCGAGCACCTGATGGCAACCTTTGCCGGTCTTTTCATCGACAATGCCCTGATCGAACTGGATGCTTACGAGGTTCCGGTGATGGACGGAAGCGCCGGTCCGTTCACCGAACAAATTACCAAATCCGGAATCGAAAACCAAGGCGTTCCGCGACACTTTTTTGTGCTCAGAGAGCCTATCGAACTCGTCGATGGAGACAAATCCGTTACCGCCTACCCATCGGACGTTTTCAGGATATCCTGCACCATCGATTTCGATCACCCGCTGATCGGCCGCCAATCTCTGGGGATCGACGTGACCGACAAGGTTTTTACCACCGACATCAGCCGGGCCCGGACCTTTGGATTCCTGCATGAAGTGGAGTATATGAAACGCTTTGGGCTGGCGTTGGGCGGCTCCCTCGACAACGCAGTGGTCATCGATAAGGACCGGGTCGTCAACCCGGGCGGCTTGCGGTTTCCAGATGAATTTGTACGCCACAAGATCCTGGATTGTCTCGGAGATTTTTCTCTGCTGGGCATGCCGATCCTCGGGCATCTGGTCGTCATCAAATCCGGCCATGCCTTCAACCACGCCTTCCTTGAAAAATTCTTCTCTTCCAAGGAATCCTGGGAAACACGCAGGGTTCCCATTCTCACCCCGCTTCGGGTTGAGGAACCAAAATCTGTTGCTATATAAATAGGTTTTAGTTATATTTCAAAGATCGTTGCTAACCTCGATTCTCTAAAGGTGCTTGTACGCCTTCACGGCCCGATGTGCAGGCTGCAATATAGGATATTTTATGGGCCGCAATGCCGGCATTATATTCATCTTAATGGTCTGCCTGCTATGGCATGCTGTTGAACCGGTGGCTGCCGAGGACGCCCGGTTAACGCACATGACCGTATCAAACACGCGTGACGATCTCCTTTTGTACCTCACTCTAGAAGACGCCTTCACCGATAAACTCAAGGAGGCCATCCTGAGCGGTGTTGCGGCAACGTTTGTTTTTTATATCAGTCTCTACCGCGTCCGCAACTGGTGGGTCGATAAAAATATCGTCGATATCGAATTGACCCACACGATCAAATACGACAACCTGAAGAAGGAATTCACCGTCAAACGATCGTGGAAAGAAGGTGCTCCGGTTATCACCCATTCTTTTTCGCAGGCACAGCAATGGATGACTGAAGTCGATGCCTTGAACGTCTATCCATTGAAGGAACTCGAAAAAGGACGACAGTATCAAATCCGTGCAATGGCCGAGGTCAGCAAGCTGACCTTGCCGCTCTATCTCCACTACATTCTCTTTTCACTATGGGATGTCCAAACCGATTGGTATACGATCGATTTCATCTATTAGCTCAAGATGATCTCGGGTGCCGGTTTCCTGCACAATTTATGCGACTGCTCCCCTTTTTACCATGGATGACACCAGCAGAATCAACAGGCCACTTTCACTGACACCGGCCCAGGCCGACAGGAAGCGACGCAAACGCGAAGGTGTGCTGATCGTTGTCATCACCATTGTTGTCGCCTTTCTGACGTTGGCCGAGTTCCGTGTCATTCACTTCGGATCTGACATACCGGTATCAAATACCGTCCTGATGTTCATTCTCATCAACATCAACCTTCTTCTGCTGATCCTGCTGATTTTTCTGGTCTTCCGCAACCTGGTCAAGCTGCTCTATGAACGCAAGCGCAACGTCATGGGGGCCAGGCTGCGCACTCGTTTGACGGTTGCCTTCATTGCGCTCACGCTCCTGCCGACGATTGTCCTATTTTTCTTTTCAATCAACTTCATCACCACCAGCCTCGAATTCTGGTTCAACGTTCCGGTGGAACAGGCGCTGGAAAACTCTCTGACGGTCGGCCGCAGTGTCTACAAACAAGCCGAGACCAACTGTCGGTTCCTTATCGAACGGGCGGCCTACCAGATTGCCAAGAAAGACCTTTTAAAACCCCAGAATATCGACGCGCTTTCGCGTTACATCCGGGTTGTCCAACGCGAGTTCAATATCGCTGCGGTCGAGGTATACGACGTCAATGCCAAGCGCCTGACGTTTTCACTTTCCGAGGACCTCGAAAATACGACTTTCGGTGTCATACCGACCGACAAACTCCTGGAGGACATCGTTCCGGAGAGTATTTGGACCTTTTCGGAAAACATCTCCAAGGGGGAGTTGATCCGGACCATGGGAACGATTCCTTTTGGAGTCCGGCGCGAGCAGGTCAAAGGATTTCTGGGCCTGTCCATTCTGCTGGTGCCGGACATCTCTCAGAGCATGAAGTCGATTACGCGCGGGTTCGAAGAATACCAGCAGATAAAATTGCTCAAAAAGCCGATCCAGAACACCTATTACATTGTTCTATCCATTGTGGCCCTTTTGGTTCTTTTTTGTGCCATCTGGTTCGGATTTTATCTTGCTCGCTCTATCAGTATTCCCATAAAAGAGTTGGCCGAAGGCACCCGTCGGGTGGCCGAGGGTGAGTTGGGCTTTACGATCGAGCGGGTTGCGGACGATGAGATCGGAAGCCTGGTGGAATCCTTCAACAAAATGACGCGAGATTTGCGCATCAGCCGCGAGCAACTGGAGCTCTCCGCCCGCATGCTACAGCAGCAGAACGTCGAAATCGAGGAGAAGCGTCAGTACATGGAAATCGTTTTGAAAAATGTTTCTGCCGGCGTCATCACCCTCGATGCCGGCGGCGTCATCAAGACGATCAACACCTCGGCGGCTCAAATGCTGGGTCTCAGAGTCGACGATGTCCTTAACCACAGTTATGAACACTTGCTGGACGGTCAGTTCCGCGGTCTGGCCCGTGAAATCATGGACAGCCTGTCGCTCTCAAAAAACGATGCCCTTCAGCTGCCTCTGCGGTTGATCATCGATGGACGGACGCGCAGCTTTTTGACCAACATTAATGCACTTAAGGACGATGCCGGCAACCCCATGGGCATCGTGATGGTGTTCGATGATCTTACGGAGATGGAAAGAGCGCAGCGGATGGCAGCCTGGCGCGAGGTGGCCCGCCGGATCGCGCATGAAGTTAAAAATCCGCTGACACCGATCACCCTCTCGGCCCAACGGCTCAAACGAAAATTCGCCAAAGACCACGAAGACCCTGTTTTCGACGAATGCATTCGGATGATCATCGACCACGTGGAATTGATTCGCAACCTGGTTAACGAGTTTTCAGCATTTGCCAAATTTCCGAGTGTTGATCTCAAACCGTGCGAACTGCTGCCCATCATCGAGGAAACCGTAGCCCTCTACAAAGATGGGCACCCTGATATTCGTTTCGAAACCGGGTTGACCGACGCCATTCCGATCATGAACCTGGACCGTAAACAGATCAAGCAGGCCATGATCAATCTTCTGGAAAACGCTATTGCGGCCATCAAGGGCCGGGGTGAAATTGCGATCACATCGACCCATGATTCAATTTTAAATCGGGTCCGCATCGAAGTGGCCGACAACGGTCCCGGTATTTCGGATGCCGACAAGACCCGGTTGTTCGAACCCAATTTTTCCACCAAGAAGGCCGGTATGGGGCTGGGTCTGACAATCGTCAGCACCATTGTCGGAGACCACAACGGTGTCATAAGCGTCCAGGATCATCAGCCCACAGGGGCCAAGTTCGTTATCGAACTGCCGGTCTAACCGGTAACGGGTCCGGTTTGGATTAACGGCAACGGGTAGAATTCGTTGCCGGATAACTTCTTCAAGGAGTTCAGAGAATGAATCCTTCCATATTGATCGTTGATGACGAACCTTCGATTCTGCAGTCTCTGGCGGGGCTTCTAACCGACGAGGGCTTCGACGTCCGCACCGCATCCAACGGCTACGAGGCCCTGAAAACAATTGAAAGCGAATCACCCGACCTTGTGCTCCTCGATATCTGGATGCCGGGCCTGGACGGCATCGACACCTTACAGGAAATCAAAAAGAACAACCCCTTCATTCAGGTGATCATCATCACCGGACACGGGACGATCGAAACGGCCGTAAAGGCCACCAAAATTGGTGCATATGACCTGATCGAAAAGCCCCTTTCCATCGACAAGATTATACTCGCGATCAACAACGCCTTGAATTATCGCCGACTCGAAGAAGAGAACCGCTATCTGCGGAAGAAGATGATCGAGAAGAATTCCATCAGCGGAAACAGTCCGCCGATCCAGTTGCTCAAAAAACAGGTCGCCGTGGCTGCCCCGACGGACACTTGGATCCTGATAAAGGGCGAAAATGGAACGGGTAAAGAACTCATAGCCCGCACTATCCATCAACTCAGCCGGCGTGTCGAGCAACCCTTGATTACCGTCAACTGTGCCGCCATCCCGGAAGAACTGATCGAAAGTGAACTATTCGGACATGAAAAGGGCGCTTTTCCGGGTGCCACTGTGAAAAAAAGAGGAAAATTCGAATTGGCAAACGGCGGGACCATATTTCTGGATGAAATCGGCGACATGAGCTTGAAAACGCAGTCAAAAATGCTGCGCGTGCTTGAGGAGCAGAAGTTCAACCGATTGGGAGGCAATCGCACCATCACCGTGGATGTTCGCGTCATTGCCGCCACCAACAAAGAACTCGAAAAAGAAATTGAAGAAGGGACATTCAGGGGGGATTTGTTCTATCGTCTGAACGTCGTGCCGATCGAGGTGCCGGCGCTGCGGAGCCGAACCGAGGATATCCCGCTGCTGGTCGACATCTTCTTCGAGGAATTTGCAAAGCAAAGTCAAAAGGAAAAAAAGAAGATGACTCCCGGTGCACTCGATCTGCTCCGCTATTACGCTTGGCCGGGAAACGTTCGCGAATTGAAAAATTTGGTGGAACGCCTGGCCATAATGGTTGAAAAAGAAATTATCGACATCGGAGACTTACCCGAACCCTATAATCCCGCAGCAGGCCTCGAGGCCGTTCTCGGTGAATCCGAACTGCTGGCCATCGATAATTTGAAGGAAGCCAAGAAGGTCTTTGAAAGAGAATACATTCAAAAGAAGCTCGAAGAAAACAAAAACAATATAACCAGGACCGCAAAAATACTCGGCGTCGGACGCAGTTACTTGCATAAGAAAATAAACGAGATCATCAGGTAACCTTGCTCCTTATCGGTTGAGGAAAATTTCATTTGCGCATTATCGGCGGAAGCCTGAGAGGAAAAAATCTGGCTTCTTTGAGCGGCTCGGCGATTCGGCCGACAGCCGACCGGCTGCGGGAGTCGATCTTCAATATCATCGCTGTACGGGTTCCAAACGCCGTGGTGCTGGACCTGTTTGCCGGTACCGGCGCGTTCGGCATTGAAGCACTGAGCCGCCAAGCACGCGCGGCCGTTTTCATCGACAACAGCCGTGCGGCTGTAACTGTCATCTATCGCAATCTGGAGATGTGCCGGCTCCTGGACCGGGCACGGGTCATCCTCGGTGATATATCCCGCGGCCTCGACAGAATTCCAGTGGCGCAGACACGGTTCGACCTCGTATTCATGGACCCGCCTTATAACCGAGGTTTTGTCCGAAACGCCCTGGATTTACTCCGGCGCAACCCTTGCCTGGCACCCGGCCACTGTCTGATTCTCGAACACTCCGTGCACGAGCCGCTTCCGTTCGACCTGGAGGGCTATGTACATCACGACCAGAGACGCTACGGAAAAACCCTTGTTTCGTTTTTAGAATGTGTGCTATGAACGCCAAACCAGCCGCCCCGGCACCTTTTTATTGCTGCCGGCAAATGGCTCTTTTCTGCACTCGCGGCGCACATCACGCCGGAGGCCTCACCAAGAGCGGGTCGGAGACGTGACGGGTCTGCAAAATCACTTGTGCGGCCCACGGGACAAGGCTTTAGCGCAATTTCTTGATTTCCTTGAATCGGCAGAAAATTTCACACTTCTGGATCGGAAACTGATCCGTGCTCTTAATGCAGCCGTGGTTGGGCACTAACTCAAAAAGTCGTGGATGAAGGCTATGGCGAGAGTTGCGATATATCCGGGGTCTTTCGATCCGGTTACCAACGGTCACCTGGACATCGTCAAGCGGGGACTGAAACTGTTCGATAAGATCATCGTCACCATTTTGTACAACCCCGGAAAAGAAACCCTTTTTTCAGTGGAAGAACGGCTGGGCATGCTCCGGGAGAGCATGAAGAGCCTAGCGCATATCGAAATCGATCGTTACGACGGTCTTTTGGTGGACTATGCAGCCAAACGCAAAGCCCAAGCGATTTTGCGCGGCATGCGGGCCGTTTCGGATTTCGAGTATGAGTTCCAGATGGCCCTTATGAACCGCCGCCTCGACCGTGAAATCCAGACGGTTTTTTTGATGACCGGTCTGCGCTGGATTTTTACCAGCTCCTCCATTATCAAGGAAGCGGCCCGGTTCGGAGGCAACATCGAAGGCATGGTGCCGTCGAACGTGCTCAAAAAGCTTAAAATAAAATTCGGCCCAAAGCAGGATGGTTCTTGACGGCGAATCCGCCATCTTACGATGCGTTTCGGTCTTCCTTTCTCTGCCCCGATTGATATCATGGACCTCTGGCAGCTGACCATTTTTTGTAAAATCGTCGAACAGGGGAGCTTTTCAAAGGCCGGAAAACTGGTCCACCTGTCGCAACCGACCGTCAGCAGCCACATAAAGGACCTGGAACATCATTTTGGCTGCCGGTTGATCGATCGATTGGCCAAAGAGGCTGTCCCCACCAAAGAAGGCGAGCTTCTCTATCACTATGCCCTGCGGCTGATTGCATTGAGGGACGAAGCCGAAAAGGCTCTCAGCCAATTCAAAGGCGCCGTCGAAGGCAATCTGACCATTGGGGGCAGCACCATCCCTGGCGGCCATATTTTACCGCGAATTGCAGCCGGCTTTATATTAAAATACCCGCAAGTTTATTTATCCCTCAAAGTGGCTGACACAGGTAAAATCGTCACCGATATTCTCTCCGGAGAGCTTGAATTTGGGATGGTCGGTGCGCGAACATCCAACGGCAAACTGGAGCAGCACGTCTTGGTGGAAGACGAAATGCGGTTGATCATTCCGGCCGATCACCGCTGGCACGGCAAAAACGGCGTCACTTTTGATATGCTGCTCCAAGAAAGCTTTATCGTGCGCGAACCGGGCTCCGGTACTTTAAAATCGATTGAAGAAAGTCTCCAAAAAAAGGGCCATCGACTAAAAGACATTCACATCGTTGCCGAATTCGGTAGCACGGAAGCGGTCGTCCAGGGAGTTAAAAGTAAAATCGGCCTGTCTATCGTCTCTCCGATCGCTGTCATCGAACAATTGCAAGCCGGATCGCTCAAAGCTTTGCGGATCGAGGGTCTGGATCTCAAACGACATTTTTATCTGACCCGCCATAAACACCGCAGCCTTTCCCCACCGGCCGAGGCTTTTGTATCCTTCCTGGTGCAAGCCGCGACCGATACGGACCTCATGGGTGGACTTAGAAAAAGCGCTTGAGGATAATGAAGCCGGCGATCAATAAAACCGTAAAGGACACAGCCAGGATGTTAAAATATTTGTCGATGAAACTCTGGATGCGGGATCCGAAAATATAAATCAACCCGCCGACAAGAAAGAAACGGGCCGAGCGGGACACAAGCGAGGCAATAAAAAAAACCATAAAATTGATTTCGAACATGCCAGCGGCAATGGTGAACACTTTGTAAGGAATCGGGGTGAACCCGGCAACACCAATTGCCCATGCGTCGTATGTCCGGTAGAGAGTGCCGATATAATCGACCTTGTCGGTCAGCCCGTAAAAAGCGATGATTTTTTCTCCGATCCCCTGCATGAACTGCCAACCGATCAAATAACCGATACAGCCGCCGAGAACCGAGCCGATTGATGAAATCAGGGCGAATTTAAATGATTTGCGGGGAATCGCAACTGCGAGGGCAATCAACAGGACATCCGGTGGAATCGGAAAAAAGGAAGACTCGCTAAAAGCGAGCAGGAAAAGCGCCCATGAACCGTAGGGGGTTTCGGCCCAATGCAGGACCCAGTCATAGAGTTTGCGCAACATTCAGCGGTCGCTCCAACCTTTTTCGCCGACCAGTTTGACAAAGCGACAGCCACCGAGATTGCTGCGATGAATTCCGTCTTGGTTTTTTAATATTTTAACCAATTCCTGTGAGTGCTGATCACCGACCGGAACCACCATTCGTCCATTTTCGGCCAACTGGTCCATCAGAGAATCGGGAATACGCGGGGCACCGGCGGTGACGATGATGGCGTCAAACGGACTTTCTTCAAGCCAGCCGACGGTACCGTCACCGAAGCGGGTGATAATGTTGTGATATCTGAGGCGGTCGAAAATCCGACGGGCTTTTATCAGAAGGGAATGGATGCGCTCGATGGTGTAGACCCGATAGACGATTTCCGCCAGAATGGCGGCCTGGTAACCCGATCCGGTCCCGATTTCGAGCACCCGGTCGTTTGCCGAAAGCTGAAGTGCCTGAGTCATCTCGGCAACGATGTATGGTTGCGAGATGGTCTGCTGGTCCCCGATGGGAAGGGGAAAATCACCGTAAGCCTGGTCTCTCAAAGCTTCACTGACAAAGAGATGGCGGGGCACCTTGCGCAGAGCCGCCAGGACTCCCTGATCGGTGATACCGCGGGTTTCAATCTGGCGTTTGACCATTTCTTCGCGCTGGCGATCAAATTTTGTCGATTCTTTTTCTATCATGCACGCCATCCGGAAAAACGTTCGGTTCATATTTTGTAGATGATGCGTTTGTCCGTAATGATGATATCCACGTGCTTGTCGTGGGAGTCGATCGGCACTTGGGGAATGATTTGACAGTCCAGGGCCAGAGCCACCTTGCGGGTCGTTACCGGCAGGTGCGGGATGAGCCGGTCGTAATATCCGTCTCCCGATCCAATTCTCCCGCCTTTTTCGTCGAAAGCAACTCCCGGTATGATGGCGATATCGATGCAGTCGATCGGCACGGTGCGACACCTTTCCGGGTCCGGTTGCAGGATGCCGTTTTGGCCGGGTTTCAAGTCTTTTGCGAAGTCGTCAATTTTAAACAGCTTAAATTTCTTGGTGTCGGTTTTAACCAGAGGAAGAACGACGATCTTGTTTTGGTCGAAAGTGTGGCGGATAATTTCTGTGGACTTCACTTCGTTTGGATTCTCAATGTACAGCAGGGCAATCTTGGCTTCGAGAAAATTGGCGAAATCAAAAAGGCGGTTTTCAATCAAACTGGTTTTTTCAGACAGTTCGTTCACGGAGAGTCTGCCGATCGCAGCGGCAATCTCTTTTCTGATATCAGCCTTGGTTTTCTGGATTTCTTCCATAACTGGTGTTCCCTCGCCCGTAGTTCATTGGTTAAAAGGCACCCCCGAAATACGTCAACCTGCATTCATCATTGACTAATCTGTAGCCTCATGTTAGAGATTTCCAATTATTTTGTCGATTGCGGCCGGATGTCCGACGGCGACGGATAGCCGGTTTTAATACCTGCCGAGTCATGCGGTCTATAACCACTGCCACATTATAGAATTTCGAATACAAATCATAGCGAACGGCCTCCTTTAATACAAGAACATACCGAAAAAATAACAATTAATATAGGGCCGATATGTTGGAAATCAAGTTTGTCAGGCAGAATTTATCCGATGTCAAGCGTGCACTGGAGGCGCGACATTCGGAAATCGATATCAGTGCGTTCCAAACGGCCGATGATCTTCGGCGCGGTGTTCTTGTCGAACTCGAAGAACTGCGTCACCAACGCAACCGAGTGTCCGATCAGATTGCCGATTTGAAGAAAGTTGGTGAAGATGCAAGGGTTCTCGTTGAGCAAATGCGCTTAGTGTCGGCCAAAATAAAAATACTCGACCAAGAGTTGGCGGTGCACCAAGAAACACTCGACAAGATCCTGCTCGAAATTCCGAACATCCCGCATGCCTCGGTTCCGTTTGGCAAGGATGCCGCCGACAATTCACTTGTCAAACAGGTGGGGGCACCACCTCACTTCGGACATGACGCTCAAGCCCATTGGGACATAGGGACCAGACTCGGTATCCTCGACTTCGAGCGTGCCGCCAAGATCACAGGCGCTCGCTTTCCTCTGTACCTCGGCGCCGGGGCCCATCTTGAAAGGGCCTTGATCAATTTCATGTTAGACATTCATGTCTCCGAGCATGGATACACAGAGGTCCTGCCGCCGTTCGCCGTCAACCGGCAGAGTATGACCAACACCGGGCAACTGCCGAAATTCGAGCAGGACCTCTTCAAGCTCGAGGGCTGGGACTACTTCATGATACCGACCGCCGAAGTGCCGCTTACCAACCTGCACCAGGGAGAGGTGCTGGATGAAGGCCGGCTGCCGATTTATTACACGGCCGTCACCCCCTGCTTCCGATCCGAGGCCGGTTCATACGGTAAGGATACCAGAGGTTTAATCCGGCAGCACCAGTTCAACAAGGTCGAAATGGTGAAATTGACACAACCGGAGGCGTCCTATGGTGAACTCGAAAAAATGCTGACCAATGCCGAGGCCGTTCTCCAGCGTCTGGGGCTGCCCTATCAGGTCGTTTCGCTTTGCACCGGCGACATGGGGTTCTCCGCTGCAAAGACGTATGACCTCGAAGTCTGGATGCCGGGTCAAGGCGCCTACCGCGAGATCTCGTCTTGTTCCAATTGTGAGAGCTTTCAGGCACGGCGGGCCAACATCCGTTTCCGGCAAAAGGGGAAAAAGGGCACGGAGCTCGTTCACACCCTCAACGGTTCCGGGCTTGCGGTGGGACGGACCGTTGCAGCGATCTTGGAAAATTATCAGCAGGCCGACGGCAGTGTGGTCATACCCGAGGCGCTGCGACCTTACATGGGCGGCATGGAAGTCATTAAACTTTGAAAATAGAAGACATTCCCGAAGACATTCGTGCTTACATTCTGCCGCAGCCATCCGGCGATCCCGTCTATCGCTGCCTGGGGTGCGCCGCGGAATACGGCATCGAGAAATTGCTGTACACCTGCCCGCAATGCCGGCAAGTGTTGCTGATTGTCGACCGCAACGTCGATCGCTTGCGAGCAATTTCGGGAGGGATTTGGCGACGGGTGCTCGACTACCGCAAGATGCTCACCCTTCCGGCCCTGAAAGGCATTTACCGCTATCACGAATTTATCGGCTCGGCCATCCCGTTGGAATCGGTTGTCTATTTAGGAGAAGGTCACACCCCTGTGATCGAAGCCAACGGTTTCATGCAGAAAAAAGTCGGACTCCGGTTTTATTTCAAAAACGACGGACAGAATCCAAGCGCATCATTCAAGGACCGGGGTATGGCCAGCGCGCTGAGCTACATCAACCACCTGATCCACCAGGGACTGGTATCCGAGGTGCTGGCGGTGTGTGCCTCCACCGGCGACACTTCGGCCGCAGCCGCCTTGTACGCGTCTTATCTGAATCCCCATATCAAGTCGGCCGTGCTGCTGCCCCATAAAAAAGTCACCCCCCAACAACTTTCCCAACCGCTCGGAAGTGGCGCGGCTGTTTTTGAAATTCCGGGTGTTTTTGACGATTGCATGAAAGTCGTCGAACGGCTGTCAGACGAATACGATGTCGCGTTGCTCAACTCGAAAAACGCCTGGCGGATATTGGGACAGGAATCCTATTCCTATGAGATCGCCCAGGATTTTGAGTACGACCTGCGCGACAAAGTCGTCATTCTGCCGATCGGCAATGCCGGAAACATAACGGCCGTGATGAACGGGTTCTTAAAGTTTCATGAAGCCGGAATCATCGGCGACTTGCCGAAGGTCATCGGCGTGCAGTCACAACACGCCAATCCGGTTTACCGGTACTACCTTGAACCGAACCCGTCAAAGCGAAAGTTTGTGCCGGTCACGGTTAAGCCGAGCGTAGCCCAGGCGGCCATGATCGGCAATCCCGTGTCCATGCCCCGGGTCATCCACTTGGTGGAGCGCTATAACCACGAGGCCGGCCGGCAACGGGTTTTTTTCGTCGAAGTGACCGAGCAGGCCATCATGGACTGGGAACTGCTGGCCAATCGCAACGGTCACATCGCTTGCACCCATGGCGGGGAAGCTCTGGCCGGCCTGGTGATTGCCCGGAAACAGGGCCTGGTCGACGGCGGCGACATTGCGGTTATTGATTCCACTGCCCACGCGTTGAAATTTGCGGGTTTTCAGCAGATGTATTTCGAACAGCAGTTCCCGCCGGAATACGGCATCACAGTCGATCCGCAGTTGATCAACACACCGCTGTACCTCCGCCCGCAAGGCCTGGAAAAATTACCGGCACCAGGAAAACCACTGAGCGGCCTTGATTTCGACCTGTTCGTGCGGCGCGTGTCCGAGGAGATCGCAGACAGATTAAACCTGAAAAAACCGTGAGCGCCTTTTGCAGCCCAGCGCGCAGTCGCCGCGGGGCTGCCGGCGTCTAACCGACCGATGAGGGACATTGAACATGAGAAAAAATCGAATTTTGTGGGTGGCCTGTGCACTTTTGCTCATTGCTTGCGCTGCAGACCGGACCGATTTACGAAAAAGGGAAGTCGCCTACAGGGACCTCGGCAAGCAATACTATCTGGCCGGTGATTTTACGAGCGCCTTGAAGTACCTGCTGGAGGCCGAACAGATGAATCCCGATGATCACATTCTTCAGAATTATCTCGGCCAGGTATACCTGGCCAAAGACAAGCCTGAACTGGCCGTCACACACTTCAAACAGGCTTTGCAGCTGAAGCCCGATTATGCAGTTGCCAAAAACAATCTCGGGGTTGCCTACCTGAATGAGAAAAAGTATGATGAGGCGATTGCTATTTTCAAAGAAGTCTCCGGCGATCTGTTGTATGCAACACCCCACTATCCGCTGACCAATATCGGCTATGCCTATTACATGAAGAAGGACTACAAGGAGGCGGAGATCTACTACCAGAAAGCACTGGAACTGGAACCCAGTTTTCCGTTGGCCCTCAGGGGCTTGGGGCGGACCTACCTGGCAATGGGGAATGCTGCTGCGGCGCAGGCGGCCCTGACCGCGGCCATCGACAGTGACCCGACGTCTTCAGAAGCCTACTACGAACTCGGAGAATCCTATCTGTTGTTGCAGAACCCCGCCAAGGCAAAGTCCGCTTTTCAGAAAGCCGTTCAGCTCAAACCGGATTCTCCCGAAGCCAAGGCCGCAAAGAGTGAACTGATGAAGCTGAAAAATATTCCTTAAGACAATTGACGACGCGATCCAAATAAAAAACCCGCCTTTCTCAGACACAGAAAAGGCGGGTTTTCTTTTCTACCGAATGCGTTAGATCGCCTGGCGCTGCTCGAGCTGAACGATGCGCGGGGTGATGAAGATCAGCAGTTCATTGTTGGTGGTGTTTTCGTTCTGCGTTTTGAATAGCCAGCCCATCAGGGGAATGTCCTTTACTCCCGGCCAGCCCGTTTCAGATTCCTGTTCGTTTTTCTTTATAATACCGCCGATGACAATCGTGTCGCTGTCGTTCACCAACAGTTCGGTCTGGGCTTCGTTGACGTTGAGAGACGGCACGCCCAAGGTGATGGTACCGATGTCGTTTTTGGTGATGTAGATTTTCATCAGGATGCGGTCATCCGGTGTTACGGTTGGCGTCACTTCCAGCAGCAGGTCGATATTCTTGAACTTTACCGTCGCGTTGCCGGATGAATCCCGTTCCAGATAAGGCCACTCGACGCCTTGCTTTATTTTGGCTTTCTTGTTGTCGAGCGTAACGATCTTGGGCGCGGTGATGATCCGGCCCTGTTTGTTGGCCTCCACGGCGTTGAGCGTGGCGTCCAGCGTCAATGGCGTTCCGGCCAACTTGGTGAAGTTGAACCCGATTGTCGAAGAAGCGTTCGATGGGAAATTCATGGCCACGTCGCCGCCCCAAAAATTACTGCCACCTGTCGGACCCCAACTCATATTCCATTCGATGCCCAGTTCCATCGAGAATTCTTCGCTGACTTCGACCACGCGGGCCTCGATAACGACCTGCGGCGTTACGGTGTCGATGCGGCTGACGATCTCTTTGATCTGAGCGATCTTGGAGACGGTGTCGGTGACGATCAGTTGATTGTTGCGCTGGTCGACGCTGATGCTGCCGCGGTCTTGGGTCAGCAGTTTCTCGGCCAGCGGCAGGACTTCACCTTTGGCGTCCGAATAATTGACCGCAATGTATTCGGTGACCAGAGGCTCAAGCGCCTTGACCACCTCTTGGGATTTCTGTTCGGCGGCGATCTTATCCTGTTTGGCCTTTTCTTCCGCCGTCAGGGTCGAAAGGGTGGCAATCCGAATGATATCGCCTTCATATACCATGCCGAGGCGGTTCATCTTTAATACAAGATCCAGAACCTGGTCCCAAGGAACCGGTTTTTCCAGGGTCAAGGTGACATTGCCGGTGACATCCTTGTCGATGGCGAAGTTCTTACCGCTGATTTCCCGGATGATGCGAAACACGTTCTTGATATCGGTCTCATAGAAATCAAGGGCTATTTTTTCTCCGGTAAACACTTTGTGCGCCCCATAGGTGGTCACGGTCGGTGCTTTGTATGACGCCACCGCCGCCATTGGCATCAAAGGCTCCGGAGCCGGTGGCTGCACGGCCGGCGCGGCGATGGGCGGCGGAGTCGGGGAAGCGATCGGCTCGCGTTCCGCGGTTGCATGCTCTATGGCCGGTGACCCGGCTTCGGTTTGGGCCAAAATCTTCTTCCAGTCCGGCAAGTTGGCCTGTTCGAGTGGCATCGGCGCCACTGACGACGGGCCGAAGTGAATCATCAGGACGTCATCTTTCTGCTCGACGTCGTAGTTCACGGCTTCGCGCAGCTCGATGGCGACCAGAGTCGTTTTCGGCATCGATTTATTGTAAACCGGCGTGATGCGGTTGACGGCACTTTCGAAACGCGTCGTGATCAGGGGACGATCGCGATATTTCGGCAGCTTGGTATCGAAGAGTTTCAGCTGCAGGAGTTTATCGGATGAATTTTTCAATTCGTATTGAACCGGTCGGGTGGTGCCGACGATAATCGTCGATTGTCCGGCTTCTTCGCTCATAAAGTCGATCCGGTTTACCCATGCTTCTTTTTCAGTACCGGCACCCGCGGTGGTGGTTGCGGCAGGTCGCGAATCGGAAGCAACGGTCGCTACCGGTTTTTCTTCCATCGGTTTAACCACTGGTAGCGGCTTTATGGCAGCGGCAGAGACCGCCGCCTGCGGTTCGCTTCCAACCTGTATGGTCATTCCGGAAGCTAACGGTGTGGCCGTGTAATTCTTCAGGTAGTTCTTTTCCGTGTCGATGACCAGGCGGACCTTATCAGGATAGCCGTAGTAGCGCGCCTGTCGGATCCATTCGGTGTTCGCCTGAACCACCTGTTCTCCTGTGTGGGTACTTTTCAGGTTCGGGATGTCAAACACGATACGAGCCGGATTGTAGAGTACGAAGGATTTATAATTTTTGATAGTTCCATCGGCCGTTACATTGAGACGTGTCCGGTCATCGGTCTTCACGATGTAAACGCCTTCGAGGTGGGAGGCCGGTGTTGTCTTTTTGGCAGCAGCGCTCAGGTCTTCAGATGCACCTTGCGCATCACCGGCAATCGGTGCTGCAAGCGGCTTGGCGAATTCAATTCGCATACCAGTTCCATCATCATCGGCAACCTCATACGGCGCATCCTGTTTCAGGGCAATAAAAAGCCGTGACATGCCCTGATCTTCACTGATCTGTGAGGCCTCGACCGAATCGATGAGTGTATTGTCCGTTACGGTCTGAGGAACGACGGCGCTGTCGATGCGGGTGTCTCGAAAATAAAAGAGAACGCCCAGAGGGAAATCCTGCCTGACGGATGTATAGGTGAGTTGGCTGCTGCCTTCAACCCGCACGATACAGGATTCCGCATTCTCGGTGATTACAATCGCCGAGATGGTATTGGCGCTAGCTGCCCGCTGTTCGCCGAGCGCTTCCTTGGCCACCG
Source organism: Desulfobacterales bacterium (assembly GCA_049687935.1). Classification (GTDB taxonomy): domain Bacteria; phylum Desulfobacterota; class Desulfobacteria; order Desulfobacterales; family SG8-13; genus JARFQH01. Next base: position 21,637 of record JBAVJU010000210.1, on the reverse strand, counting down.
GTTTGTTGGCGGCACACCCGCCTGACAGTCCAAGCACGGCAATCAGAAAAATGACCAGTGCTGCGCGTTTGTTGACTCTTACAATTGAGGTGCTCATGTGATCATTCTCCGGGGGGTTTCGGGAGTACGAGTTCTTTATTGCGAATTGCCGGTTTGCCGACAACGTCTTCGATTTCTTCCTCTACGATGACGCGATCATTTTTTATTTCGGTCACCTTCCCTGAATTCACACCGATATAGGTCCCTTCCTTGATAATATAGCCCTTTCCCGAGGCTTCCTGAACCAGTGCCCGGTTGCCGCTGGAGGCCAAAATGACGCCAACCAATTTTAGTTGACCCAGATCGATATTTTCGAGCGGTGTCCGGGGAATCCGCTTATCCCGTTTAGAGTCGGACGGCGCAAGTTCGGGCTCGTCTTTGAAGAGCGGTTCAAATGGGTCGATCCTGCCCAGTGGGTTGTATGGCAGCGGATCGCCGTCCTTCGTTCTGGCGACGATGGAGGGCGGTTTATCTTCGATGACAGTTACGGTCGCCACGGTTACAGCCGGTTCGACGACCTCAGCCGAAGGCGTCCCTTGAGAAAACGCCGGCACTGCAGACTCTGAAGCTGCGATGGGTGTCGGCGGCGCTGAGGCTGCGGCAATAGCCGGAGATACGGAATCCACCTGCAGTGGTTCGGAGCGATCGGTAGGGGGAACTTTCGGTGTCGGTAATTTTGGAGCCATCACCAACGGACTACTTTTCTCCGACGGACCAGATGCAAGATCCGATTTCGCTCTTTGATCGGCGCCCTCAGCCTTCGCAACCGGCGTCGGTTGCGTGATTTGTACCGTTTCAGCTTTGGCGATATCGGCCTTGGGCGATAGAGTGCTGACGACTGCACCCGGTTTATTGTCTTGGGATTCCAGCGGTATCTGGATCTTTTTCCGCACCACCGTAGGCTTTGCAAGCGCCAGAGCCTGGTTGTCCCAGGTCCCGGTCGCCGTAAATAGAAAGGACAACATGGTCAGTGAAATGATGCCGCGCAGTGTATTCATAGCTGATCGTTTCTGTTTTCTAAAAAAGGGTTATTTTTTCTTTTTTGCCGACTTTTTCTTCGGCGCCGGCTTGTTTTCGATAAATTTATACGTCACGGCAGTGCATGCTGTGGTCAGGGACAGGTTGCCCTTGGCCGGTTTCATGGAAATGTCTCGGATATTGACAACACGCGATAATCTGGCGACCCGATCGAAAAAGATGGCGATGTTGTGAAATTTGCCCGTTACTTTCATGATGACGGGAATTTCGGCGTAAAATTCTTTCGGTATCTCACCCTTCGGTTGAAAAAGGAGAAACTCCAGCCCGGAATCTTTGCCGGAATCTGAAATGCTGGTCAGCAGTGACGGGATTTCTTCTTTTTCCGGCAAGGATTTCATGACGATTTTAAATTGTTCCTCTGCATCCTTCATCTTCTGCTGAAACTTTTTCAGGTCCTTGGCATTGCTCTTCGCCGTCTGAAGCTCCTTGTCCAATTTTGCCAGTTCCGTTTCGAGATTGGCGATGGTCTCGTATTTTGGCATGTAGAACAAGAAAACAGCCACGCCGATAAAGACCAGAAAAATGCCGGCACTTATCAGAAGCCGGTAGAGCTTTGAAAGTTTTTCGATCTTGTCGATAAAAGGTTCAAAAGCATCTAAAGAGAGAGAGGTCTTTTTCATGATTATGTTCTTTTCTTTTGGTCTTTTTTCGGTTGGTTGGGTACTGGCTTACTACAGGTGATGGAGAACTTTTTCAGTCCCGAGCCCTTGACCACATGCTTCTGAATGGTTTGCAGGCGCACGGAACCAAACAGCCCGGTACCCTCCAGACGGGTCATGAAGTCCGCCACTGTCTTGTTGTCCAGGGCGATACCATCAATTTGGACATTTTGGGGCCTGTCATCAAATGACGTAAACCACATCCGGTTGGCGATGATTTTTCCCGACATGTTGTCGAGCATCTCGACCGGTTCGAACCGGTTGGTTTCCAACGTGCGGATGACTTCGGTTTTCTTCTCCAGAATCGCAAGCTTTTGTTTGATTTCTTCAATCTGTTTGGTAATTTTCTGGAACTTCGCGACTTCCTTCTTCGTGTCGTCCACGTCGGTTTTGAGGTCCTTGATCTGCCCGCCCAGATGGATGTTGTAATAAATCAGGACGGCCAGCATCAGAAAAAACGACAGAAAGAAGACCGAAATCTGGCGCCGAATATTCTCTTTTTTCCGGGCGGCCCGAAAGGGCAAAAGGTTGATGCGTATCATTTATCGTCAATCTTCCTTATGGCCAGACCCATTGTGATTGCGGCCTGGGGTGCAATTTGTTCGATGTACGCAGGGTCGAAACTGCTGTCCAATACAAAGTTTCCGAAGGGATTGATGGTCGTTACTTCAGATGAGGTTTCAGATGCCAGCAACTGGCGGAAGTCAGCGATGTTACCGCCGCCACCGCTGAGCATAATGCGTTTTATTTGATCTTCGGGGTAGGTCGAGTAGAAAAAGTCAATCGCCCGTCGGATTTCCGTGCACCAGTCCGAAACGACTCCGATGACGATTTCCTTTAAATCCTCTGGAGCAATTTTATCGGTTTGCCCGCCAAGTTTAATTGCCTCAGACTCATCGAAGGAGCAGTTTACCAAGGAAATAATTTTCTGGTTGATCTGCCCGCACCCAAGGGAGACATCCCGCATGAAAACTGAATTTCTGCCCTTTAGGATGTTAAGCGAGGTCTTGCTGGCGCCGATGTCGATCAGGGCGAGATTTTCATCTTTCACTTCATGGTTTATTTCGAAAATATTCTGGAGAGCAAATGCTTCGACATCGATAATGCAGGGATTCAATCCGGCCAGGTTCACTAGCTTAATATAATCATTGACCATTTCTTTCTTGGCGGCCACCAGGAACACGTTCATCTGGTTCGGATTGTTTTCGTTCGGACCGAGAATCTGAAAGTCGAGGTTGACATCACTGATGTCGAAAGGAATGTACTGTTCGGCCTCGAAATGAATGGTGTCCTGAAGTTGATCCTCGGCCATCGTCTGGACGTTGATTTTTTTTACGATGACCGAATAGCCGCCAATGGATACAGCAACATTTTTTTCGCGGATGTTGAAGGTTTTGAACAGTTCTTTGATTTTTTCGGCAACCTCTTCCGGCTCATTGATGGTCCCATCCTCGATAAGACCGGGTGTGATGTCGACCATGCCGAAACGTTTGAGGGTCCGGCCCTTGGTGGTGTCGGCGATTTCAGCAGCCTTGATTGTCCTGGAGCCGATGTCTAAACCGACGAGATGGTCTTTTTTTCCGAATAGCATAGGAGCTCTCTTAATCATTAAAGATTTTGCGCTTGTCTGAAAGTTTCAGTCCTAAAGCCAGTATGATTTTTCGTTGGGTTGCCATGCGGCACGGCAACCCGTTTTCGATGCGTGAAATTGTTATGGGTGAAACTCCAGCGGTTCGTGCGAGTTCGGTTTTGCTCATCAACCGCGCTTCCCTTACTTTTTTTAAGGTGTTTTTTTGCATTAACCGGGTCTGTTGCCGTCATTTGGATTAGCAGTGAATATTATCGGCCTCTGAAAACTGCGAGGCATTTCATCCTGTTCGTTTTTGTCAATGATCGCATACTGCCATGTATAAGTCAAATTAATTTTATCATAATTATGCATAATTATAAATAGTTACACTATATTGGGCTTATCGTTTTTGTATTGACCCACATCTTGGGTGTCTATACTTTGAACATCACTTTAAAGTACATTGTAACACAAAAGTTGAGAATGCGGTACCCTATTTTTTTTATTCGCCGGTGGCCGGCGGTTCCGGTTGATGTATCGAACCCCGGCGGCGATTGTCAGGTTTAAAGCGCAAACTTTTCTTTACCCCGATGTCAAGTTCCTGAAACCGTTATAGAGTGACGGGATTAATTTTCTTTATCGGCCTTTTGGGGCGAAAGTTTAATCGACCGCGGGCTGTTTGATTCAAATGGAATGACGAGTTCACGTCTGATGCCGCCGGCGCAGATTTTTCAACGCTTTGCCGCTCCAACTGAAGACTGGCGGACGGGCAGCAGTAAAGTCGTATTCAAAAGCATCGACTATTTGTGGACGGCGGCTTTACGAATCTCTGGCCGGTGATTGATATTTTGATCCTGGCATGCTAACTTCGCATCGCGACAGGCTGATGCCATTTTAATTGTATTAGAGGGTTTCAGCAGGCCTTATTGTTTAAGCAAGTTAAAGGAAGCATTACGCACTGCAACAGCCCACTATGGACGCTATCTCTCTGCCGAAAGGTGAACAGGTTTTGAAATCGAGCGACCAAGCGGTTGAAGAAAGATCCAAACCGTTCCGACTGGTAAAGTACTTTACCGTCACCAGTCTGATATTGCTATTTTTCGGGACCATCATCCTGTCGGTACTGAACACCCATTGGGAGCGCGCCATGCAGCGTGAAAAGAGTGAAGAATATGCCCTTTTGATCATCGAGAACCTGAATCACCAGATTTTTTTGCAGTTTATAATGCCCGTTGTTCTGCGTTACGGCAAGATTCAGCTCAGAAACGAGGAGCAGTATGAACTCATGGATAAAGTGGTGCGCAATACCTTGCACAGTTTCAAGGTCGAGACGGTCAATATTTACGACATGAACAATGTCATTTCTTACAGCTTCAACCAGGAGTTGATCGGCAAAACTAATATGGGAGGCACCGGCTACCAGTCGGCGGTGGATGGCAATTCAGTTTCCCGCCAGGTTCAGCGCGGCAATTTCTTAGAGATCCTTTTCGGCATACCGAAAGAAAGCCGGTTCATTACCTATGCGCCGCTGCGCGCGGAGCAGTTGCCGTCCCGTATTTCCGGACCGGTATTGGGCGTGATCGAAATTGTGCAGGACCTATCCGACGAATACAAATCGATATTCAAATACCAAGTCTATGTCGTGACCACCAGCACATTGGTCATGCTGGTGCTCTTTCTGGCACTGATATTCGTGGTCAAAAGGGGCGAAGGGATCATCGAACAGCGGGCGCAAGAGCGACTGCGCCTGAAGGAACAGCTCAACCGAGCCGCCCACCTGTCTGCGCTTGGCGAAATGGCTGCAGTGATTTCCCATGAGATCCGTAACCCCCTCGGCATCATTCGCAGTTCCGCTGAGCTGCTCAAAAAAAAGATGACCGGATTTGATCCGAACAACACCATTCCGGATATCGTTATCGAAGAATCAAGCCGTCTGAACAACATCATAACAGACTTCTTGAAATACGCCCGGCCGCGAACGCCACACCTCACCCCCTGCCGGATAGAAGAGGTTTTAGAAAAAAATCTGACCTACCTTTCACTGCAGTTGGAGGGCAAGGGATACAGCGTCCAAAAGACCATCGCTGACAATCTGCCGGCGGTGACCGCGGACGCAGACATGCTTTATCAGGCATTTCTCAATATTTTCATCAACGCCTTACAGGCGATGCCGAATGGAGGCCAGATTTTCCTCCAGGTACAGGCCAAGCCGGATCTGATCGAAGTGATCATCGCAGACCAGGGGGGCGGTGTACCTCAGGAAATTCTGGGAAAAGTATGGGACCCCTTCTTCACGACTAAGGACAAAGGAACCGGTTTGGGGCTGGGGATCGTGAAGAACATCGTCGAAGCACACGGCGGAGATATATTTGTCGAAAATACTTCCGATGGAGGGGCGCGGTTTATCATTCATTTACCCCTCCAACAGAAAGGATAACCATGGAAACCGTTCTCATCGTCGACGACGAGAAAAACTACACACGGATTCTGGGTGCCGTCCTGGAAGAGGAGGGATTCGAAACATTAACCGCCAACAGCGGCCCCGAAGCACTTGAAATCCTGGAGGGTTCGGACGTGGACCTGGTCCTGACGGACATGAAAATGCCGCTGATGGACGGTATTCAACTGCTCGAGAAAATCAAGACCAGAGATTCGGAACTGCCGGTAATCATGATGACGGCCTACGGGACCGTGGACAAGGCGGTGGAAGCCATGCAGAAGGGCGCCTACAGTTATATTTTAAAGCCTTTTGACAACGATCGTCTGATCATCTACGTCAGAAAAGCCGTCGCGATGTTTCATGTGATCAAGGAAAACAGGGATCTGCGCAATGCCGTTTCCTCCCAGTACAGCTTCGGCAACATCATCGGTAAGAGCAAGGTCATGCAGCAGGTTTTTGATACGATACGTAAGGTCGCTCCCAGCAATGCCACCGTTCTGATCGAAGGCGAGAGCGGCACCGGTAAAGAATTGGTGGCGAAGTCGATCCACTTTAACAGCCCCCGCCGGGAAAAGCCTTTCGTAGCCGTTAACTGTTCCGCACTGGCCGAAACGCTTCTTGAAAGTGAGCTTTTCGGACATGAGAAGGGCGCTTTTACCGGTGCGGTGTCGATGAGAAAGGGACGCTTCGAACTGGCCGATTCCGGCACCCTTTTTCTGGATGAAATCGGCGATATGTCAACCGGCCTGCAGGTGAAGCTCTTGCGGGTGCTGCAGGAGAAGGTTTTCGAACGGGTGGGCGGCACAAAACCGATAGCGGTCAACATCCGGGTCATTGCCGCCACCAACCGTAACCTGAAAGAGGAAATGAAAAAGGAACGATTTCGCGAAGACCTTTATTACCGTCTCAACGTCGTCCATATCGCCCTGCCGTCGCTCAAGCAGCGACAGCAGGATATCCGGCTTCTGTTGGATCACTTCATCAAGAAGTACGCCGATGAACGCAAGCACAGCGTGCCGGTGACCGGGATCGACCCCGACGTTGAACGGCTCTTCTACGAGTACAGTTGGCCGGGAAATGTGAGGGAACTCGAAAACCTCATCGAGCGTATTATGATCATGAGCCCGGGCGGTGTCATCACCCCAGCGGATCTGCCGAAAAGCTTCAAGGAAACTGCCCACGACGATCTTTACATAGAAAGTGTTCCTGCGGATGCTAAACTGTACGACACCCTGACGATGATCGAAAAAACCATGATCTTGAGAGCCTTGAAGAAAACCGGCTACATTCAGTCGCGGGCGGCGGAGTTGCTCGGGATCGGTAAAAGCGGTCTGAATCAAAAGATCAAGAAGTACAACCTGGATATCGGGTCTAAATAGCCTTGGTATTCAGTTTGCAGATGCGGCTGGTTCGACCGCTTTGTTTCCCGCCCGTTCTTTTGCCAATTCGGCGTAAAACGATTGCGGTGAATCGGCGACGATTTTCTGGTAGGCCTGCTGACTTTTTTCTGTGTTGCCCAGTGCCGCGTACAGGCGCCCCATGTTGAAAAGGGCCTCGGCTTTAAGCACCGGGTCGTTTCCCACGGAAATTTTTCCAAAATATTCCAATGCGGTTTCGTATTCCTTCTTTGCCTCATAGGCATAGCCCAAACCGTTTAAAATCTGGTCTCTGTAAAACGGTTGGGTAAAATCTTCCAGCGCGCTTTGATACAGGGCGATGGCTTTGTCTGCTTCGCCGGCATCATAGGAAATATCGGCAAAGATAACGCGCGCCAATTTTCCACCCGGTTTGTCACCGGACTCGGCAATCAGTTGCTCGAATTCGGTTCTGACCTCCTGGTATGCCAGCACCGGATCTTTATCCTTCCCGTTGCGCAGCGTTTCGTACCGATTCCAGCTTTTCTGCAGCTGCGCCAGGGACTCGTTGGCACGCTGGCGGGTATGATAGCTCCACCCCGAAACGGTTAAGACGATCAGAATCACGCCGCCTAAAGCGGCGAGCATCTGATATTTGTTTTTGACAACAAATTGGAACAACCGGGCCGACAGTGTTAGGAACTCATCGGGTTCCTTGAGTAGTTGTTTACGCGAGACCTTTTTTTTAATCGCCATTTTGGCTCTCCTCTACCATTTCCCTTATGCGCCGCCAGCCTTCTTCCGGAATGGCAGCGCCGATAACTTGGCACACTTCGTAACCGCAAGCCGAGCCGATCCGACCGCACCGCTCCAACGGGTATCCGTTTACCAGTCCGTATAAAAAGCCGGAAGCCCAGAGATCACCGGCGCCCGTTGTATCCACCGCCCGGCCGGACCCCAGCGGATCAATGCGCATCATTCGGCCCTGGTGGGAGATGGCGCTGCCCCGTTCGCCGAGCTTGACCACCGCAATATCGGCCATTTGCGCCAGAACCGCCAAGGACTGCTGCTCGTCGGTGAGACCCGTAAAAGCGCGGGCTTCATCTTCGTTGGCGACAACGATGTCGACGTATTCCTTGACGATTCGATCCAGCAGGTCGCGTGATTCCTCGATGACCGTAAAGCTGGCCAAGTCGAGCGAGATCAGAGCGCCGGCCGCACGCGCGGCACGCAAGGCCGTTAACATCAGTTCCGTATTGAACAGCAGATACCCTTCAATATGCACAACAGCCGCGTTTTCAAAACAGCCGTTGGTCAGTTCCGCGGGCTGGGTTTCCGAAGATGCGCCCAGATAGGTAAACATTGATCGTTGCGCGTCGGGCGTAATAATCGACAGCACCCGGCCTGTGGGCGAATCGGAGCCGAAAAGAGCTGGCTCCACGTTTTGGCGCAGCAAATCTTCACGAAAGAAGCGACCCCACTCTCCGTTACCGCACTTGCCGACAAAACGGGCCCGACCGCCCAACCGGCCAACACCCACCGCCGTATTGCAGGCTGATCCTCCCGGCACGATCTTGCGCTTGCCGGTGGAGCGGGCCAAGGCAGCTTCGATAAAATCTTTCTCCACCAGGGTCATGCCCCCCTTGACGGCACCTGTTTGCTCCAGAAACGCTTCATTTTCGTGGGTTAGTATGTCTACCAGGGCTGACCCAACCCCTACGATCAGTTTGCTGTCCGGCTTGAACTTTAACTGCGCATACATATATCGGTCCCTTTATCGAAAAACAGACAGGTCACGGCTCATGTGTCGCTCTTGCGGGTAGGACAAAACGATAAGATCAAGCTCGGCCAAGGCGGATTGATTGAAGACGACCCAAAAAGCCAGCAGCGTCAAAGTGCCATATCCCATTGGTGACATCCATGGCCGGTGATCAATATGGGTTGCCGTCAAGGCCATCAGACGGTGTAAAAAACCAGTTCCGGCAACCTCACACAGGTGAGTCGGTTGCCGTAGACGGCACCGGTATCGATGCCGATTTTATTCGGTAAAAGAAGCGGTTCGTGCAACGGTGTATGGCCGAATACGACCATCTTGCCATAATCGTACTTCGATTCGATGAAGCGCCTTCGAATCCATAAAAGGTCCTCTGTTTTCTGTTTTTCGAGCGGCACTTTGTTTTTTAGACCGGCGTGAACGAAGATGTAGTTTTGGGTTTCGTGATAGATCCGCAGGGATTTGAAAAACTCGAGATGCGTTCTCGGTATCACCGGTTCACCCTCAGGCCGAGGACGGTTCATATAACTCTCCAGCGTTTGCTGACCGCCGTTGACCAAATAAGTGATCCGGTCCTCGCCGGAGAGGTATTTTTCGAGCATCTCCTCGTGATTGCCCTTCAGAAAAATGGTGTTGGCGTATCTTTGTTTCAGGTCGGCCAGGTAGGCGACGACCTCGAAGGACTGCGGCCCACGATCTATATAGTCTCCCAGGAAAACCAGGGTGTCGAATTCGAAATCGATATCTATTTTTTCCATCAATATTAGAAGCTTATCATAGCACCCATGGATATCGCCGACCGCATATATTCGTTCCATTATTCTGATCGCTCGCTTTGTTCCAAAGTCGATTTCAGCCTACCGCAGCGCGAAAACGCGCCCGGGGCGGTCGAGACGCCGGATTCCTGCTTCTATAGCGGCTCGACGGGCCTTCTGGAAGTCGTTTTCAGTGGGATAAGCCGCCAGTTCTCGAACTTCGGCGGCACGGCCGCAGGGCCTGTACTGGGTCATGATGTTAACATAGGTATCGGTCGATATGTCATCGGCGATAAACCGCATGATCTCACGTGTGCCGGCCAGGCTTTCGGGCAAAACAAGGTGTCGAACCAGCAGACCGCGTCTGGCGATTCCGTCGCCATCGATCACAAGGTCACCGACCTGGCGGTGCATTTCCCGTAAAGCGTTGCGGGCAACCTCTGGGTAGTCGGGGGCGTTGCAGGTTTCTTCAGCCACCCGGGGGTCCCAGAATTTAAAATCCGGCATGTATATGTCGAAGACGCCTTCGAGCAATTGCAGTGTCTCGACCCGGTCATAGCCCCCGCTGTTGTAAACCAGTGGCACCCGAAGTCCATTTCCGGCGGCTATGGCCAGGGCTTCCAATATCTGCCAGACGACGTGCGAGGGTGTCACAAAATTGATGTTATGGCAGCCCATGCGCTGTAAATCGATCATTATCGCAGCCAGTTGTTCGGCACTGACCTCCTGACCGATACCCTCATGGCTGATGTCAAAGTTCTGGCAAAAGATGCACAGCAGGTTGCAATGGGTAAAAAATATCGTTCCGGAGCCGTTGGTGCCCACCAGAGGTGCTTCTTCGCCGAAGTGGGGTGTGTAGCTGGACACCCACGCATATGCGCCGGTTTTGCAGATGCCGGTTTGACCCGCTAGGCGGTCGACACGGCATTCACGGGGGCACATGGTGCAGGCGTGCAGCATCGATCGTGCCGAACGGATTTTTTCCGCCAATTTACCCTGTTCGATCAGTCTTATGTAAGACGCGTCGGTTCTGGTCATTGGAGTTTACGGTAAAGACCTGCGGTCTCTCGTCAGATTTTTCCGGGGTCATCGCCGCACCGGCTCCACCATTATTTTTTCGGCTAGCCCGCGGCCGAGAGCATAGCGCTTGAAGTCGGCCGCTATGACGACCTGGCCGTTGTTTTGATTGGTAATGACTTCGATAGGATCGCCGATTCGTAGTCCCATTGTCAGCAACCGCATCCTGGCACCGGCCCCGCCGCTGATCTGCTTGATCACGAGCCTCTCTCCCGGACGGGCCAAATCAAGCGGCATCACTAATGCACGGTCCTTCAAGCACTCAGCGCAAATACCGTAGATCTCCATTTTGTGCTGCAACATGTGGAAACCGATAGCGGCTGCGATATTGACTTGCAGGGTTTCCATCTGGTCGTTGCGAAACTCAAAAATTTTTTTGCATTTCGTGCAGATCATGTGATCGTGATGGTCACCGAGATGGAGGTGTTCGTAGCGAACCGTGCCGTTGTCAAACCGGTTTTCGCGGGCAAAGCCGAAACGGCACATCAGGTTCAGGGTTTCCCTGACGAAGTCGTCCGAAAGCTCATTGCCGTTTTCCTGCAGGAGCCGCGCCATCTCGGCTTCGGTCACATGCTGTTCGGTTTTTAGAAAGATATCCAGAACTTTAAAACGGTCTTCGAAGCGGTCGATATGCTCCTGCTTAAAAAGCTTTTTGAATTGTTCTTTTTCCTGCTTGTGAATCTGCTGAATCATTTTGGGCCCCGTTGCTTAGGTCGCGAATTCGATATATGAACAAAATGACGCGTCGTTCGGCCCGTCTTATTTGTTGCATCAGCTAATAACTCCGCCCAACGGTCCATTAAAAACCCCTGGCGCCTATCGAAAACGACCGGGCTCTGCCGGTGATCGGTTTGCAGTCGGCTGCTTCTGTGTTTGTTAACGGAAGGATAACATGGGGCGGTGATCAAGGTCCTATCGAGACGGCCCGGGAATTTCGAGGGTGCTGCAGGATCCCCCCGAACAGTTTCGTGTTTTGGCCTTCACGCCCTGACCAGAACCGGCACCACCGTTCATGGAATAGCTGGCACAACTGAGAATGCGTTCGAAGTCTTCCGCGCCGCACGCCGGACACCGCATTTCGACCGAATCCTTGTTGCTTATGACTAAGATTTCAAAACATTCGTTACATTTCAAACACTTGAATTCATAGATCGGCATCGGTTGGTCCCTCGCCTCAAATATTTATTTTAAACACTAACCATATTCAATATAGCCTTAAATGTCAAGGAATTGAAACAACTTATCCATTTCAATCATATATGGAGACCCCGACAGTCCTATCTTTGTTTCAACAGCTCCCGAGCATGGTTCAACGTTGTCGGGGTGATGTCGACTCCGCCAAGCATCCGTGCAAGCTCTTCGACTCGGCCTTTTTCGTCCAGCACCGTAATGGCCGTCAAGGTTCGACCCTTGAGGACTTTTTTAGAAATGCTGAAGTGATGGGCTCCGAATTTGGCAATTTGAGGCAGGTGAGTGATGCAGATGACCTGATGGTGAGCGGAAAGCTCGAGAAGTTTGAGACCAACGACCTCAGCCGTGCCGCCGCCGATACCGGCATCGACTTCATCGAAGATGACGGTTTCGACGGCATCGGTCTCAGCCAGGATGGATTTTAACGCCAAAACGATTCGCGAGAGCTCTCCGCCCGACGCGATGGCGGTCAAAGGTTTGAGTTCCTCGCCGACGTTCGGAGCGATCCTGAAGACCGCCCGGTCAAGACCCGACTCAAAAACCTGCATTCCATTGACCTGCAGAAAGGCGGATGTCCCGTCGCCAGTCGGCACACGATGCAGTGCCACCTCAAATCGGGTTCGGCCCATTTTCAGGTTCTTCAGCTCGGCTTCCACCTCATGCGCCAGCGCTTTCGCGGTCTTTCGGCGCTGGTGTGACAGGTTTAGCGCCGACTCCGCCAGTCGGCTGTGACAGCCAGCAAGCTGCTTTTCAGTAACGGTAATCTGTTCGTCGACATTTTCGACTTCAGTCAGTTCCAGCGAAATGGCCTCGCTATGGGCCAGAACCGCCTCCAGGGAGCCGCCGTATTTCCGCTTGAGTTTGTTGATCAGATCCAATCGTTCTTCCACCGCCTCCAAACGGTTTTCGTCCGTCTCAACCGTTTTTAGATAGCGCCGGAGGTGGTCGATCAGTTCCTCCAACAGAAAATTGATTTGGGTCAGATGGTCGACTCCCGTGGAGAGGGCACTATCGAGCCGGTCGGCTTTTTCGAGGTTTTTTCGCACGGCCGCCAGCTTTTCGGCCACCGAGCCCTGCCCGCTGTAAATGTCTTCGACTGCTTGGTAAACCGTTTGAAAGAGCAATTCACTGTTCTTCAACCGGTTGCGTTCCTGTTCGAGGCGAGCGTCTTCGCGTTCGGTCAGGGCGGCGGATTCGATCTCTCCGCGTTGGAATTGGAGGAGTTCAACCTGCTGTGCCCGCCGGTTTTTGAGCGCCTTCAGGCGCTCCAATTTTTCCATCAGTGGCAACATTTCGTGGTAGATCTCGAAAATCGCCTGGCGCATGGGCAACAATCCGCCGAATTGATCGAGAATCAATAGGTGCTGTTCCTCTTTCAGGAGGTTTTGATGAACGTGCTGTCCGGAAATACTGGCCAAATTCTCCGTAATGGTGCAGAGAAGCTGCATAGTGGCCAGGCGGCCGTTGATGTAAATCCGGTTGCTGTCTGTGCTGGAGACGATGCGCCGAATCAGCAAGCCTTCACCAGACGTGTATCCGCTCGCTTCCATGGTCCGGGCCGCGGCACTTCGCGGTGAAACGTGAAACAGGGCCTCCAACTCGGCTGCTCCGCAGCCGGTGCGGATCAGGGCGGCCGATGCCCGACTACCGAGCACAAGGTTGATGGCATTGATGAGAATCGACTTGCCGGCGCCGGTTTCGCCACTCAGGATGGTGAGGCCCGGCGCGAATTGAATTCTTAAGTCATCTATGATGGCAAAGTTGCGGATGGATAGTTCCTGGAGCATAGGCAATTATCAGGAAAGGGTGCATTCTGTATCGGGAAATGCGCTGCCCGGGTGATTAAGGGCTCACTCGAAGACACGTCACATTTTGGACGCCGATTCATCCCCTCCGGCTTCAGGTGCGAAAATTCGGAATATGCGGATATTCCTGCGCTCTCGCGCCTTGACGGACAGGCGCCTCAGCGCTTGAAATTGCGGTCTTACTCTTTGCGTGAACCCGATACATCATTTTATCACACAAGGATCGGTTTTTGTAAAGAACTGACCACCTGGCCCGTACCACAAAGCAGGCCGTATTTTCGAAAGGACGACTGGCAGAGATCACAAGCCGAATCACAAATGCCACCCAAATACCTGAATTTAATCCGATCCGGGGGGACCGACGGTTCGTCGGAAGCGGACCAATAATTTTCATCAATATCAGGGCCGGGGACGGCGAGCGGTTTTCGCAATTTGAAAACCATTTACAAAAACACCGCCATGAATTATATTTTCACTTAAATTTACGAAACTTATGTTCTCCAATGGTCTCCGGCGGATCGTTCATACCGTTGATTCCATGTGATGGGATGCCAATCGACTGAAACCACACCATCAGCATTTTAGCGCTGGTTTTTTTCTTTTTCAAAGTGTATGCGGTGTACTGAAAGAGCCTTATGTCGGGCTCAACTCGCTGATGTGCACCTTTCGATCGATGAGGACTTTCATGGAGGATACCACTCGCCTGGTTATTGCCACCCGAAATCCCGGTAAAACAGCCGAGATCCGGGACCTGCTGAAGGGATTTCCGGTGCAGATCGGAAATATTGATGACTTTGGCCAAATTCCCGAAGTCGAAGAAGACGGGCAGAGTTTCGAGGAAAATGCATACAAAAAGGCAAGCTTCACGGCCAGGGTCCTGGGCTTGCCGGCGCTGGCCGATGATTCCGGCTTGATCGTCGAAACCCTTGGCGGCGCGCCAGGCGTATATTCCGCGCGCTTTGCCGGAGATCACGCCACTGACGCGGACCGCTGTGCCCGGTTGCTGGCAGAGATGGATGGCAAACCCGACCGCCGGGCAGCCTTTGAGTGCGTCATCTCGATTGCGGTGCCGACCGGACAGGCCTTGACATACGAAGCCCGCTGCGAGGGGTTGATTGCCGAGAAGCCGGTCGGTCGCAACGGTTTTGGTTACGATCCGATCTTCTATTACCCCCCGTTGAAAAAAACGTTTGCCGAATTGACCCGCACCGAAAAAAGCACCATCAGTCACCGGGGAAAAGCTCTGGCGGAGCTGAAACGCGAAATGGAGAAAGTTCTAATCTGGATTCGACAGCACATGCCGGTTTTCGAAAAATTCCACTAAGGATCGGAGACGAAATAAATTGACCAAAATGTCGAAGGATATTGGTTTGTGTTCACGGTGCGTCGAATGTCTCAAAATTCACGTATGCGGGCCGTAACGCAAGGCAAAAGACAGACCCCGATGAGCGACATTTTGTTCGAGATATCGAATTTGTGATCCTCAACACCGTATTTGCAGAGGGAGTTGCTCTATGATGAAGAAAAAGGAAGGAGTCGACATTATCGTTGAAATCGGCGGGATCAAAACCCCGGAGGCCGCTGCGCGGCTGTTCGAAGAAAAACTGGATGCCGAACAATTTTCGCGGCTGCAACGGGTCAAGCATCCCGAAGTTAATCTGAAAATTGCCAATGCCCTTGCCATGTGCCGGCCGGAGCACGTGTTCATCAACACGGGAACCGAATCCGACCGGCAGTTCATCCGGGACCTGGCTCTCGAAAGAGGCGAAGAGTCGAAGCTGCCCATGCCGGGGCACACCATTCACTACGATCTCAGAGAGGAGCAAGGCCGAATCATCGATCGGACTTTCTACTTCACCAATCCGGGGGACCTGGTCAGTACGCTGGCCAATAAAATCGACCGGCACGAGGCTCTTAACGACATCCGCGACAAGATGTCCGGCATCATGGCCGGCATGACGATGATTGTCGGCTTCTACCTGCGCGGTCCGGTCGGCGCGCCGGTCTCGAATCCGGCGCTCGAGATCACCAGTTCGGCCTATGTCTCGCACAGCGCCGAAATTCTCTACCGCAATGCCTTTGACCATTTCGATGAACAAGTAAAGCGTCTCGGTCATTTTTATACCAACATCCACAGTCAAGGCTTGAACCGTCCGGAAGACCTGCCGAGCGCGCGGGTATATATGGATCGCAGCTATCAGGCCACATACAGTATCAACTGCACTTATGCCGGCAACACCCTGCTGCTCAAAAAGGGGAACCACCGTTTTTCGGTCGATAAGGCGATTTACGAAAACCGTGGCAATGAGCTCAGCGAACACATGTTTATCACCGGGATCGACGGCCCGGGCGGCCGCATCACCTGGGTCGCCGGTGCCGCTCCCAGTGGATGTGGCAAAACCACCACGGCCATGGCCGGCAATCACTTTGTGGGAGATGACTTGGCTCAGATGTGGATCGCCGGCGACGGCAGCGTCCGTTCCGCCAATCCGGAGTGCGGCATTTTTGGAATCGTCGAGGACGTCAACTGGGACGGCGACCCCTTGCTGATGAAGTGCCTCCGAAATCCCGGAACAGAGGTGATCTGGTCAAACGTGCTGATCGATGAAAACGGTCAGCCCCAGTGGACAGGCAATGGTGAGAATCCCAGCAGGGGGATTAACTTCCAAGGTCCCTGGGAGCAGGGAATGGTCGACAAAAACGGCAAACCGATCCCGCTTTCTCATCCCAACTCCCGTTGCACGCTGGCCTCATCGGCCTTGGACAATTATTCACCGGCCGCTGAAGACCCCGCGGGCGTCGAAACGCGCGCGATCACTTACAGCGGTCGCGACAGCGACACCATGCCGCCAGTCTGGGTGGCTAAAAATTCCGATCAAGGGGTGGTGATCGGTGCCTGCATCGTTTCAGCCGCTACTGCCACGGAGGTTGGTGCCACCGGTGTTCGACGTTCCCCGTGGGCCAATGCACCGTTCATACCGGGGGCCCTGGGGGATTACATGGATGCCCAGTTCCGGTTTTTCGGCCATAAGGGCTTATCCGACGACAAGAAACCGATTATGGCCGGATTGAACTACTTCCTGACCGACGCGGCCCGGGGGGGCACATCCAAGAAGCTGCTTGGCGAAAAACGGGACGTCAAGGTTTGGCTGGCGTGGCTGGACCGGAGGGCTCACCGTGAGGTGTCGGCCATCGACACCCCCATCGGATATCTCCCCAAATACGAGGATCTGAAGAAGCTCTTCAAGGAGATTATCGACAAGGACTACCCGCAAGACCTCTATATCAAGCAGTTTTCACTTTACATCGACAACATTCTGGCCCGTATCGAACTGCAGATAAACGCTTACGGAAAGGAGGACAGCCTGCCGCGGCAGTTGTTCGAGGTTCTGAACGAGCAGCGTGACGGGTTGTTGGCACTGAAAGAAAAATATGGTTCCAAGGTCACACCTGCCGACCTGCTGAAAGCGAACCCGGGCGGTTGAGGCACGCGGTTGCTTTAAGACATGGGAGTCCGCCATGACGACCACCCGGAGATTGAATGGCGGACGCCCCACCTTGACGAGGGTCGTCTTCAGCCGGCGCATGCTCGTGGCGCTTTTGATGGGCTTTGCCTGCGGACTGCCCCTGCTGCTCACCGTGAGTCTTCTTCAGGCCTGGATGAAGGAGGCCGGCGTAGACCTGACCGTCATCGGCCTGATGGCGTTGGTCGGGCTTCCTTATACGCTTAAGTTTCTCTGGGCCCCTTTCGTGGACCGTTTCACCTTGCCTTTCCTGGGCCGCAGGCGAGGCTGGTTGCTGGTCATCCAATTGGCGCTTATGAGCGCCATCGTCGGACTCGCGTTGACCGATCCGGCCCGGAACCCCTGGCTGGTGGCGGTTACCGCCCTTCTGGTCACTTTTTTCAGTGCCTCCCAGGATATCGTGGTGGATGCCTACCGACGGGAAGACCTGGCTGATGAAGAACTCGGCCTGGGCTCGTCGCTTTACATCAACGGCTATCGGCTGGGTATGCTCCTGGCTTCGGGCGGCGGTCTGATCATGGCCGACCACATGCCGTTTCCCGCTGTCTATCTCGTCATGGCCGCCTGTCTGCTGCCCGGCGTGGCGACCACCCTTCTGACACCGGAACCTGAGACACCGTCCGGAACGCCTGCAAGCCTCAAGGAAGCCGCGATCGAGCCTTTGATCGAGTACTTCAACCGCAGCAGTGCCTTATGGATGCTCGGGTTTATTCTGCTTTACAAGATCGGCGACTCGATGGCCACTGCCATGACCATCCCCTTTTACCTGGACCTCGGATTCTCAAAATCGGAGATCGGCGCGGTCGTCAAGCTCTTCGGCTTTTGGGCCACCATCGCCGGGAGCGTCATCGGCGGCGTCTTGATGATCCGCATCGGCATTCATCGCAGTCTGTGGATTTTCGGCTTCCTGCAGGCGGCCTCCACCGGCTGTTTTGCAGTGCTGGCCCGCATCGGGCACAGTCTGCCTTGGCTGGCCGGGGTGGTGACGTTTGAAAACCTCAGCAGCGGTATGGGTACGGCCGCCTTTGTCGCCTTCATGGCCAGCATTACCAACAAGAAGTTTACCGCAACCCAGTACGCCCTGTTGTCGAGCCTGATGGGCGTTCCCCGCGTCATGGCCGCCGCGCCCACCGGTTTTCTGGCCAAGTTTCTCGGCTGGGAGTCTTTTTTTATCTTCTGCGCGCTGATTGCTGTTCCCGGTATGCTCCTGCTGTTGAAATTCGCCCCCGGCGGCGTTAAACACGACGAGATTTGACGAGAACGATGAAAGACACCGTAGACAAGAAAATACCGGCCCGCATCGCAGATCTGAACCGTCAGAGAAAAGAACTGCTGACACTGCCGCCGGAAAAAACGATGCAGCGAATTCTCGAGTCGGCCCAACCGGCGGCCCTGGTGCACTCCTTCCCGGAGCAGGATCTCTTTTTGCTGATTCACGACATCGGCGCCGAAGACGCCCTACCGCTGCTGGCACTGGCTTCCGAGCGGCAATGGGAATACGTGCTGGACATCGAGACCTGGCACCGGGACCGCATCGAGGCGGCGGCGCTGACCCGGTGGTTCGATCTGCTCTACCGGGCCGACGCCCGGCGAACGATCAAATGGCTGATCGAACAAAAAACCGAACTGCTCACGCTGTTTCTCTTCAAGAACATCGAGGTGAGAGTCTGTGAACACGATCAGGATCCATCAGAGTTCGGGGAAGACTTCTTTACGCTCGACAGTGTCTTCTATGTGCGGATCACCGGTCCGCTCTTTGCCTCCGAATCCGAACTGGGTGACATCGAGAGAAAGGGTTATCGTGTTTTCCTGACGAAATTGATTCAAAGCTTAGCCGCCTTTGACCACGTTGTCTACCAGACACTGCTGCTGGAGGCGGCTTACACCATGCCGGCCGAAAGCGAAGAAGAGGCCTACCGTCTGCGAAACGTCAGACTGTCAGAGAAAGGTTTCCTTCCCTTCGAAGAGGCCGTGGGTGTCTATCAACCGCTCACTTCGCGGCAACTATCCGGACGAAACCATAAGATTCTGCCCCGAACGGCGGCCGAGATCAGTGTACCCGTTCCTCTCTACCCGGCGGGAGTGCTCGAAAGCGGCAGCATCTTTTCCGGTACGCTGGCCCAAATCGAGACCGGGACTGTTTTGGAGCAGTTGCAGACCGAATTCGCCGGCCTTTGCAATCGGATCATCGCGGCCGATTTTGCTCCGGTCCACAGCAAAGACGACCTGCGGGCGGTGGTGAAAAAGGCCGACGGCTTCCTGTCGATTGGCCTGGAGACCTTGGCGGCCGAAACAGAGGCGAACGGCCATTCGGTCACCCATCTGTCGGCGGCTTTGGTTCAACGTCACCCGTTGTCCGATATTTTCAGGGTCGGTTATGGGCAGGTGCTCGAATTGAAATGGCGCGCGCAGCGTTGGCTGGATCGATCCTGGTTTGCCGGCCAGGGGCTTTCCCTGACGTTTTGGGGCGAGGATTGGCTGGGCGTTCTGGGCGGTTTGCTGGTCAAGAAACCGATGTTCTTCGA
The DNA here is from genome assembly GCA_049687935.1 of Desulfobacterales bacterium. Classification (GTDB taxonomy): domain Bacteria; phylum Desulfobacterota; class Desulfobacteria; order Desulfobacterales; family SG8-13; genus JARFQH01. The sequence goes on along the minus strand of JBAVJU010000210.1, from coordinate 1,885 downwards.
CAATTATGTATCCGGCCGCATGTACCGGGATTTCAGCACCGTCGACGAACTGCGGCAGACAGCCACCGCGCTGGATGCCGTCATGGCCTGCGACCACCTTTTCTCACTGCTGACCATAGCGCCGGAATTGCTGTCTGCGCGTCGGTTTTTAATCTATAAAAACCTGATGCTGACCCTTTGGGCGCTCGAGCGGGTCGGCTGCACCGAGAAAAATCGGTTTCTGACCAGGGCCGAATTCAGGCTGTTTTTCGAAAAGCTCTGGCAGAGCAATGACCGGCCGCGCCGTGTCGCGCCGGTCATGAAGCAATCCTTCCTTTCGTGGCTCTGCGGGCTGACCGGAATGCGTTCCAATGAGATCACCAATCGGCTCGGGTCGGTGCTGGAGAACTTGTTTCTCGAAATAGAAGAAGAGTACGGCCAGGTCGATACAGCAGATCTCGACCCCAGATTTATTCACCTCTTCCTCATAGAACGCTAAGGGCTCGCTTAAAAACAACGCCACATTTTGGAATGTCTATTTTTCAAAAATCAACGGGCGGGTGAACGGATGGAAAACGACTGCGGTCGGTGTGGGGCAGGAACTTGGCCGCCGAAAAACGGTTCATGAAATCCTGGTTGACATTGAGCTCGAGATAGGTGATGCGGTCCCGAATCCGGTCGATTTCTTCCATGCGACCATCCGAGCTCAGCAGCAACGTGGCGCCGCCGAGGGAACTGTTGCCCAGCGGCTTGAAAGTTTTCAGCGGCAGGTCCGGCAGCATGCCGATGCCGATGGCCGAGGACGGTTGGATGAAGGTGCCGAAGGTGCCGGCGACGTAGAAATGAGCGATGTCCTCCAGTCGGATGCCGACCGTGCCCGTGATGGTTTCAAGAATCGTATACATGGCGGCTTTGGAGCGGATGAGGCTGTCGAGATCCGTTTGACTGATGGTCAGGGCTTTGCCGGTGGCCGAGTCTGTGGCCGGCACCACGATCAGGTGCTCGATGCCGTCGATGTCAATCAGTCGATCGCCGCACGCCCGCGGTTGAAATCGGCCGTGGAAGTCGACCAGACCGCCGAGGAAGAGCTGGGCGGCGAGGTCGATCAAGCCCGATCCGCATATGCCGTGCGGCGGCCGGTCCGAGATCGTGTGAAATTCGAAACGCTTTGCCGTGCGGTCGAAGCGCACGCGATCGATGACACCGGGGGCGGCCAGCGTGCCCATGCGGGTCACCCCGCTTTCCAAAGCCGGGCCGGCGGCACCGGCACAGGCAATCAACCACTGGCTGTTGCCGAGCACAACCTCAGCGTTGGTGCCGACATCGACGAGCAAGGCCGGTTCATCCGCCCGGTGGAGACCCGAGTAAAGGATTCCGGCGATCAAATCACCGCCGAAGTAGCTGCCGATATTGGGAAAGACGAACACCCTGGCCTGCGGATTTACCTGGAGACCGAGAGAAACGGCCGGGACCAGGCCGGGGCGATTGGTGACCGGAATATAGGGCTCCCGGATCATCCAGTGCGGGCTCAGCCCCAGGAGCAGGTGTGTCATGGTGGTGTTGCCGGCCACGGCGATCAGGAGGATTTCTTCCGGCAGTCGCGAGCAGGAATGGCAGAGCGCGATGATCTGCCGGTTGACCGCTTCGCAGATCATTTGTTGCAACTGTTGCAAACCGCCCGCCCGATCGGCATAGTGGATACGCGTGAGAATGTCGGGACCGATGTCGATTTGAGGGTTGTCGAAAGCCGATTCTCCCAACAGCTCGCCGCTGGAAAGGTCCACTATCCGCAGTACGACCCGAGTGGTGCCCAGATCGACGGCCAGACCTGCCGGCGGCTTTGCGCTGTGCAGGGGCTGCAAATCGACCAGTACCCAACGGCCGTGGTCCTTGAAGAGCGTGCAGC
>JBAVJU010000209.1:0-5250 GCA_049687935.1 Desulfobacterales bacterium | reverse complement strand
CTCGGCGACCTTGTACTGGTTGATCAGGGCAAACCCCTGAAACAGCGGCTGCGTGAACCCGGTTGACAGGTTAAAGGAATCGCCTACGCTGGGAGTGGCGCCGGCGGCAAATCCGGCCACCCCGCTGTCGGTGCGTACGCCTTGATACGTGACATTGAACGTGGGGAGCAGATTGGTCTGTTGGGCGTTCCGGTTGGCACGGGCGGCTTCGATCTCCTGCCCGGAGCTCTGCAGATCGAGATTGGCGGTGATGGCCGTATCCACCGCATCCCGCAGGGTCATCGGGGCCGCCGATTCCTGGGCAACGCTACTGCACGGAATCGAAAGAAAACACCCCAAGACAAAAAAAATTTGCAGCCGGCGGTTGAGACGGCTTGGCTGCCGGCCCTTCTGGGTGTGAGCATGTCTTCGCACGGGCGCTCTCCAGCGGTTAGAGATTGACCGGTTTGAAATCAGCTGGTATACACGGGGTCGAGCTCAAGGAGTGCTGTCTCCAGTTTTCCTTGCTCAAAGCCTCCACTGAAACCCAATTATCCGGCTTCTTCCAAAATCGGTGGAGGCTTTTATATATCCAATTCGCCTTTTGAAATCAACTTTAACTTGGATGCTACGCCATTCGTGCCGCCGGTGCAACCCGCATCTGCCGGTCGGTGTCGGAGGAACCGGGCCGATGAAACAGGAACTCATCGAATTGCTCTGCAGGAAATCCTTCCAATACAGTGAAGAGCCGATTTTTAAACTGGTGTCCGGGCAGTCGAGTCGATATTACATCAACTGCAAACCGACGACCCTGAGTGCACGTGGCATGTATCTGGCGGGACATCTGGTGTTCGATTCCATAAAGGACCTCGCCGTCACCGGTGTCGGTGGACTGACATTCGGTGCCGATCCGATTGCCGTGGCCACGGCGTTTGCTTCGGAACTGAACGGAAAGCCGATCAATGCCTTCTCCATTAGAAAGACCCGCAAGGACCACGGCATCATTCGCTGGGTCGAAGGCGATGTCAGACCGTCGGACCGGGTGGTGATCATCGACGATGTGGCCACCACCGGCGGATCGACGGTGACGGCCATCGAAAGGGCCCGTTCCGAGGGTCTGGCGGTCGTCAAGGCGGTTATTCTCGTGGATCGTCAAGAGGGGGGGCTCGACAACATCCGTCAGCATGTCGAACGGGTATCGGCGATTATAACGCGCGACGAACTGTTGTCGTGTCACGGTCGATTACACGGTGGGAAGGCGGATCGTGGTTCGGAAAAAACTTAAGTGGGAATGTAGGTGGCGCACGCGTTGTCGGACTCCCAAGCGGTGACCCGGCTTACGCCGACAGGCCGATTGATGAGAGCCGATTGTAATTCGGTGGCAATGTAATAGGCGATATTTTCGGACGAGGGTGCGAATTTTTCGTTAAACGGACCGATTTCGTTTAAAAATTTATGGTCGAGGTGCGACATGATAACCGCAACCTCTTTTTTGACCTCACCAAAGTCCACCAGTATGCCGGCCGGGTTCAGTTTTTCGCCTTTCAGGCAGACCTCGATCTTCCAGTTGTGCCCATGGAGGTTTTCGCACTTTTCCGCAACCATTTTTAACTGATGGGCCGCCGCGAAATGGGTAACGATCTTCAATTCGAACATGGTTGGAACCTGCCTTTGCGCTGATCGCCGGCACCGCTTTGAAGGCCGAGATGTTCAGAGCGCGTTAAGATGGTCTCCCTTTAAAATACTCTTAATTTTCGAAGACAGCTTACCGGTTTCCACCTTTGCGAATTCTCTCAGAAGCTCTTCCTGCTTTTTGTTCAGATGGGTCGGGGTGCGAATCGAGAATTGAACGATCTGGCTGCCGCGACTGCCGTTTCTCAAGGAAGGGATACCCTCGCCGTGCAGGCGCAAGATATCGCCGTATTGCGTGCCCTTCTTGATCTCGATCATTTTCTTACCGGTAAGGGTCGGGATCTCTAAACTGTCTCCGAGCGCAGCCTGAACGAAAGATATGGGGATACGGCTGATGACGTCGGTGTCGTGCCGTTCGAAGAACTCATGGGGTTCGACCTGAATAAAAACGTAAAGGTCTCCCGGAGGGCCTCCGTTGGGGCCGGCGGCCCCTTCACCGGTCAGTCGCAACCGGGAGCCCGTGTCGACACCGGCTGGTATTTTTACGGCAACCTTTTTGCGTGTCTGCACCTGACCCAACCCCCTGCAGTCAGGGCAAGGGCTGCTGATGGTTTGGCCCGAACCCCGGCAGACATGACACGTGGTACGGACTGTGAAAAAACCCTGGGAGCGGGAGACCTGGCCGGTTCCTCGGCATTGTCTGCAGGTTTCCGGTGTCGTGCCAGGCGCGCTGCCGCTGCCGTGGCAGTTTTGGCAGGTTTCTGATTTTTCTACCTCGATTGCGGTTTCGGTCCCGAAAGCCGCCTCCATAAAGCTGAGCTTCATGTCGTATCGCAGGTCTGCTCCGCGCTGCGTGCGGCTTCGGGATCGCCGGCTGCCGCCGATGCCGAAAAAGTCTTCAAAAATGTCTCCAAAGCTCGAAAAAATATCTTCAAACCCACCAAAACCCGAAAAGCCGGTTCCTTCAAGTCCGGCATGGCCGAATTGATCGTATATCGACCGCTTCTGGGGGTCATGCAGAACTTCGTACGCCTCGGCGGCCGCCTTGAACATTTCCTCAGCGTCTTTATTGCCTGGATTTCTGTCTGGATGATATTTCAAGGCGAGTTTACGATATGCAGCCTTGATCTCTGTCTCGTTGGCGCGCCGATTTAATCCGAGCACGTCGTAATAATCACGTTTTTCTGCCATAATTTCCCGATTTCCAAACAGGACGACGGTATCATCCGATGAATTTTGACGATCTTGAGATGTCCTTAAAATTAATTCAGATAGAGCGGTTGTCAATCAATTCGACGCCCTTCTCCCATGGATTTGGCCTCGTTTTCTCGATTAGACCATTTATGGGCACTCCCTTCGATTCAGCCGGCAGGCCGGACGGTTTTCAGGCCGCCTGTCCGGTTGCGCCGCTGGTCGGCGGCTCTTGACGGTGCCGAGTGGCATAGGCAAACGCAGCGATGCCGAAAAGCATCAGCGCGGTGCCCAGAGGGAACGCTGCCCGCAGTCGAAACAGATCCATCATCACCCCTGCCAGCATCGAACCGGCCAGCATTCCCATACTATGGGACACTGTCAGGAGCGCCATTACCGACCCCATGGCCTCGGTTTTGTCGCCAACGAGAACCGCGGTCGCCATGAGCGCCGGCATGCAGATTCCCCCTCCGACACCGAACATGACGCTGGCCAGAACCATTTCCGAGACGTGATCAGCCCAGAAGTAAGACAAAATGGCACCGCTGACCAGTGCGCCCCCGAAGATGACCATCGATTTCTTGTTGAGGCGGTCGGCCACATACCCCATCGGCAATTGGATGATGCCGCTGACGAAAATCCCCAGCATGACCAGAAAACCGATGGTGGTGCTGGACAACGTCAGCTCGGCATCCGCCAGAACCGGCAAGAAGCCCCAGATGATACCGATGCAGGCGGTGTAGGCAAATCGAAAAAAAAAGAGCCCGACGATCTCGCGGTTCCGCGCCAGTTGTTTCCACCCGGCCGGCTGTTTTCCCCGTCTAACCACTCTTTCGGAACGAACCGGCGGCAAAAAGACGAGGCTTAACAAAAAACCGATGAAAGACAGTCCTCCCATTCCCCAAAAAGCCGCATCGAGACTGAACCGATCATGTATCAGGCCCCCCAGAACCGGGCCGAGACTCAAGCCGAAAAAGACCGCCATGTTGAAAAGGCCCATTGTAAAGCCCTCGCGCCCGGCAGGGGTGATATCACCGACATAGGCCTGGATGACCGGCATCAACATTGCCGAGGCCACGCCCTGGACGAGCCGTATCAGGATGAGGGAGCCGATGGTGTTGGACATCAGAAAGGCGATGGAGACGACGGTGTAGGCCAGCAAGCCGGTAACAATCAAAAGTTTGCGGCCTTTCCTGTCTGATAGTTGGCCGAAATACGGTAAAAAGAAAATCCGGGAAAGGGAAAAAGCACCGAAGATCAGTCCGATGTAAAGGCCGCCGGCCCCCAGGTTGCGGGCGTAAACCGGGAGAAGCGGGACCACAATGCCGACGCCGGTAATGGTGGAAAAAATCGAAAAAAAGAGGGTGATGAAGATCAGTTTGTCCCGTTTAGGCATGCCATTCCCCGCAGTGACCCTTCTGTCACAGCACCGCACCACTGTCGCAACAGATTCCTTTTGACGCTCAAATATTAAGCAACAGATAGCTGTACTCATTGAGCCGGGATCGCAGCAATCGGGCGTCACCAACCAGATCGTCCAATTCTCTCCAGAACTGCCGACCATGATTTTTTATACGGGTATGCAAAAGTTCGTGAAGGATGACGTAGGTCATGAGCTGCCGCGGCAGATGAATCAAATTGATGTTTAAACTGATATTATTATTGACAGAACAACTGCCCCAACGCGTTTTCTGTTTGCGGACCGACACCTTGCCGACCTTGAACCCATGTCGCCCCGCCAGGGTCTCGAGTTTTTTCACCAGAAAGTTTTTGGCTTCTCCGGCATCGGTCTCTTCCATCAAGTTGGCCGCGTGCAGCCGTTTTCTTTCCAATTGCCTGGCCTGTGACAGGTGTTTGTTAATCCAGTCTGTTTTGGAAACCACAAATTGTTCGACCTGTTTGAGGGACACCCCGCGCGGGATCGTCACGCCGACCCCGCTGAACGGTTTTACCGTGAGATTCATGTTGCGGGCTCTGCGGCTGCGTTTCAGGCGGATCAATCCGATGCCGTCAACTTCAACGGCATCCTTTTTAGCTGTGCGCTTTGTTTTCATGCTGAATTTGTCCGGAGGATCTTTCGGGATCCGTTCCGGTGCAAGTAGTGAGCATTGATGCTTAGCGGCTGTTTTTTAGATCAATGTGGCACCGGGGCAAAGTGCCGATCGCCGACAAACGCCGTTCGCGACGGAAGTGTCATGGGTGCCTCTTCGCCCCCAAAAAAAAACCCGGTTGCCGTGTCAGCAACAGGGTTCGAAAAAGCGCTTTAGCAATTTTTAAAACTTGAGGGAATGCAAGCTGCTGATCAAATTAAACCCTCCCCAGCTATGCTCCCCGGCAGGGGATCGAACAACGGCATATAACCTTGGCTTTCATCATATCAACTCCACTCTGCTTGTCAATAGCTTTTTGGTCGAATCGATAGCTATCTGAATTAATACAGTTTATTCC
>JBAVJU010000208.1:0-16305 GCA_049687935.1 Desulfobacterales bacterium | reverse complement strand
CCTATATTCCCGACATCGACCAACGGCTTTCCGCCTACCGACGCTTGTCGCGGTTGACGGAAGTCGCCGAAATCTCCGATTTCAAGGCCGAGCTGATCGATCGTTACGGTCCCATACCCGAGGAGGCGCTGAACCTGCTGCTGAAAATCATGCTGCGGGTTTTCGCCATCAAGGCCGGCGTGAAACGTCTGGACGTTGTCGGCGCCGGTCTTACGATGGTGTTTTCCGAAGCTCATCAGAAAAATCCGAGTGGTCTTGCTGACCTGGTCATGTCGGCTCCCGACAGGTACAGCCTGACACCGGATTGCGTATTAAAGACACGGCTGCGCGGCCGGGAACCAAAAGGGTTGCTCGGACAGACGAAAAACATCTTGAAAGAAATCGCGCGGCATGTTAAAAACAACATTTTAGATTTATGATGTTATTTCAGTACCTTTTAAAACCAATGTTTTCCCTCTGCCCGGCAGCGTTGCGCAACGTCGACGATTCCCGGCAGCGTGACCGTCAGGCGGCATAATGACCTTTGCAGGCCCGTGAACAACATGCTGAGAGGCTGTTTCTATTGGGGTGTCGCAGCCGTTGTCTTTGCCCTCATAGGATGTTCGGGACATGACGCCGGCACCGGTGACGAATATCTGATCCGGATCGGCGAGCGTGTGGTGACCGTGGCTGATTTCAACCGTGCTTTTGAGATTGCCAAAACGGCCTACACCCACAATAGTCTGCAAAACCCGGAGGACGCCAGAGAGACCCAGCTCAGGCTCTTGAATCAGATGACCGAAGAACTGGTCCTTCTCCAACGGGCCGGTGAATTGGGCATCGGCGTTTCGGACGAGGAGTTGGAAAAGGCCATTGGAAAAATCAAAGCCGATTTTCCGGATGACGCCTTCGAACAAACGCTTCTCGAGTATGCGGTTTCCTACAAATCCTGGAAAAACGGCCTGAGGACGCGGCTGTTGATGGAAAAGCTGGTTCAACAAGAGTTGAAGGACGAGACCGTCATTCAACCCGATGAGGTTGCAAAATTTTACGAGGAGAACTACAATAACGACGCGACCCAATCGGGCGATACGCGAAACCCGGCGGCCGTCGAGGAAATCATCGTCAAGCAACTGCGCCGGGTTAAGATTGAAAACGCTTACCGCAACTGGATCGAAAACCTTCGGAAGCGTTACACGATCGACATCAACAGAGACCAGTGGAACAAGATCCTCGCCGCACCAAGCTGATGGTGCGCAATTGCGGCGGTCAGTGAAGACCGAGTGTGCTTTCGCAGCGCCCGTTTGCTGCCGGGAGGTCCCGACCGCGATCCGCGCGAATGTATTGCCGTAAATAGTCATGACCGAGCCGGGCGGGTTGGCGGCAGAAGATCGGGCGACGGAGCGTTCATCAGTGCTCCCGACCGCTACCCGCCAGTGTTGACTCATTATTCACCAGAGACAGATTCAGCAGATATGCGTTTTTATCGGCTCAAAGTTCGCCCGTTTTTATGCGGTCTCGGCCGCCTTGCAGCTGTCGTGATCGGGCTCGCCCAGATCATTCTTTTGCTTCTGCCCGCTGCTGTCGGATTTGCAGAGGTCGTTGATCGGATTGTCGCGATCGTCAACGACGAAGTCATATCGCTTTATGAATTGAACAAGGCGACGCAGCCGTATATCGAACAAGTTCGGAATTCCCAGTATCCTCTGGATGTCGAAAGGCAGTTGACGTTCGAGGTGCGGGGTAAAATCTTGAACGAGATGATCAACGAGAAGCTCGCCGATCAGGAATTGAAGCGCCAGAACATTTCGGTCAGCGATAAGGAAGTCGACAGCGCCATCGAGCGGATCAAAGAATCGCGCGCTGTCACCGATGAAGAGTTGCGCAAAATCCTGGCCGCTCAGGGAATGACCTACGAGGAGTATCGCCAGCAGACCGAGCAACAGATCCTGCGGGCCAAACTCGTCAACCGGGAGGTGCGCTCGAAGATCGTCATAACCGAACAGGATATCAAGGCATACTATGATCAGCACGCAGAAGAATATGCCCATGAAAAGAAATATCATCTGCGCAATATTTATGTTCGTCTGCCTTCCTTTGCCACCGATACCGACCGGCGGGAGGCATTGCTTAAAATGGAGACTGTTCAGGCGGAGTTGAAAGCGGGCAAACCCATTGACGAGCTGACCAAAAGTCCGTTTCACACAGATGCACTGGTCGAGAGCGACGATATGGGGCTCTTCAAACTCGATGATCTTTCCCCGCAACTGAAAGAAACCATCCGGAACATGAAACCCGGAGATTTTACGCCTGTAATCGAAGCACCCTTTGGCTATCAAATACTGCTGGTGGAGGAGATCGTTGATACGGCCGGGAAGACCCAGGCCCAAGCCGCAGCGGAAATCGAAGACAAACTCTTCAACCAGATCGTCGATCAAAAATACCAATCCTGGTTGCAGGACCTAAGGGACCGTGCCCACATTAAAATCATCAACTGATGTGCCCGCTGGGGATGTCAAACACCAAACGAGCCGGCACGATGCAGGAAACGGACGCGCAAAGATGACAGCTGAATCCGAGCAGACAACTCTTTCCTTCGGGCGCTACCTTCAATCGATCCGGGTCGAAAAAGGGATAAGTCTCAAGGCCGTTTCCCATGAAACCCGCATCAGGCTGGAAACGCTGCATTTCATCGAAGAGGAAGACCACCAGAACCTTCCGGACGAAGTATATGTCAAGGGCTTCTTGAGGGCCTACGCCAAGGCTATCGGGGCGGACGGCGATGAAGCCGTTCGGCGCTACATCTCCCGCCTGACGGTAAAACGAAAGCTCGCGCTTTCCGAAGCCGCCCTGTATCGAACAGGCGGGGCCTTCTGGCGGCGTCTGTTATTGTCTCTCGGTGCCGTGCTTTGCCTGATTGCCGCGACGCTTTACGCTGTGTCGGCATGGCGTGAGCACAATATGCCGAAGGAGGCGGTTTCGACGGAGACGGCCGAACCGTCGGTGACGGAACCGGCGATTGAAAAGCCGGATGCGCTTTCAACGGCCCCGGCGGAAGAGAAGGCGGTCCCGGCACCGTCGACCGAACCGCCGACCGAACCGGCGATGGATTCAGCAGATGATAAAGAGGTTTCTGCCACTGACGCTTCAACCGGATCTGCACCGCCGCCGGCTAAAGCCAATAAATATCGGCTGACAATCGACACCATCGAAGAAACGTGGCTGAAGATAATCGTCGATGACCAGCAGTCCAAGCAATACCGACTCAATCCGGGCGACCACATCGAACTGGAAGGCTCCAGGAATTTCAATCTCCTCATCGGAAATGCGGGCGGCATCAGACTCGGGCTGAATGGCAAGGCAGTGGCACTGTCGGGTAAGAGCGGTCAGGTCGTTAATATTCAACTCCCATGAAAACGGCATGTCGAGCTTGTCTACTCCCGCCATCATACTGCGACGGATCGAGTATGGTGACTTCGATCTTATCTTGTCTTTCTTGACACTGGAAAAAGGCAAGCTCTCCGCGATTGCAAAGTCCGCCAGGAAAAGCACCAAGCGCTTCGGGGGCATACTGGAACTCTTTGCGGCGCTCGACATCCTCTGCAGCGCGGGAAAGCGCAGCGGTTTGCCGGTCCTGCAGGAAGCGGCTCTGAAGCAGCCGTTTGCCGCCATTCGGGCGTCTATCATTTGCACGGCCTATGCGAGCTACTGGGCCGAACTGATTGACGGGTGGTCGGAAGAAGGTCAGAGACAGCCGGATCTCTACGAACTGCTCTTGCATGTGCTCACCGAGCTCGATTTGGGGCGGACACCGGCCGATGTTTTGAGTATTCTCTTTCAGATTCGATTTCTGATGCTCTCCGGGCATGGTCCAATCCTGCGGGGATGCAGCAGGTGCAAACGCGACATTGACCGGATCGAGAACGGAACACTGTTTTTCGATCTGTCCCGCGGCGGGGTGGTGTGCGGTCGCTGCGCGGCGGGGGGATCGGGAAGGCTGGTCCTTTCCAAGGGTACGCTCAAGCAGCTGCTGTGGCTTGAAACCGGTGATTTGTCAAGGGTCGGGCGTCTTCGATTTTCGCCGCCGGCGATCGTGGAAAGCCTCAAGGTTCTGGAAGCTTTCGTTCCCTACCAGTTGGGCCGGGAGCCCCGCAGTCTGACGTTCCTGCGGCAGGTCAGAAAACCATCAACAGTTCGTTGAAATCGAGGGCGATGACCACAGATGAAGGCCAACCTGCAAGAAACCCTTAAAATCGATCCGGTAATGACATCGGCGCCTTGTCGGGTGGACATGGGCGGCACCCTCGATCTGGCCGTTTTCTATAACCCGCTGCGGCACCTTTCACCCTGCACGTTCAATCTCGCCATCGATTTGAGGACCACGGTTCGGCTTTTGCCATACCGATCCGGGCGGGTGAAAATAACATCGCGGGGATTCGAAAGCGCCGACTATCCGTCCGACCGCGCCCCCTTCAACCATCCATTAGGCCTCATGTTCGCCACGGCGGCCTATTTCGAGGCCGATGGGGTTCATGTGGTCATCGAGTCTCAATCACCGCCGCGCAGCGCACTGGGGGGGTCCTCGGCAGCGGCCGTGGCCCTGACCGCCGCCTTTTTGGTCGCTGCCGAAAACATTGCACTGACTTCAGGGGTTCGGCGGCGAATTGCCCTCTTGGCCCACCGAATCGAGGAGAGTGTGGCCGGTGTGCCGTGCGGACGACAGGACCAGCTGGCCGCTGCTTTTGGCGGTGTCAATGCATGGTACTGGCGGCCGGAGTGGCGGGGCTTTTCATTCAAGAAAAGCGCTCTTTTCAGGAAGAGATATTTTTCGGCCTTCAGACGCCACCTGCTGCTGGCCTATTGCGGCGTGCCGCATGAATCGAAAGACGTCAACAGTCAGTGGGTGCGGCAGTTTCTCGGCGGCGGGTACCGCCGTCACTGGACCGAAATCCTCCACTGGACCAAAAAGTTTATTGACGCTCTGACCGGTTACAACTATATAGAGGCAGCCGAGGCCATGAACCGTGAAACGGTCCTGCGCCGGGAAATGACACCGGAGGTGCTCGACGACATGGGCGCCAGGCTGGTGGACACGGCGATGCGCTGTGGCTGCGGGGCACGATTCACGGGTGCCGGCGGAGGGGGCTGCCTCTGGGCCCTCGGCCGATCGGAAGATATCCAAAGACTCAGGCCGGCCTGGGAAGAAGTACTTTCAGAAAGACCGGAGGCGTGCCTGCTGCCGGTCGGCATCGATGCCGAGGGTCTGTCGATAGCCGTGAAGAAGCCGCAGATAGTTTAAAACGAAAATAGATTAAATAGAGTACATCCTTCAATCCTGCCGCGGCGGGACTTAACGGGCGCAACTGGCCAAACTTAACCAAGGTGGGCACCGGCACCCGGATAAACGGTTGCAAACGACGGCTGAAACACGCCGCCCCAATTTTTTCATGAGAGACAGCCGATGAATTTTCAAGACGTCATTTTCGAGTTGAACAGATTTTGGGCCCGCAAGGGCTGCGTGATGGCCCAGCCGTATGACATGGAGGTCGGGGCTGGTACTTTTCACCCGACGACCCTGCTCAAGGCCTTGGGCCCCGAACCCTGGAAGGTGGCCTACGTTCAGCCTTCCCGCAGGCCGACCGACGGTCGCTACGGGGACAACCCGAACCGTCTGCAGCATTACTATCAGTACCAGGTGATTCTCAAGCCCTCGCCGCTCGACGTTCAGCAGCAGTATCTGGAAAGCCTGAAAGTATTGGGGGTGGACCCGCTCGATCACGACATCCGTTTCGTCGAAGATGATTGGGAATCGCCGACCCTCGGGGCTTCCGGTCTGGGGTGGGAGGTTTGGCTGGACGGTATGGAGATCACCCAGTTCACCTATTTTCAACTGGCCGGCAGCATCGAACTGAAACCGGTATCCGTGGAACTGACCTACGGCCTGGAGCGCATTGCCATGTATCTCCAGGGTGTCGACAACGTCTACGATCTGAAGTGGAACGACCGGATTTTCTACGGCGACGTCCATCATCAGCAGGAAGTCGAGCAGTCGACGTATAATTTCGAGAAAGCCGATGTCCCGGTCCTGTTCGACCTATTCAATAAATATGAGGCCGAATCGTTGGCGCAGATGTCGGCCGGTCTCGTTCTGCCGGCCTATGAATACTGCTTGAAATGTTCCCACACCTTCAATCTTCTCGATGCGCGGGGGGCGATCAGTGTCACCGAGCGCACCGGCTATATCGCCCGCATTCGCAATCTGGCGCGGGGCAGTGCCGAGGCCTACCTCAACCAACGCAAGGAAATGGGGTTTCCGCTGTTGGCAAGGTAGACCGGGTTTGTCAACCGGTGCGATATGTCTATCGAAGTGAGAGAGACAAGACAGTTCTTAAGAGCATTCATTCGGACCAGAGGTAACCATGGATACGCTATTGCTTGAAATCGGTTCGGAAGAAATTCCGGCCGGCTACATCGCCCCGGCCCTGGAAGCGCTGGCTTCCCAGTTGCACCAGAGGCTGACCGAGGCCCGCATCGACCACGGCGCCGTCAAAACTTACGGCACCCCCCGCCGCTTGACCGTTACGGTCGAGCAGGTCGCCGCCAAGCAGAAACCGATGAAAACAGAGCTCATCGGTCCGCCGGCCTCAATCGGTTTCGACCAGAACGGACGGCCCACAATGGCCGCGCGCAAGTTTGCAGAGAAAGCCGGGGTCCCGGTCGAACGGTTGCGCACCGCAGAAACCGCCAAGGGGGCTTACCTGGTTGCCGAGAAAACCGAACGCGCCCTGGCTACCCGCACCCTGCTGAAGGAGATCCTGCCGGCGGTGATTCTATCGATACCCTTTCCGAAGAAAATGCGCTGGGCCGATTTCGACCTCGAATTTGCGCGGCCGATCCAGTCCACAATGGCATTGCTGGGGAAAAACGTCATTCAGTTTCAACTCGGCAATTTGAAGAGCGGACGCATCTCCCGCGGACATTACTTCATGGCGCCCGGCCGGATAAAGATTCAACAGAGCGAAGAGTATACCGATGCCCTGAGGGCTGCCAACGTGCTGGTTGACATAAACGAGCGCAAAAAGGTCTTGCAGCGCGAAATCGCCAGTGTCGCCAAGAATCTCGGCGGGCGTATTCTCCCCGATGCCGAGCTTGAGGACATCAACACCAACCTGGTCGAGTATCCGGTGGCCGTGGCCGGAAAATTCGACGAGGAATTTCTCGAAGTACCCGACGAGGTGTTGATCAATTCCATGCGGGAGCATCAAAAATACTTTGCCGTGGTCGATGAAAAGAATCGGCTGTTGCCCTGTTTCATTTCCGTCAATAACACCAAGGCCCGTGACATGGCGCTGGTCGCCAGGGGCCACGAGCGCGTGATCCGAGCCCGCCTGGCGGATGCCCAGTTTTTCTACCGGGGCGATCTTGAGGTGACGAACGATCATCGGGTCGAACAGCTCGAGGGAGTTTTGTTTCAGGCCCAGCTGGGGACGATGCACGCCAAGACCGAACGGGTGACCCATATTGCGGGCGACCTGGCGGATGCCGTGGGTGACGACTCGAAAAAATCCGTCGATCTGAAGCGCAATGTTCTTCGTGCGGCGCACCTGTGCAAGGCCGATCTCGTGAGCCACGTCGTCGGTGAATTTCCGAAACTTCAAGGCGTGATGGGAAGGGTTTACGCCACGATAGCCGGTGAACCGGCTGAAGTCGCCGCAGCGATCGAGGAGCACTATCGCCCGGTCTATTCGGGGGCGCCATTGCCGGAGACGACCACAGGGGCGATCCTCGGGATTGCCGATAAAATCGATTCCATTTGCGGCTGTTTCAGCGTGGGTTTGATTCCGACCGGTGCATCGGATCCCTACGCCCTGAGGCGACAAGGTATCGGGATCGTTCAGATCATGCTGGAAATGGGGTTTTCCTTTTCCCTGTCGGCGCTGATTGAAAAGACGCTGGGTCTTTTCGGCCAGAAAAGCACATCCGAACTTGCCGCGCTCACCGCCATGGTTTTCGGTTTCATCAAAAATCGAATGTCACACCTGCTGGCCGAACAAGGGTTTTCGAAAGACGTCATCGCGGCCGTGGTCGACATCTCCGGCGACACCATCCCCGATGTCTGGAATCGCGTCAGGGCCCTCGAGTCGTTGAAGGCTCAGCCCGATTTCGAGCCTTTGGCGGTTGCGTTCAAGCGGGTCGTCAATATCATTAAAAAATCCGGTTCTTCGGACCAGGCCCGCGTGACGAAAAAAGTCGATGCGGCGCTTTTCGAACACGAAAGCGAGGGGATTTTGTATGCCGCCTTCCAGGAAGCTGAAAGAAAGGCGGCGGTGGCGGTCGACCGGGGACGCTTCGATCAGGCCCTGCTGGAAATTGCTGCTCTGCGCGGCAGCGTCGACGCGTTTTTCGATGGGGTGATGGTGATGACCGACAATAAACGGCTGCGCGAAAACCGTTTGGCGCTGCTGGGCTGCATTGCGGGATTGTTCGAGAAATTTGCCGATTTCTCCAAGATTTCCACTTAGTAATAAAGGAAGGGAAAGACATGGCGTACGATCCGGATAAGGACAAGATGATTGAGCAGTGGAAGTGCGAGGAAACCGGACTGTTGGTGTCGATCAACCGCTACGGGAATGGTGAACCAAAGGTCCAGATCGGCCCTCGGATTCTCATGAAAAAAGACGGCACCGAGCGGGCGCCGGCGAAGGCGGGGCGGCTGAGTGTCGAGGATGTCCTGTGGCTCTACGATATTATCGATGAAGTGAAAGAAAAGCTGTCCGCCATGGCCAAACCGGCATGAGGCCTGCAATTCTCGGTGAACATATGAAATCGATACATTACGCTATGCGGTAAAACGGTTCACCGGGCCTCAATTCTATCCTGCATGACAACTCTTAAAGACCGGATCGATCAACCGATAAAACGCCACCCTCCCGCCGATCGTGGATCAGTCGACGATGCCGTCGTCAAACCCGTCAAAGGGAAAAGAACGCCGGATACGGGCCGCCTTGCGGTTTTGGTCGGCACCGCGGTCGATCTCGATCAACTGGTGCGGTCGATGGGCCTGACGGCGCAGCGTCCGCATCCGCTGTTCACAAGCCGCCTCTTCGTTCGGCATCAAAAGGATGCTGAACCGGTATCACTCGTCGGTCCGATCGTCGGTGCTCCCTATGCGGTAATGCTCCTGGAGACGTTGGTTGCCTGGGGCGTCCGGCATTTTTTCTTCCTCGGCTGGTGCGGCGCCGTATCCCCTGCGGTCAAAATAGGGGACATCCTGTTGCCGACCGCGGCCCTTATCGACGAAGGAACATCGGTTCACTACTGCGATTCACGGGAAGCCCCGACGGTTTCCCAACCAACACCGGCGTTCGTCGAAAGGATCAGGCACATGCTGGCCCCGGAGAATACCCGCCTGCATGCGGGCGCGGTGTGGACCACGGACGCCATTTTTAGGGAAACACCGGATAAAATAAGGCGTTTTCGGGCCGAAGGGGCACTGGCCGTCGACATGGAGATGTCGGCCCTTTTTTCTGCCGCACACTATCGGGGCGTCGATATCGGCGGCCTGTTGGTGGTATCCGACGAACTGTCTTCACTTCACTGGGTGCCGGGGTTTAAAACCGAAGCCTTCGCCTCGGGACGGTCCCTGGCCTGCCGGATGATCGAGCGCTTATGCCAATCCCTGTCGATCCGCACATCACCAAAAGAGTCGCTGAGCTGAGAGCGGCCCTCCGCCATCACAATCACCGCTACTATGTTCTCGACGACCCGGAGATTTCGGACGCCGAGTACGACGCCCTGATGCAGGAGTTGATCCGGCTCGAAACCGACTATCCGCAACTCGCCAGTCCGGATTCACCGACGGCGAGGGTCGGGGCGCCGCCGCTGGCTAAATTCGAAACCGTAAAGCATGCGGTTCCGATGCTCAGCCTCGAAAACGGGTTCAATGAAGCCGACATCCGGGCTTTTGACGAGCGGGTGCGCAAGCTGACGGGCAGAAAGACAGTCCTTTACACCGCCGAGCCCAAACTGGACGGTGTTGCCGTCGGACTCGTCTACGAGGGCGGCCGACTGGTAACCGCGGCCACTCGCGGCGACGGCGTCACCGGCGAGGTGATCACCGCCAATGTAAAAACGGTCCCGGCCGTGCCGCTCGTTCTGCTCGACGCACACGGGCAGCAGACGCCTCAATTTCTGGAGGTCAGGGGTGAAATCTTTCTGGAACGGGAAGGCTTCAAGAAGCTGAACGCGGAACGGCTCGAGGAAGGACTGCCTCTGTTCGCCAATCCGCGCAATGCCGCTGCGGGTTCTCTGCGCCAGCTCGATTCGAGAATTACCGCGCGCCGGCCGCTGAGAATCTACGTCTACGGTGTCGGATCGACGCAAAACCTGAATGTGGCATCACACGGGGATCTCCTTCAGACTCTGAAACAGCTGGGGTTCAGGATCAATCCCCTCACGCGTTCCGCCGTCACCGTCGAGCAGGTGCTCGATTTCCATGGCGAGCTGGAAGAAAAACGTCACGGTTTGCCGTATGAAATCGACGGCATGGTCATTAAAGTCGATCGCCTTTCCGATCAGCTTCAGCTGGGCAATACATCCAGGAGTCCCCGCTGGGCGATGGCCTACAAATTTCCCGCGATTCAGGCGACGACTACCGTTGACGCCATCGAAGTACAAGTCGGTCGCACCGGAAAACTGACACCGGTGGCGCATCTCGAGCCGGTTCGGGTCGGCGGCGTCACGGTCAGCCGGGCAACCCTGCACAACGAGGACGAGGTCAGAAAAAAAGATGTCAGGGCCGGTGACCACGTGCTGGTCCAGCGCGCCGGGGACGTCATTCCTGAAGTCGTCAAAGTGATTGCCACCAAACGCAGCGGTGCGGAAAAGCCGTTTGAAATGCCGAAGCACTGCCCGGTATGCGGTTCGTCGGTCGTTCGCGAAGAAGGGGCGGCCGCCACCCGCTGTGTCAACGCCAACTGCCCGGCGCAGATCAAAGAACGCATCAAACACTTCGCAGCCAAAGGAGCCTTCGACATCGACGGCTTGGGTGACAAATTGGTCGAACAGATGGTCGAGAAGAAAGTCCTCAACTCGTTCGCGGATATTTTCACTCTGGATCAAAAGGGTGTCGAAGGTCTCGAAAGAATGGGGAGCAAATCGGCCCGCAACCTGATCGCCGCCATCGAAAACAGCAAGCAGATTTCATTTCAACGGTTTTTGTACGCACTGGGAATCGGCCATGTCGGGGAGCATGTGGCCAAGATCCTGGCCGGACACTTTTCGGGACTTGACGCAATTTCGAGGGCCACCCGGGAAGAACTCGAGACCATCACGGACGTCGGGCCGATTGTGGCGGAAAGTGTCGTGAACTTTTTCAGCCGACCCGAAAACCAGGACATGCTGCGGCAGCTGCTGCAAAAAGGCGTGGTCATCCGGCATGAAACCCGCGGAAACCGGACACCGCTGGCCGGAATGTCTTTTGTTTTGACCGGCACGCTCACCGGCATGACCCGGCGACAGGCCCAAGAAGTGATCGAGGCCGCAGGCGGACGGGTCAGCAGCGCGGTCAGTCGCAACACGGATTACCTCGTCGCCGGCGATTCTCCCGGATCCAAGCTTCAACGCGCCCGGGAACTGGGGGTGGCCGTCATCGACGCGGCGAAATTGCGCCGGCTCATCGGCTGATCGGTAACGTCGGCACCGAAGATCGGGGGGATCTATAGAGTGCCTATCGACGGGTTTATAGCTTTTGCCATAAGTATGTTTCGGTTGGAAGTAATATGGTCCAGTTCAAAATCCCCCCTGGCCCTCCTTTCTTAAAAGGGGGGAAAGCCTGCACTCCGGCATCCTTTCTTGTCGCAAGAGTTGTGTTGAAATCACTCTAAGTCTTTACCAGTCCCAGCTTTGATAAAAGGGGGTCAGGGGGAATTTAAAAGAGGTGAATCATGGCGGAAAATGTTAGGGCCCATATCACTATCTCCGGAATCGTCCAGGGAGTTTTCTTCAGGGTCGAGACTCAACGGGCCGCCCAAAGATTTGGCGTCTGCGGCTGGGTGAGGAACAAGCGCGACGGCACGGTCGAGGCCGTCATTGAAGGCGAACGGCACAAGGTCGAAGACATGTTGGACTGGTGCCGGGAGGGGCCGCCCCGGGCGGTTGTGCGCAAAGTGGATGTCGAGTGGGAAAAATATACCGGGGAAATGGCCGATTTTCGCGTGACGCACTGACGCGCGATTCACCACCGGGGCAGAGCGCACCCATAGTTTTCAACGGCGGACTTTGTGCAGTGAGGGTCCGTTGTTGGTTTTAGGTTTTAAGTTTTAGGTGTTAAAGGCTGTAGCGTCCTAATTTAGAATTCCGAGTTTCAAGTTTCAAGTTTCGAGTTTCAAAGAGGGCACGATCAGAAGAGTGCGTCGACAAACCGGTGTGGATCGAAAACCTGAAGGTCTTCTATCGTCTCTCCCACCCCGACGTACTGCAGCGGAATGTTCAATCTGTCGTGGATACTGATCACGATCCCGCCTTTGGCGGTGCCGTCCAGTTTTGTCAGGGCAATGCCGGTGACCCCCAAGGCCTCGTTGAACAGCTTGGCTTGTGACAGCGCGTTTTGACCGGTAGTGGCATCGAGGACCAGCAGCACTTCGTGGGGAGCATCCGGCATAATTTTAGCCATCGACCGCTTGATTTTCTTGAGTTCTTCCATGAGGTTGATTTTGGTGTGAAGCCGGCCGGCGGTGTCCACCAGGACGACGTCGGCATTGCGGGCACACGCGGCCTCAATACCGTCGTAGGCGACGGCCGCCGGGTCCGCACCGTCCTTGTGCCGAACGAAATCCGCTCCCGATCTTTCGGCCCAGACGGCGAGCTGTTCGACGGCGGCCGCACGAAACGTATCGGCTGCGGCAATCAGGACCTTTTTTTTCTCTCCAAGAAAACGGGCGGCCAGTTTTCCGATGGTCGTGGTCTTGCCGACACCGTTGACGCCGACGACCATGATGACATGCGGTCTGGACCCGCCGGCTTCGCGCTCTTGCGGTTTTCCTGCCAAAAGGTCGAGGATCTCTTGCCGCAACACCATCTTTAGTGCCGCCGCATCCCCTATCCGAGAGGCATTGCTCGAGACGCGCTGTATTAGACCCATGGCGGTTTGAACACCGATGTCGGCCGTGATCAGGATCTCTTCGAGGTCCGCCAGCATGTCAAGGTCGACACTCTTGTTCTCTGCAAACAGGTTGTCGAGATCGGTGGTCAGCAGCTTGCGTGTTTTGGCGAGGCCGCGGCGCAGTCGTTTGAAAATGCCCCCACTATCTTCGCCCGGCTCGGTCCTCTTTGTCGCTGACGCATGGGCGGCGGCCGATGCGCTTGGCGCTGAACCGGCGTGATCGTGCCGCCCCCCGGATGACATCGCTTCGGGCGCGGGGGTGTCGTCCGGCACCGGTCCGCTCTCCGATGTGCCGGGCGCTTCGCCGGCTGCAACGGGCGTGTTTTCTTGCGGTGGTTTGTTCTTCCGGAACCAGCTCAAAACAGAACCCCTTTTTTTCTCAGCGGTCTAAATTCACCGACACCACCTTGGAAACGCCTTTGGCCTCCATGGTGATGCCGAAGAGCATGTCGGCGAACTCCATGCTCTTTTTGTTGTGGGTGACCATCACGATTTGAGATTTTTCGCCGATCAGTTTCAGCAGGTTGTTGAAGCGGAAGACGTTGGCTTCATCCAGCGGGGCGTCGATTTCATCCATCAGACAGAAGGAGGCCGGACGGATCAGAAAAAGTGAAAAGATGAAGGCAATGGCGGACAGGGCCTTCTCGCCGCCGGACAGCAGGCTCATGCGGGTCAGCTTCTTGCCCGGTGGGTGAATCATGAATTCCACACCGGTTTCGAGAGGGTTGTCCGGCTCGGTGAGAACCAGTTTGGCACTGCCGCCTTCGAAGAGCCGTGGAAAAACGTCACCGAGTTTTTGGTTGACCTGATCAAAGGTTTCCATGAACCGCTGTTGAGTAATGCGATTGATCTTCCGGATGACTTTGTGCAGATCTTCGATCGCCTTCTGAAGATCTTCGCGCTGCTCGAAGAGAAAGTCATGCCGTGATTTCAGCTGCTCGTATTCGTTGATGGCCGCCAGATTGACATCACCGATGCGGCTGATCTTCTCCCGCAAACGGGTCAGTTCCTCTTCGTCGTCGGCGGTCGACATCTCGGCCCCTTCCGCCGCCTGAAGTTGTTCCCGGAGAGCCTCGAGTTGCGCGCCGTATTCGGCAAAAGGCTTGTGGTAGTGTTCTTCGAGCCTTTCAACGACGGTGTCGCGGTGCACCTGTCGCTGGGTCTGTTCGATTTCGAGCAGGCGCGTTTTTTCCAGAATCTTTTCCCGCTGACTTTGAAGTTCGGCGATGACGCCGTCGTTTTCTTTCAATTGGGCATCGATGGCGGAGTAGGCGGATTCATTTGCGCCGAGGGCTTCTTCGAGGTGTTTGAGTTCTTCATACATTCCCGCCAGGGTCGCCTCATATCCGGTGACGGTGTTTTTGGAAGCGACGGCTCTGCGGCTCTTCAGGGTGATGTCCTCGGTCAGGCTTATCAGGCGGGCAGCGCCGTCTTCCTGAAACTCCTGCAGGCGCCTCAGGGTGTTGTTGCTGTTGTCGAGCCGGGCATTCAGCGCCGTCAGGCTGAGTTTCAAATCGACGATCTTTTGGCTGAAAGCCTCCTGTTGCCCTGATACAGCCTCGGCCTGCCGCGTTTTTTCGGCGACTTCCTCGCGGGCGGCAGTGATGGCTGACGTCAATTGTGCCAGGGCTGCATGGTATCGGGTCATTTCATCGTCGATGTCGCTTTCCTCGCCCAGGAGCTGCTCGTGCTCCAGTTCGACGATCTCGAGGTGGCGCACGGCGTGTTTCAACTCCTCGGATGCCCGGTAGAGCGCTTTCTCGGCCTCGACCGCCTCTGCGTCGACGGACTTCTTCTGTTCGTAGAACCGCTGCAGTTCGGTTTCGGTTTTGCGCACGTCGGTTTCGGACGCCTGCTGCCGCTCGCGAGCCTCTGCGAGTGTCTGCTCGCAGAGGCGGATCTGCCGCTCCAGGGTTTTGAGTTCCTGCTTCTTGGCCAGGATGCCGGGCAGCTTGTCCATGCTGCCCCCGATCATGATGCCCTGCCGGGAGATGACATCGCCCTGCCTGGTGACGATCGTCGTATGGCGACGACTGCCGTTGAACAGCGCCAGGCCTGCAGGCAGGTCTTCCGACACGACCACGTGCCCCAGAAAGGCTTCCGCGATCCTTTCATAGCCGGTTTTGACCGCGACATGTTTGAGCAGACGGTCCGAATCCTCATGCGCGGGTTGCCGATCCTCCTCGATTTGCATCAGCGCTGCGACCGGTATGAACCCGCTGCGGCCGGCACTGTGGGACTGTAGATACTCGATGGCGCGTACCCCGGTTTGGGGGGCGTCGACGAGAACATATTGCAGCGCTTCCCCCAGAACGGCCTCGACCGCCGCCTGGTATTCCGGTGACGGATCGAGAATGTCCGCCAGAAGTCCGACGATTTCTTTGTTCCCCTCAGCGGTGTCATCCGTGTCGGCGGTCGGGTCGTCGGTACCGGCGTAACCTGGGGCGTAACCGAATTCGGGTGCTCTCATGATCGCCTTGACGCCGTCGCGGTACCACTCGAAATTTTCCTCCATCTTTTTTAAGGTCGAAAATTTCGACCGGGCGGTGCTGCGCTCCAATTCGAGCGTCTGGACCTGCTTGACCTGACGGGCGAGGATCTCACGTTTTTCGTCGGTCAGCCGCCGGATGCGTTCCAACTCTTCATCCAAGGCGGTGGCCTGCTGCGTTAACCGGACCCAATCGGCTTGACTTTTTTCTTCGGTGGTACGTCCCTGTGCGACTCTTTGACGGGCAACGGCGGCTTCCTCCCCGGCCCGCTTCAGCCGGCGCTGCAGGTTTTCCTTGTTGTTGGCGGCATTTTGAAAGATATTGCGATAGCGGGCCTCCTCGGTCAGGCGGTCCATCAGGGCGGTCTTGCTGGTTTCGAGGTCGGCATTCAGGTCGTCTATCCGGCTTTTTATCTCGGCGGCGGCGGCCTGCTCCCGATGCAGGTCTTGGCGGAGGGTATCGATTTCCGCCCGCAGTCGGGCCGTGTCGTTTTGCGCCTCACCGATTTCAGAGTCGATTTTACGGTTCTTGCCTTCCAAGTCCTCGCGGGCGGCCTGAAGTTCCTGGGCTTCGTCCGTCAGCCGGTCGATTTCCTGACGCTGATGGCTGAGATCGCCTTCTATGCGGTCGATTTTACGCAGCAGTTCGAATTTACGCGATTTTTGATCCGCGATC
>JBAVJU010000207.1:0-6723 GCA_049687935.1 Desulfobacterales bacterium | reverse complement strand
GTCCATCACATCCGCATGGATCCAGTCGGCTCCGGCCGCCTCCACCGCCCGAACCTCTTCGCCCAGGCGGGTGAAGTCCGCCGAGAGAATCGATGGGGCAATTAATTTTGTCATGTCAACTCCTGCTATATCTTAATTTCCGATCCAGAAATGTGCAATTTCACGCAAGTTCAAGGAAATCGGTGGGATTGCGCGGAGGCGTACTTTTGTACGCCGCACAAGCGATTCCGCCGATTGACGCCGAAATTGCGGGAAAGGGCTATTTATGGACGGAAATTACCAGTTGTCATACACTTCCGTGCGCACCAGCCGTTCGTCATCGTAAACCAGCAGGGTCGCGGACTGATCTCTCGGAATGATCAGCCAGATATCTTTTCCCGGGCTGACGAAATCGTCAAAGAGATCGCTGGTGAGCCCGTCGCGGTTCAACTGCACCCGTATATGGCGTTTCAGAAACCCGTTGTCAATCCTGTAATGAAAAATTCCCCCGGCGACCGTGCCGGCCTCTTTGCGACGATTGATCACCAGATTGACTTCATCGCCCTCGATCACCCGGTAGCCGGCCGGAGGTTCCTGTTCGAGTACGCTGTTTTTCGATTTGCCCTTTTCAATTTGTGTTTTGATCTCGCCGTGAGGCAGATGGTACCTTTCGATCGTCAACAGGGCGTCCTCGAGCTGCAATCCGCTTAAATCCGGCATCTTGTAGGCTGCCGGCCGAGGCCCTTCGCTGACCAGCAGATCGACACAGCTGCCGCGCCGAACCGTTGCACCGGATGAAGGGGCTTGGGCGATGACGGTGTCCTTGTCGGTGCCGATGTCGAAAACGGTTGCAAGGCTTCCGCGGCAGAGATCCTGCTCTTCGAAGATAAGCCGGGCCTGTTGGAGCGAGAGCCCCGCCAGATTAGGCATCGGAATCATTTGAGGCCCCTTCGAAAAAATGATCTTAACGTCGCGGCCTTTCTTTATTTCAGAACCGGCTTTCGGTTCCTGAAATATGATGTGGTTTTTCGGCACGTCGGCATTGTACTCGGACCCTTTGACTTTGGTGTTAAGACCAAGGTCGGTCAGAGATTCGAGAACGTAGACCACATCTTTACCGACAAAATCCGGTACGATGACCGTGTCTTCGCTCCTGATAATAAAGGAAAGGGTGAAATAGGACGTGATGCCGGCAACACCGATAAAGATGACGCAAAGCGCCGCTATTTTTATAATCCTTCCAATCATGGCATGCGTCTGAAACGGGCGGAAAAAAAACCGTCCGAGCCGTGTCGATGCGGATAGGTTCTCAGAAAATTGTCACGAGTGAGTGGGGTGCCGACAAGTCGCGGAAGGTAGTCAGCGGCGTTTTCCAGCCGGTAGTCCGGGTGGTTTTTCATAAATGCGGCAACCACTGCCTCGCCTTCTTCGGGTTCACTGCTGCAGACCGCATAGACCATAACACCGCCGGGTTTGACCTGCAATGCCAGACGGTTCAGAAATTCGACCTGCCGCCGACCACAACCGACGAGCGCGGTTTCCTTCACAGACCATTTGGCGTCCGGATTACGGCGCAACACGCCGAGGCCGGAGCAGGGCGCATCTATCAGGATGCGATCATACGGCAGGAGGCGATCATACGGCAGGATGCGGTCGTATGGGCCATGGTTATCAGACAAACGGCCGCTTGACAGATCGACGGTGTACGGTCTGACGATCGAGATCCCCAACCGCTCCATCTCGGCCGTCAGCATTTTCAATTTGGCCGCATTGACGTCCAGGGCGACAACGACGCCCCTGTTTTGCATGCGCTGGGCGATGTGGCCGGTTTTACCGCCCAGACCGGCGCAGGCATCCAGAACCCTTTCCCCCGGTTGCGGGTCAAGCAGGATCGTGACGAGTTGGGCGGCTTCGTCTTGGACCTGGAACCAGCCCCTCTGAAAGGCGGTGAATTCCTCGATCGGTTTTTGAGGACGGCGCAGCAGGAGGGCCTCTGGTGCCAGAGATGCGGCCAGCACGCTTTCCTCTTCGTCGGTCAGCGTCTTCAGCAGCACCTCAGGTTGGACTTTCAGGGTGTTGGCCCGCAAAGTGACCGGAGGGATCGTGTTGACGGCATCGCAGAGGGCCGCTGTTTCATCTGGACCGAATCGGTGCAGCCAGCGCCGGATCAGCCACGAGGGAAAAGACTTTGATGCTGCGAGCGCGGCGACCGGGTTTTGTTCGAGCACGGGAAATGTGACCCTTTGGTAGTCCGCCGCCGCCTTGCGCAATATGGCATTGACAAAACGGACGACCCAGCCCGGCGCCAGCGGCTTGGCCAGTTCCACGGCCGTGTTGACCGCAGCCGAAACCGGAATGCGGTCCAGAAACATCACCTGAAAAAGCGCCATTCGAAGAATGTTCAAAATATCGGGTTGAATTTTATTCAACGGGCTCCGGGAAAATGTCGCGATGACAAAGTCGATCCGGCCGCGCCAGCGCAGGACCCCGAAGACGAGCGTCTGCAGCAGGGCCCGGTCTCTCTGCCGGGCAAGGGGGTGATTTTGCCTGAACTCCTCCAGGGTCACATCAAGGGTTTGTCCACGCTGGTCTATCGCTCGCAGTATTTGCAGCGCCATGCGCCGCACGATTTGCGGGTCATCGAAAGAGGCATGGGGGGTCGGCTGTAAAGCATCTGATGGCATGTCGGAATTGAGGGTTCAGGGTACAAGGTTCAGGGTTCTGGGTTCAGCCCTGCCGCTGGCCACAAGCATCAAGTTTGATCGAAACGGAAAAAATTCAGTTGAATCTTTGTGTTGTCGGCCAGACATCCCAAAATAGCTCATGGAGGAAGCTATGCGAAGATAGTCCCGGAAGGTATGGGATGACCACGTAAAAACTCGCTGATCGTCAAGCGGTTGCCGGATTCTCCCTGAATCTCCAGGACAGATAACAGGCCGTTGCCGGTCGCCACCCTCAGTTCATCTGGGAATCCCGGTACGACTGTTCCCGGAGTGACGGCCTTCCCGGCGGCCGGCAGTGCCAGGGCTTTGAATATTTTGAGACGTCTTTTGTCGTAAAAGGTGAAAGTGCCCGGCCAGGGGTTCATGCCGCGAATCCGGTCGGAAATCGTTTTGGCCGGCTGGCGCCAGTCGATCCGCCCTTCTTCTTTTTTAAGCATCGGGGCCAGGGTCGCCTGGTCATGCGCCTGAGGCTTCGGTGTCAGGTGCCGGTCTGCCATCCGATCGAGCGTTTCCTCCAGCACCTTGGCCCCGAGATCGGCCAACCGGTCGTGAAGGGTGGCGGATGTGTCCTCGGGCGTGATCGGCTCCGTGGCCGTCAAAAGGATGTCACCGGTGTCCATCCCCTCGTCCATCAAAATGGTGGTGATGCCGGTCTCTGTTTCGCCATTGATGATCGCCCAGTGAATCGGGGCCGATCCCCGATAATGAGGCAAGAGTGACGCATGGACATTGATGCATCCCGCGGCTGGAATCTCCAGGATCGCTTTCGGCAGGATGCGTCCATAGGCAACGACGACCATCAGGTCCGGATGCAGGCGTGAAAGCGTTTCGGTAAATTCAGCGGTTTTGATTTTTTCAGGCTGTATGACGGGGAGACCCAGCTTGAGGGCCGTCGTCTTGACGGGTGGTGGATAAACGCGTCGACCTCTTCCCTTGGGGCGATCCGGTTGGGTGACCACTTGAACCACACGGTGTCGACTGCGGTGCAAGGTCTCGAGACAGGGAACGGAAAAATCCGGTGTGCCCATAAAAACGATGTCGAATGATCGGGTCATCGGATCATTTCTCGCGCAGCATTTTTTTCATGCGACGCTTGTAAAGTTAGCGTTTCAAAGCGCTGATACGGTCGATAAAAAGGGTGCCGTTCAAATGATCGATTTCGTGCTGGAGGACGATCGCCAGGAACCCGTCGGCTTCACAACGAAGAGACTTACCGTCTCGATCCACTCCTTCGACAACGATCCGGGCGGCTCTTTTGACATCGGATCTAAAATCCGGGACACTCAGACAGCCCTCGTTTTCTGAAATAATTATCCCTTCGGTTTCGATGATCCTGGGATTGATAATGACCCCGTAGCGCCGATCGTTTTCGGCCGGTCTTTCGTCGTAGACCAGAACTTGCTTGTCGCTGCCGACCTGTATGGCGGCCAGTCCCACCCCGGGGGCTTCGTACATTGTTTCAGCCATATCGGCGACGAGCTTTTGAATGGCCTCGTCGATATTCTCGACCGGTTTGGTTGGCTGCTGCAGAAATTTGTTCGGATAGGTCAAGACTTCTAGCTTTGTCATGAGCGTACCTCGTTCAGGGTCTGCTATTGTGTCCTACCAAAATCATTGGGGCTGCCCGTACACCTGCCGGATGTTCACTCCGCAGATCCAGGCCGATACGAGACCGACCAATACGACCGGCACGATTTGAACGGCATGGTTGGCCAGCGTGTAACCGGCCGCTTCGTTTTCGGAAACGCCGAAAAGGAGCATGGCAAAGACCCCGCCCGCCTCCCACAGACCCCAGTAGCCCGGCACGGATGGCAGGGCGATCACAAAACAGATGATCACCATCACGGCTGTAATTTCGCTCAGCGTCAGATTGATTTCCGGACATCCGATCGAAAAAAGATAATACGACAGTGCCGTGAAGAACCAGACGGCGAGCGAATAAATAAAGCACATAATAATGCGTTTCGGGTCTTTGATCAATGCCATGCCGGAAGCAATGTTCTCGATGATGCGGATGACAGGACGGCAGACTTTTTCTTTTAGCCAGTCTCTGGATGACTTGGAGGCGAAAAAAAGCAGTTCTGGAGCGGACAGAATAAGCTTGTTTGCCAGCTCTCTGGTTTTACCAAGCGTAACCAGCAAAAGGCCAATCACCATCAGAAAACCGATTTTCAGCATGCCGTTAAAGACGGTGACCAGGACCTCATAATCGAGCCTGTGTCCGCCGAAAGTGACGTTGAAGCCAGGCTCGATCCTGACGAAGGATGAAACCGCCAGAAACAGCAGCAATAAAATGATCAGGTCGAAGATTCGCTCCACCGCCACCGTGGCCAAGCCGGTCGAAACCGGCACCGCCTCTTTGCGGTTCAGAACGAGCGGGCGGGCAAGCTCGCCGACCCGGCCCGGCAGAACGCAGTTGATCATGAAACCGATCATCAGCGGGTGAAAGGCCTGCCAGAATCCCACCGGATAATTCGAGGCCAAGATGAAACGCCACCGCGCCGCCCGCAACCCAAAAGCAAAAAGGATCGCGACGACCGTGGGAATGATCCATATATAATTGATTGACGTCAGGTACCCCAGAAGTTCTCTGATCGGAACGTTGCGGAAGGCGAAATAGAGTGTCGTGATGGAAACGGCCGTTCCCAGAAGCAGCGAGATACCGATTTTTTTATTCATTCGCCTTGCTTAATTCCGTTGATGTCAACCCATAACGTGCACTGTCGTTGACAGGATGGCACGGGCGTCGATCACATCTTTTTTGATCTGCCCTGAGAGCTCCGCGATTCCGGAAAATTTGAGTTCGTCTCGAATCCGTTTGATGAAGTTCACACGGATCCTTTGGCCATAGATGTTGTGGTCGAAATCGAGGATGTAAACCTCGATGGTGAACAGGTGGTCGTCGAAGGTCGGGCTGTAGCCGATGTTGGCGACTCCGTCGAATTGTTGGGCTTCGCAAACGACCGTGACGGCGTAGACCCCGGTTTTTGGGCACAGTTCATCCTGCAGGATAATGTTGGCCGTAGGAAATCCCAGCAGACGGCCGCCCCGGTTGCGACCGGTTGTGACGGTTCCCCTGATCTGATAGTAGCGGCCGAGCAGGGGATGAACCTCCTCCACTTTGCCCTCGTTGACCAATTCCCGGATGCGGGTGCTGCTGATCCGTCCTTCGGGATCTCTATTGGCTCCGATCCAGTCGGCCATAAGCAGTTCGAAGTCGAAAAGTTCGGCGAATGTTTTCAGCATGCCCACGGTGCCTTCGCGGTTGCGCCCAAAGGTGTAATCTTTTCCGACGACGATCGCCACCATGCCGATTTTGCGAATCAGGACGTCTTCGACAAATTCACGCGGTGTCAAGGCGGCAAACTGACGGGTAAACGGAACGATGACCAGGACATCGATATCAAGCAGCTGGATGAGCTCGATCTTTTGATCCAATATCGTGATCAACGGCGGGTGGTTGGCACCGTTTAAAACACGCATCGGATGCGGTTCGAACGTTATAGCGATCGATGTTCCGTCGATCGCGTCCGCCTTTTCGACGACTTCGTGAAAGAGGGCCTGGTGCCCCAGGTGCACTCCGTCGAAATTGCCGATCGTGACCACGGCGCGTTTAAAGGGTTCGCTGATCTCGTCTAAATTTCGAATGATCTTCATACAAAATTTCGTTCTGGATTGCACAATCCGCTTGACAGTTTTTGTAAAGAAGGATAATTATTCCAACTTTAAAAATAAATCAATCCTTTTAGAGATTCAAGCCGAAGTGGCGGAACTGGTAGACGCGCTAGGTTCAGGGTCTAGTCGGGGAACCCCGGTGGGAGTTCGAGTCTCCCCTTCGGCACCAATATAATATCAGTATGTTACACGAATTTGGCCCCTCATTGGAGGGGCTTTTTGTTCTACTTAGGCGACCACTGTGTGAACGCTTACCAAAAGCGCTCTTTCCTGCGATCTGACAATTACCTCCGGTCACTTTCCATTCAACGGGGATCACGCCATATATTGGCAACCTCTTTAAGCC
>JBAVJU010000206.1:0-8388 GCA_049687935.1 Desulfobacterales bacterium | reverse complement strand
ACACGATTGGGGCATCACGCTCACATATCGTGATGGTCCTTAGGGCAGCGGTTGGATAATATTATATAACATACTTTATTTATTGTATAAATAGTTTAAACCAAAAGATGGCATGCTCTTTGAATTATTCGGTATCAAAGCGTTTCAACCTCTATGACTTTAACTGAGAGAGATTTGAAATGATAAACCTTCAAAAAATGGCCGGTCTGAAAGTCCTCCTGGTAGAAAGCGACCGATATATCCGAGAAGCGTTAACAAAGGCACTGCTGGATGAAGGGTGTTTGTTGAGCAGTGTTCGGTCCGGTGCCGGAGGCCTGTCTCATTTGAAGGAAGGATCTTACGATGTGATCATCAGCGACTTCAGCCTTCCCGGAATCGATGGGTTTGAATTTCTGAAAATAGCGAATCGGTATTGCCCCGAGTCGATAAAAATCATGGTGGCCGCCTACGGTGACGTCGATCCCATGTCGAAGGTATTCAAATACGGTATTGATGACGTGATCGAGAAACCGTTTCCTTACGAGTCGCTTCTTTACACGATTTCAAAACATCTGGTTAACACCGGCTCCCCGGAAAAGGTTTCATCTAATAAATCATACAAGGAGATTTAACATGTTAAATTTTATATTCATTTTTTTTATAATTATGGTCGCCGTTTGTCTCGTTGTCGCCTATGCCTACCTAACTGTCATAAACCGCGAAAATGAAATGCCCGATTTCGAAGATGTCGAAATCGGGCCAGATGAAAACAGGGGTGGATAGACCTGCAGCAGAATCGAGGGCAAAAGAAAAAAAGAGCCTTGCACCTCATTAAAACAGACCGGACGCTTCTATCGGTTCTTAGGGACCGCCCCGCAAATAGGGAGTGTCCGGAATGAGCGAAATCGTTTTGTGGGTTTTGTCGAAATTAATGACCACCCGATCGATGCTGGAATAAAAAATTCCTACCTTTTCACCGCCCGGTCCCATTAAATAGGCGCCATACGGCGTATAATTGTGATCCGTCCAGATCCAATAGATCATCTTTTTGAACTTTTCGGTCTTTGGTTCCACCGGTTGCCAGAATTTGGACTCAAGGGTGTATCGATGGTCGATCCCGGCAATGGCGTACGGCATATTGTCGCGGCCTAAATAGTAATAAATATACCCGTCATCCACCTGATTGTTTTGGAATGCCTTGGTGAGATTCGGGTCACGCTGAAGTTTGCCATAGGTATCGCAACCGGCAAAACCTGAAAAAAGAGTCAAAGCCGCCAGCAGGGCTGTCATTTGACTCTCGAAGGACGATTTCAGTCGATGGATTTTCTTCATTTGCCACCTGATAAATTCGTATCCGCGCAATGATGCGGCTTGACGTGGCGCTCTTCTAGTCGTTAATATCCACACACGGGAGCGGGAAGGAATTGGGAACCGGATTCTTTTATAGTCATTTGTCGCGTCGGTTGCCTCAAGAGGTCGGGCGCGACCTACCGTTCGATAACGAAAAATATCGGTTATGCCGACGCCCCACCCGGTGATATCCAGTCAAGGAGTTCCGATGGAACTGGCAAGATTTAAACCGGCTGTGCCCAAATACAGCCTCATGGCCATGGCCGGATTGTTGTGGACCACGGTGGGACTGGAGCTTTGCCGGTTGGGTTACAGGTGGGTGAGCCTTCTGCCCGGCCCGCGGGCGGTATCCTTCGGTTTGGCCGGTGTGTTGCTGGCTCTTATTGCCTATCGCTACAGTTTTTCCGGAATTGCGGAAAAAAACATCGAACGCCTCAGTCGTTTTCCGGCCAAAGGCTGTCTGTTTGCCTTTCAGGCCTGGAAAAGCTACCTGATCATCGGCTTGATGATCGGACTCGGTCTTGTGCTGCGTCACTCTCAGATCCCGAAGGCCTACCTTGCAATAGTCTATTTCGCCGTCGGCGGCGCACTGATCCTGGCGAGTTTCCACTTTTATGCCTGTCTTTGGCGGACGTTGGTGTCCAAAGAATCTTGAGGGGTTGACCTGCTTTTAAGCCCCGGCAGCGGTTCGTGTGACGTCTGTGCACACACCGGCGGCGTCAGGCAAGGGAGCGCTGCCGCAGGGTTTCATAGAGCTTTGCGGTGACCGGTCCAACCTGGCCGTCGCCGATGCGGTGGCGGTCTATCGTCACAATCGGCAGCACCTCCGTAACGGTGCCGGTTAAAAATGACTCTTCGGCACCGTAAAGTGCGTCGGTTTTGAAAAAGCGCTCCGAAACCGGAATGTTCAGCTCCCGGCATAAATCGATAACCACCATCCGGGTGATACCGGGCAGGATCTGCGGTGTCAGTGGGTGCGTTATCACCGTGCCGTCGGCGACGATGCAGATATTGGAGCTGGTGGCTTCGCGAACCACCCCTTCCGATGAGACGAATATGGCATCAAAGGCACCGGCAGCCAGCGCTTTCTGCTTGGCCAGAACGTTCGGCAGCAGTTGCACGGTTTTCAGATCGCAGCGCCCCCAACGAAAATCCTCCAAAGTGATCGCTGTAGCACCGTTTTTTCTCAACTCCGGCGGTTTTTCCTCGACTTCGCGGATGGTCATCACGATTTGCGGGCGGACACCATCCGGAAATGCGTGGTTGCGGGGAGATACGCCCCGCGAGATCTGAATGTAGATGCCGGCGCGTTGAATTTCCGCTTTTTCAAACAACGTCAGCACCGCTTTCCGAATGGCTTCACGGGGTACCGATGGGAAAAAGAGTCCATTCAGGGAACGTTCGAGACGGTCCAGGTGCTCTTCGAGGTAAAAGAGGCGACCGTTGTTGCTGGCGATGAACTCGTAGACCGCGTCGCCGAATTGATAACCCCGGTCCTCGATGGGGACCTGCGCCTTGTCGATCGGCAGAATTTCACCATTCAGGTACGCCAATTCTGGCATCGGTTGTCCTCCTTCTCTTTTCAGTTTCAGGGTATTGAAAGCCGCCCGTTAAGCCTTACATCTCATGACCGCGAGCGCAGACATGTACCGACAATCGGTCCAACGCCGGTCGGACAGGCGGATGAGACGTAAGGCGGGATCAGCGCGGTGCCAGCGTCAAGACGCCCCGCTCCGAGTTCAGGTCCATACGAAAGCGGCGCAGGTAATTTAATCCCAGAAGACCCACACCCGGTTGGTTCGGCAGGTCGAGGACAAGAGCGTCGATGTTGTCGAGCTGCCAGCCGTCCAGTTCAATAGACGGCAGCACCACCGCCTCGGCCTGAACGGTGCCGCCGGCTGTGTAGATTTGCCGCCGCATGGTGTTCCGGCTGCTCATCAGACCCAATTTCTGAGCGGTTGAACGGGGTATGGTGACCATCGATGCACCGGTATCGACCACAAAACTCTGTTCAACGTCACGGCTCAAAACCGCTGTCACGGGGATTTGTTTGGAACCGGGCGTGAAACGGATAACGATCTTTCCCGCCTCGCTTTTCAAAGCCGCAATCTCATTCTGTAAAACTTTTACCTGGTTGGCAAGTTCGGCGGGATAGGTTTGCATGGACAGCAGCCGCTCGGCGGCCAGCCAGCCCGACAGCGCCAACGCCAATTCCACACCCAGCAGGTGAATGCGCGGGTCGCGCGCAAAACCGGCTTCGGCACGTCCGTAGACCCGCCGTGCGGTTTGAAAATCGCCGCTTTGAATCAATGCGGTCAGCCACTGCTGATACAGTCTTCGGAGCGTTTCGTCCAGTTCGGCCGGACGCGTTCCGCCAAACGCGGCCGGATCGGCCTGCACATTTTCAATCAAATCGACGGCAGCACCGAAACCGTAGCCTTCCTGAATGGCCCCCACCACATCGATTGCGAGCGCCACATTTCCGGCCGAAGTCAGGATCCGGTCGTCAAAAGCGTCGGCCGCCTCTATGGCCTGACCGTTCTGCCGGAGACGGTCGATAAGGGTCTGCATCCTGGGAATGATCGCTGCGGGCTGAAGATGCGGAAAGGCTTTTGCGCCGCCGGCTACCGGGCTTGAAAGGAAAGCCCCGGCCAGAGCCCGGAGTTGATCGGAGGCGGCGGCATCCTCTTGGGCCAAGGCCAGAATGATTTGTTCCTCACGGCTGTTTTCGAAGGTCGACCGGTAGTAATCGTAAACACTGATGTCGTACACCAGATTTTCTCCGTCGAGACCGCGCCACAGATAACCGGCGGCCGTCGAACCGCCGAAAGTCCACCCCACTACGTGGTCATCCTGGATTAAAACACCCGGCTCGATCGGTATTTCCGACAAAACGATCCTTGTCACGTATCGCTCATCGACGGCTTCTAACGGTAATACGGGGGTCATTTTTTTGTCGGACACAATCGAGGTCCATTGCAGGGATTTTGAAACATTCCACGGCGCAAGCTGCGGTCCGGTGACGAGATAGTCCGACTGCAGTTGCCAGATGCCCACGGCGTCATTTTCACCGATGATGCCGCCGGCGATCTCCAGAATATCACCGTTTTCGCTGTGGTACTGCCACGAATATCCGCCGAGACAAGCCTCTGCCGGCAGTGCCACCCAGCCCCTGCCGACGATAGCCGCCGGAATCTGTGTGACAGAGGCACCGGCAATGTCCTGGATCGTCACCGTCCCGACCGGCAGTTTTAGCAGGGCACCTGTCGTCGAATAAGCTCCCTGGCCGCTTGGCGGCACTGCGGCACGGTTTTTAGAGACGGCTGGAAGGGGGTTGGTGCCGATCTGAAAAGCGATTTCACGGGAGACGGGGGATGAAAGGATGCGGTACAGATAAAAAGCGGCACCGGACAGAATCAAAAGACCGATGAGGACCGCGGTGAGAGGAATCCTGCGCGACTGCCGTCCGTGCAGGTCGACACCGCAGTGCGGACAAAAGTTGTCGTGCAACCTCAACGCGGTCTGGCATTTAGGGCAAATCATATTATAGTTCAAAGCGGCCTTCATATTTTTCAGGCCATATGACAGTGAAGTCGTTTTCGCCCGCTCGACGCCAAGCGGCCTTTGTTTTGTCGAGCAGAGAGTGGTGCAGCAACTCCCTTATTTTATCGAAAGCGGATTCCGGCGAGTCGGTACGGATAAATATATTCATCGTATCGTCACCGAAATCATGGCTTTCCACTAAATGACGCTCATCCAGAAAGGCGATAAGGGTATCTTCCAGATGTATCAAGTCCTCGAAATCATCGATACCACGACCCTGAAACTGTAAAATGAGTTGATACTGCATGGAAGCGATCGTCCTTTCTTTTTTGGTGGCCGCTACCAGGTACCGGGTGAAGGCGGTTCCCTGGACCGGGAGCTTGTTTTTCGCCCGCTTGCCCGAATGGAAAATCCCGCCACCCCCCTCTACCTCGAACCGTTGCGATCGGTTTTCAGCGGCAGACCTCGGGTAAGGGATAGCCTTCGTGTTTAAGCAGCCATTCTTTGCGCCACAGTCCGCTGCCGTATCCGACCAACTTGCCGTTTTTGCCGATGATGCGGTGACAGGGAACCATGATGGCGATCGGGTTGCGGCCGTTGGCGGCGCCGACGGCTCTGACGGCGGCCGGTCGTCCCACGCCTCTGGCAATGTCCTGGTAGGATGCAACGCAGCCATAAGGCACTGTCCGCAATTGCCGCCAGACCTGCTGCTGGAAATCGGTTCCTTCAAACGCCATTTCAACATTGAAGTCGCGGCGCTTGCCGTCAAAATACTCGTCCAACTGTCGAACGGCTTCAGCGACCAGCGAATGGGAAGCGACTTCCCGACACCGTTCCGCCACGAAATTCAACGCAATAACGGCTGCCGATGTTCCCGCGATTTCGATCAGACCGATGGGCGATTCGTAGTAATCAAAATATATGGGACTCATACACTCCTTTCTTGTAGAAAGCGAACGATCCGTCAAGCCCAAAATGCAATGTCAACAGTCCGATAATCAAGAAAGCGGATATAAAATTCAATATTATTCTTCTGTTCAACTATTATTCTTTCTTAAACAGCGGTACCTGCATCATCCACGCCACCGCCGGCTCTATCAATAGAATGAAAGCACGCTGAAAAATAGGCTAAAACCGGAAAAACCGGCGTCATAGCTGTCATTATAGGTTCATATTCGGCGTCATGCGTCATCACTTATAATCCTATTGACGCTCACACAAGTCGAAAAGTAGCCTCATAATTTTACAACTCAGTTAGACGGGTTGCACCGGCGTCTAAAATGAAGGGTTATTTTCAAGCGATCCTCAAGGTTCTAAAATGCAATCGACAACAAAGGAGAGAGACAAATGATTTTCCCGAAACAGACGCTTCGTTGGCTATCACTACTTTCGGTCCTGCTCATCGCGACCGGAATCGGCTTCGCCGGGGATGAGTGCACGGCCGTATACGGAGCCGGAACGCTCCGGTTCTCCCTGGCAACCGGCAGCCCGGGAGAACTGGGTTTGGTCGAAGCCCTGGCAAAGGAATTCAACCGGCTTAATGGGACCAGCCTGTGTTGGGTCAAGGCCGGATCCGGTGAATCTCTCAAAATGCTCAAGGAAAAGAAGGTCGATCTCGTGCTCGTTCACGCGCCCGCAGCAGAGAAAAAAGCCGTGGCGGAAGGCTGGGCGATTGACAGGTCCCTGATCGGGTCGAACGAATTTTATATTGTCGGACCGGCACAGGATCCCGCCGGTATCGCCACGGCCGGCTCTGCAGCCGAGGCCTATCGGAAAATCGCGTCATCCGGGGCGAAATTCCTTTCCCGCGGTGACAATTCCGGCACCCACAAAAAGGAGATGGCGGTCTGGCAAAAGGCCGGCATCACGCCGGCGGGTGACTGGTACATCGTGACCAACGATTTCATGATGGCCACCTTGAAGAAGGCCGACGCGGACAGGGGATATTTCATGACCGACAGCAGTACCTGGGTGGCCGCTAACAAAGAACTCCCCAACCTGAAGATTCTCTTCCGGGGCGACCCGATGCTGATCAACACCTATCACGGCCTCTGCCAACCGCCGGGCGCCACGACCGCGCAGCCCTCGGCCGCGAAATTCATCGCGTTCGTGGCTTCAGAGGAGGGGCAGAACATCATTCGCGCTTACGGCAGAGACCTTTACGGTGACAGCCTTTACAACGACGCAAAGTACGCCAGTCAATACGATCACTAATCCGTCTAAAAAAACCGGACCTTGACGGAGGACATCACCGGGGCGCTTGGCGTGCGCCCCGGATTTTCGCCGCACCTTAGGGCCCACTCAAAAATAACTTACCATTTTGGACGCCGATGCATCCCGTCCGGCTGCCGGTGCAAAATTTCGGAATGTCCAGATATTCCTGCGATTTTACGCCTTGCCGGCCGGGTGCCTCAATGACCAAAATCACCAACTAATTTTTTCGATAGCCCTTAGTCCCGCGGAACTGGTCCTGCTCGCTTCGATGAAAAGGATTCATGGATTTAAAATATTTCCTTTGATGGCCGATTGATCCCAGCCGTCATCGCCCCACTCCAGCAGACCGCAGATCCGTTTAACAGCTTCCCGT
This sequence comes from Desulfobacterales bacterium, assembly GCA_049687935.1. Lineage (GTDB taxonomy): Bacteria > Desulfobacterota > Desulfobacteria > Desulfobacterales > SG8-13 > JARFQH01. Next base: position 929 of record JBAVJU010000206.1, on the reverse strand, counting down.
TCAGCAATTGTCACACGGCCGGCCCATTTGCCAATGCCGATCTTTCGAGACGGTTCCCGGAAGGCCTCTAAAAAGACCGCTGGTCCCTTTCAGTTCGAAAATAGAATGTAATTCGGAAAAAGGTAGGCGCCTCCGCCCGGATGAACGGTTGCAAAAGACGGCTGAAACTCGCCGCCTACGGGGCCTAAGCCCTGATCAGGACCGTCCTCAAACAAGGGGTTCGGGGTTGTCACCAAGGTTGTGCCTTGCATATGGTTTCAGCTTTGGGCCCGGTCTAAGACGGCTCAGACCGTCAGCCGCTGTTCTCAACCGCTCATCCGGTCTACGGCGCGTCATTTTCATGCACCGTGGCGGCTCAGGGTCATGAGTGTTAAGCATTGGCTATTGACGGGACCGGGTGGAGTTATTAATGATTCTTGAGTACCAGCATAAATGATGGAACGTTCAGTCTGAGGGGCGCCGCGGACGGACCGATTCAGACGGCACGGATAAATGAATCATCTGCCGGGTGTCTTTAGAGAGGGATGATGTATGGCGAACGAATGGTTTGCGTTTCTGAAAAAAGATTATCTCCAAGGGTTTCCGGCATTTTGCGGGTTCGAAGTCGAACGGGTAAACCGTGGTGTATTCGAAGCACGACTGGCCGTCGGCGATATGCACCGGCAGCAGGACGGCTTCGTTCATGCCGGTGTCATGGCCACCATGGCAGACCACACGGCCGGTTATGCGGCCTTCACACTGGTCTCTGAAAAGGAGCGCATCCTGACCATCGAGTTCAAGATCAACTATTTCAAGCCTGCCCTGGGAGACTCCCTCTTGTGCCGGTCGCGGGTGGTGCATGCGGGCAAAAAAATAATGGTTTCGGAATCGGAGGTGTTTTCTGTGCCCGACGGGGAGGAGAGACTGGTCGCCAAAGCGATGGTAACTCT
>JBAVJU010000205.1:0-1909 GCA_049687935.1 Desulfobacterales bacterium | reverse complement strand
GTTCAGAGTTAAGATCATTTTTTGGGTCTCAAGCAGCTTGTCGAAAAGCCGGACTCAAGGCCACGATCCAGGATTATCAGTATACCCCAAAATACTTCTACCCATTCGCACGGCGCCTGGCTGACCGACGGGTAGTTGCTGCCCCGTAAGAAATTAGTTCGTGTGGGGGTACCAGAACTTGTAAAGAGGCTTCTTGTCGTTGACCTTGAGCAGGCAGATGACACCGTAGTCGCCCGGCTCGTCAACCTTGAAGTTTGCCGCAAAGATGCCTCTAAAATCCTTGAGTTCGGAAACGGTTTCTTTTTTTGAGGGGCTGATGATTTTAACTTTTCCGACCGCGCCTTTCAACTGCTCATCGGAACTTTCAGAAAACAGCTTCACCATGATGTGATGGGTGTTGCCGGCCGGGTCCTTCATGTTCATGCTTTCGAGGGTCATCACCTGGAACTCGGCGCGGACGCCCTCGGAGACCGCCTCCTGCTTAAAGATGCCGGGGTTTTTGTGGGGGGCATCGCCGTGCCCGCCGGATTTTTGCCCTGCGGTGACGCTGTCGGTTTGCCCGCTGCCGCTGCTGTTATGGCCCTGCATGGCAATTGCCATCGGGGTCGCTGCCAGCAGTATTCCCATCACGACGATTCCAATCGTTCGCTTCATTTCAGTTCTCCTTTGTATCGAGTTGACCTGACGCCACAGATTGGCGCCGGCAATTTGGCTTTCAGTTCTTGGGCAGTTTCCAGCCCTTCCACAGGCCGTAGATGGCCGGGACCACGATCAGGGTCAAAACGGTCGCACTCACCATCCCGCCCACCATGGGTGCGGCGATGCGTTTCATCACCTCCGAGCCCGTTCCGTGACTCCACATGATCGGCATCAAACCGGCCATAGTGGCCACCACGGTCATCATCTTGGGGCGAACCCGCAGCGCCGCCCCTTCTTCGATCGCTAAATTGAGATGGCGGCGGTTGAATTCTTCTCCATATTTAAGTTTGAACTTTCGATAGGAGATGTCGAGGTAGATCAGCATCACCACTCCGGTCTCCGCCGCTACGCCGGCCAGGGCGATGAATCCCACCCCCACGGCCACGCTCATGTTGTAGCCCAAAAGGTACATGAACCAAATTCCGCCGGTCAGCGAGAAGGGAACGCTCAACATCACGATGAGGCTCTCGGTGATGTTCTTGAAGTTGAAATAGAGCAGCAGAAAGATGATGACAAGGGTCATGGGCACCACCACCGCCAGACGCTGTTGAGCCCGAACCATGTACTCGTACTGCCCGCTCCAGACGAGGCTGTAGCCGGGGGGCATATTGACCTTCTCGCGCACCGTCTGCTGTGCGTTCTTCACGTAGGTGCCTACGTCGATGCCGCTGATATCGATGTAGATCCAGGCGTTCTTGCGGGCGTTTTCACTCTTTATTGCCGGTGCGCCCTTTAGGATCCGGATGTCCGCCACCTGGGTGATGGGGATCTGGGCACCGGTGGGGGTGGGCACCAGGATCCGCCGGAGCTTCTCGGGCGTGTCCCGCAACTCCGATCCGTAGCGAAGATTGACGGGGTAGCGCTCCAATCCCTCTACGGTTGTTGTTATGTTCATGCCGCCGATGGCGGATACGATGATGGATTGAACATCATCCACCGTGAGGCCATAGCGGGCGGCTTCCTCCCGCTTGATCGTGAAATCGAGGAAATTGCCGCCGGTCACCCGTTCCGAGTAGACGCTGGCAGTGCCGGGGACCTCCCGGACGATTGCCTCGATCTGCTCCCCGAGATCGCTCAAGATCTGCAGATTCTCACCCATCAGCTTGATGCCCACCGGGGTCTTTATCCCGGTCGAGAGCATGTCGATCCGGGCCTTGATGGGCATGGTCCAGGCGTTGGTGAGTCCCGGAAACCGGATCGCATTGTCCAG
>JBAVJU010000204.1:0-10021 GCA_049687935.1 Desulfobacterales bacterium | reverse complement strand
CCACCCGGGACATCGAGAGCGTACCGGTGACTGGCGCTCACGGGCCGCGGGAAGTGCACGTCTTGGTGGTTATTTGACAGTCGGCAGTCCTTTCTTTATTTTGACATTCTGCGGCGTCATTCTTATAAGAGTACCATGCTCCTTATCATTAATTTATTGAGTCACCCCCTGGCACAACCAGGGGCTGACCAAAAAAATTAAGGAGGTTTTCGTGATTGCCTACTTCGTTCACAACAAAAAAGAGCAGGGTGACACTATCGTGATTCCGGATTTGGGGTGCCGCGTCCCGGTGGATGCGGAGCGATTGCAGGCCTTCATTGCCGTCCGTCCGGACTTCAAGGAGTGGTCGGGCGATGCCTGCGGCCACATGGCGGCGGAAGACTTCGGTACGATCCTGGCCACCCGTGACGACTGCGGCGACGTGAACGTCGTCAATGAAAAGTTGTGGCGGGAGAGGATGGGGCATTATTTTGGCGGATAGCGGGTTTCCGTATCGGAAAGCGAGCCTTTACGATCTTTTGTAAACCGTCTCATACGCGGGGTAAAGATGCGCTCCATACTATTGATAGGGATGATTGTCATGGCGGGTGTCACAGTCCCGATCGCGTCGGCCGATATTTATTTCTGGACGGATGAGAACGGGGTGAAAAATTTCACGAACTACTCGCCGCCCGAGAAAGCCGAGGTCTTTATGGAGACATCGGAGGCAGACGAAGACACGGCGCTTCCCGAGGCTGAAACCGACCAAGCCGGCGGCGCGGACCGGGCATTGGAATCCGAGAAATTGCAGGCGGCTGCTGAGGAGATCGAAGCCCTTCGTGAGCAGGTCGGCGAGCTGAAAGACCGGCTTGAGGAACTGCCAGAAGCACCTTCGTTTGAATCCGGCGGTGCCGCCACTGAAGCAGGGGAGGCATCCAATACGGTTCGATTCTGGAGCGGCTATGTGTATTGGCCGTATCCTTACGGCTACCCCCCTTACGGATACAAGAGGCATCGCAAGCTTGGCCCTCGTCATGGTTACGGCAGACCGGGATACAAAGAACAGGTTAACCCCCCCACCGGGTTTAAATCACACGCGTTAGGGAGGCAACCGTCTCACTCCGGTCACGGCTCCCTCGGTCCGCGGCCGGGCTATCGGTCTTCCCGGAAGGGAGTGTATCGCACCGGCTCCGCTCGACAACACTATACGTTCGGAAGGCAACCGGGTTTCGCCGGCGGCAATGGCCGGCGGTGATCTCCCGGTGCGGCTTACGGCCGGTTGTTTCCGTCCTTTAAATGAAACCGTTGATGAACACGACGTATCGTTTAATGGCTGAAACAGGCCGTCAAAAGCCTTGGATATCCTTTTGGGCGTCGACGCAGTCGCAGTGACCACCTAAAGACTCGCGAAAGTACATGCAGCGGTTGGCCACCGATGCCTTGCGCGAGAATTTGCAATGCTTCTGGTCCTCCCACTTATTTCCAGCCGTGCAGTACGACATTATTCCCGGAATGCAAAAATTGGTTATGAGAAGTTCTTTCATCACGCCTTTTCCTCATGTCGGATATTGCTTGACCCATCGATCCAGCCGTATCGTTTTGCAAAGCAACTGGCGTGCCAGAATATAAAAATTTTTATCTATTTGAAACTATAAATAAAATTTAAAACTTAACAAATTTAGACCTTACAAAAATGTATAAAAATAGATATGAAAAAACAAAAATGTTCTACACTGCGGTTGTGCCAGTTGAGTCGGTTAAATCAGTTTTGTCAGTTAGTGGATATCATCGATTTACGATGCGGCGGTTGAATTGCCGTCCAATACGTTTCTGATCATTTTTGATACCTGATACATGTCGAACGGCTTTTGAATGAAGTCATCACATCCCAAGACGAGCATGTCGGAAGCGATCTCGTCGATGCTGTAACCGCTCGAGATCAAGACCTTGACAGCTGGATCGACCTGTTTCAACCGCTCGAAGGTCTCACGACCGTCCATCTCGGGCATGATCATGTCGAGGATCACAAGGTCGATCTGCGCGTCGAGCTCGCGAAAGATAGCCGTCGCCTCTTCGCCGCCGCGCGCTGTCAAGACCGCGTAGCCCAGGTCGGTGAGCATGGCCCGGCAGGCTTTCAGGATATACTCTTCGTCGTCGACCACCAGGATTGTCTCGGTCCCCTTTTGGAGTCCTTCGAGCGTCTCGGTTTCGGGCACGCTCCTTTGATCCGTGGCCGGCAGATAAATAAAGAACGTCGTGCCTTTTCCCGCTTGACTGGTGAAATCGATGATGCCGTCGTGATTTTTGATGATTCCAAACGCAGACGCCAGTCCAAGGCCGGTTCCGCCGCCCATCGGCTTGGTGGTAAAAAACGGCTCGAATGCGCGTTTTTGAACATCCGACGCCATGCCGGAACCGGTATCCCTCACCACGATCTTCACATAACGGCCGGGTTTCACATTGAAAGGCCGGGTGAACCGTTGGTCGAGATCCACGTTTTCGGTTTTCAGATAGAGCGTACCGCCCGGTTTCATGGCCTGCCATGCGTTGAGATACAGATTTACCAGCACCTGCTCGATTTGGTTCCGGTCCACCGCCACGGTCCATATGTCCTCATGGTAGTCCTGGACGACTCGAATTTCCTTTTTAGTGCGCTCGAACAAGTCGGCGGCCTTCTGGACGATCTCGTTCGGGCTGGTTGGTTTGACAATGTATTTACCGCCCCGCGCGTATCCCAACAACTGACGGGTCAGGTTGGCGCCGCTTTGAACGCAGCGCTCGATGCTTCTGATGTTCTCGTAAAGCGGGTGGGTCACATCCAGTGTCGTCTGCATCAGGCTCGCATTGCCCTGAATGCCCATGAGCAGGTTGTTGAAGTCGTGCGCGATGCCGCCGGCCAATTTTCCGAGGGCTTCCAGTCGTTGGGACTGCTGCAGATGCTGCGCGAGCCGTTTTCTTTCCCTTTCGGCCTGCAAGCGCTCGGTGACGTCGCGTCCGATGCCGCGATACCCGCAGGGCGACCCGTCGACGCCGCGTATTAGTTGGGCGGAGAGTTCGATGAAACGCGTCCTGCCGTCCTTGCGAATGATTTCGAACCCGAAGGCGCTGAGACGAATTCCGGTACGTTGGATATCGGCCAAGGTCCTGAAGACCCGAGGGGCGGCCTGCGGTTTGACGAACTTTCGAAAGCTCATGCCCGCCAACTCGTTTCGCGACCACCCCAGGATTTGGGCGGTCGCATTGTTGTAAAAGGTGAATTTGCCGCGTAAATCGGTTTCAAAATAGCCCTCGTCCATGCCCTCGAGAATGTTGCGGTATTTTTCTTCCTCCTGTTCCAGCGCGTTCTGGGCCATGACCCGGGTTTCGATCTCGCTGCGCAATTCGGTGTTGACCCGTTCCAATTCTGCCGTGCGCGCCTTCACCAGGTCTTCCAGATGAAGGCGATAGTTTTGAAGCTCCGTTTCTGTTTTCTTGCGGTCGGTGATGTTGCGCATCGAGCCGATGATTTTCTGCGGCTGACCTTTCTCATCGGTCTTAAGGACGGAGTTCAGCGAAATGTAAACCGATTGATCCCGATCGTTTCTCAGGACGATTTCGTAATCCAAGACCCGTTTGTTTTGCAGCAGGTCTTCGATAAACCGCTTCCGGCTGTTTTTGTCGATGTAGAATTGGCCCACGTCCTTGCCGATCAACTCCTTCCGCTTGTATCCCACGAATCTTTCAATCGACGGGCTGATTTCCAGCAGCGTCCCGGCCAGATCGGTCTCGTAATAGACATCTTGGATGTTTTCAAATATCTCTTGAAATTTTTCCCGGCTGCTGCGAACGGCGTCTTTCATGAGGGAAAAAGCCGTGGCCGTTTCGCGGATTTCCTTGAAGCCTGTGCGCAGGTCGAAGTCGGACGTCATGTCGTTGTTTTTTATGGCCAGCGCCGCCTGCTCGAGGTTGGTGATCGGGCGGATGATGCTGCGGGCGAAGAGCAGGGCGATCAGGGTGGCGACGGCTGAAATGACCAGGGTTAATAGAATGATATTTCGCCGGTTTTCTTTGAGGCCTCCCAGATAATCATCTTCGGGCAGGTGAACACCGATAATCCACGGCCAGTGAGCGATGGAAAAGGGGGTCAGCATGGCATGATAGTGTCGGCCATCGTGTTCGAACCGCGCAAACCGCGGTTGCGGCAGATGATAACGGTCGTCGGCTTCGGTTTTCAGGTGCATTGCCACGAAAGCCTTGCGACTCAGCACATCGTCGAGCTCCTGAATCTTGACCAGTCGAAAGCCTTTCGAGCGGTCGTCGCCGGTCTTGCGGATCTTTTCCAAATCCGGGAAGGCGACCAGATCACCGTTGTCGTTGATCATAAAAGCCCGGCCGTTCTTGCCGATCTTCAGGTTGCCGATAAAGGTGGAGAGCTGGTCGATTTCGATGTCCACCCCGATGATCCCCCGCAGATTCCCGGTGACCTCATAGGTCGGACCGGCAATGGTGATGCCGGGTTTCTGGGATGTGAAAAAAATATAGGGATCGGTCCAGACAATTCGCCGCTCTTCGTCAGCTCTCTTGTACCAGGGCCGGACACGCGGGTCGAAGTCGTCTTGCGGATCGAGCTCGTCGGCGACAAGGTTCAGCTCCGCGTCGCGCCACAGCAGCCGGGTGGTGCGGCCGCTACTGTCGTTCAGAATGATTTTGGTTCGAAAGGATGCGCCCGACTGCTGACTGTTGCGGCTGACGTAGTAAAAATCGCCGTTGGGTTTGCTGAGATAGATGCCGGCGAAATGCGGGTAGATCGCCAACTGATCCAGAAAGTAGCGTTCCAGTTTGTCGGCACTATTTCCGTCGAAGCCGACGACATGGGCGTTCAGCAGTCGACGGGTGAGCGCCGCCGCGGCCTGAGCGTGCGCCAGATGATTCTGGGACTGTTCCTTCGCCAGGTCGGCGATGTTTTCCATGATATCCTGCGCATGTTGTTTCAAGACCTTTTCGGACGAGAGATACATCGAGGTGGTCGTGATCAGGGAGGTCCCCCAGATGAGAGCCAGAAAACCGAAGATCAGGGCCCAGCGAATCGAAAATCTCATTATAACTCCCCTTAGCCGTTGAGACAGCGGACCGGGTAAAAGCAACGAACAGTCCTTATACCGAATGTCAGAAGTTTATTCCGATGGGTGCTCTTTTAAAATTCCCCTGTCACCCTTTGTCAAAAGGGGAACTGGTAAAGACATAGAGCGGGTTCAACACAGCTCTTACGACAAGAAAGAATGCCGGAGTGCATGCTTTCCCCCATTTAAAAAAGAGGGGGCAGGGGGGATTTTGGACTGGACCATATTACTTCCAACCGGAACATATTTATGACAAAAGCTATAAATTCAAGTCGACCGAATGTCCACAATAAATTGAATTTTTTATTTCTTGATGACTTGCGGAAGACTGCGCGTCGGTTCGAGTGACCGGCGGACCAATCGGGACAAGACGATGGCGGCGGCACAGCCCAGAACGATCCAGCCGTCCCTGAAACCGTCGAAGATGATCGAGTGGATGACATCCGTCCAACCGCTGTGGCCCGGAGACCAGTACAATTCAAAGGGCCAGAAGAAGGAAACCGGTGCATCCGTGAACACGGCATCGGCGATGACATGCGAGAAAATCAGCAAAGCGGATTGCGGGTAGCTGATCTTAGGGATTTTCAACCAGTACCGGCCGGCATAATATGCCAAAAGGCCGCCGAAAAGGGCAAATATCAGGCTGTGCGTCGGGCCGCGATGAAAGGCGTTGCCGTCCCACCTGAAAAACAGGCCGATCAGAACGTCGATGTCCGGCAGATTGGCCAGAAGGACAATGAACACAAAGCGCTTCCAGCGGCGGAAGGCCGAGGTGCCGGCGCTCAATTCATATGTTGCCAGGCCGATGGCCGCATGGCCGAGCGGAAGGGGCATAGGTTACCTAATGTCTTGTCACACTTAAATTGACTTATTGATTACAAGAAGTCTTTACGCAACAGTCTCTTGTCGGGGTCTCTAAAGAGTTCGACGCCGAATCCCTCGATATTTCGCCACACCACAGCGCCCTTGCGCTTTTCTTTTTCCGTTTCCGAGTACGGCAGGGCGACGGTGATAATCTCTCCAACGGGCAGCGGAACGGGGGATTTTATGAAGAGGCCGTGTTTGCTGTAATCCTTGAGTTCGCCTTCGAAGAATTGTCTGCGGGTGGCAAAAAAGACATACCGCGAATACGGGATGCGCCGGTTTCTGCGTTTTTCAAATAGGGCGGCCGCATTTATAACAGTCATCTTCCGGTCCTTTCTGCAGTATGAGGGGAGGGCAAATTCTGCTTGTGTTTTCTATTTTTTAATAAGGCGCCGATGTTGACGGATCATAAAGCAATATTTGTGCCTAAGATCATTTTAAAATAAATTGCCGTTTTTACAGATGGTTATGGGAATAATGATCGTGGATGAGAAGGGCAGTATGAAAAATATTTCATAGAAAACTGGACGGTTGCGGTTACAGAATGCAGAGAAATTGCCAACAAAGGCTTAGTGAGTGCCCATCCACGGTTTCATTAAGGGCACTGATTAGTTTTCGATCCAGAAGTCGCCATTTTCTGCAAGTTCAAGGAAATCAGCGGCATTGCGCGGAGGCGTACTCGTGTACACCGCACAAACGATTCCGCCGATTGACGCCGAAATTGCTGAAAAGGGCCATTTATAGACGGAAACTAGTTAGGCCTTGCTGAAGTAATCCTTACGCAGGTAGGCGTATACGGCAAAACCCCACCAGCACAGCAGGATCATCAGCGTTGCGACCGTGAAAACCGTCAGCAGCAGGTGGCTGTCGACGGCTGCGAGAACCTCGCCGAGAGGACCCGGTTTGCGCATCAGATCAGCCAAAACGGCTTCTCGAAAGAGGAGCAGTTGCAGCCTGTCCAGCGTGTAGACGCCGGTCGTGAAGAGCAACAGGGTGTACCCCCAGGGTTTTGCCTGCCAGAGGCCGACTCCGAGGCCGACATAGAGGCCGGCGTAGAACAGGTGGTAGAACAGTGCCACCGGTCCGCCTTGCATTGCGCCGAAAAGCGGCACCGGTGCGGTCGGCGGCACCAACTCCGTCAGCGCCGAGATAACAAACAACACCGCGGCAGTGCGAAAGGTCCATTTCCCCTTGGTGGCGGCCGCCATCACAGTGCTCCTCGATCCGACTCCCTTTTCGACACTCGGATCACCCCTTGGAAGGGTCCGAGACCCTCGGCGATCCGGTTGACGCCCGTCATAAAAAGCCGCGCCGTGCCCCGGCACATCTGACGATCGATTCCAGGGTGTCATCGCGATAACAGGCCATCACCGGAATGGTGTTAGGATCGGAGGTTCTTTTCAAAAGGCGGAGATATTCGATGGTGGCTTCGATGACCTCACCTGCCAGTTGAAACCGGGCGGCAAATTCTCTGACGGAAAAATTGCCCCAGTCATCCATGATCGCTTCGACCTGTTCGACGGTCGGCAGTTTTTTGGGCGCAATCATCGCCATCAAGGTTCCTGTTGGAAGTCGATGCGACAGCGAGCATTAATATGCCGCATTCACATGGCATTTTTCGGTCTCGGCGGCGTTATCGCTTCCTGTCGATCCCCGGCGCGTCCCCAATAAGCCTCCGGCACTCAGGTTGCTGCGTCTTTGCCCGGAGTCGAAATCAACCATCGGCGGATGGACTATTTTTGGCTACCCACAGAATTCAACCCGCAGGCTTTCGCGTCGCTCCCGGGACACCAGCGGCCGTGTTGGTCGATAAACCTGATGTAATCTCGCATTGTCCAATTTTTAGTGCCCATAGGCGGCACCGGCATCAGATACCGTCTGGATTTATAGAGGTAAACCTTTTCTTCGTAGGTCATCGTTCGATTCCTTGATGAAATCCAGTGTCACCACCAGCATGTGGCCGATCCGCTGCAACTTCATTACTATTTTTTGGGCGGAAAGTAGCCTATTACACGGCTCTATTCGATTGCGCAAGAGCGATTTTTACCAAAAACAGAGATCGCGCAGATAATTCTGCGCGATCTTTTCAGGGCGTTTTACAGATGAGTCCATGCGGCGGTTCTTTGATCACCCCGAGGATTTCAGATATCCAACCAGATGTCGGCCTCCCCGCCGCAGTGGCTGCAAACAGCGTGACCTTTAGTTTTGCCCTCGCCCTGTGCGACAATGTGCGGCTCGGCTGACTCAACCTGGTGTTCTTCCAATGAACACGTGACCACCATTTCAGCCTCGTTTCCGCAGTTTTTGCATTCGCAAACCTGTTTAAATGTTTTCTCCGCCATCGTATCACCTCCTATGAAAGATGATTAAGAGAGGTCTGAGAGGCAGGCCCCTCTGTAAATCCCATCATTGTATAGCCAACACGGCAAACAATAGTGAGTGCCCATTTACTGTTTCATTAAGGGCACTGATTTTTTTCCGATCCAGAAATATGATGCATTATCATATCCATAACAAACTCGTTTGAGCGTTTCAATTTCTTTTTGTTTCTCGATCCAGTATGGCAAAAAAGATGATTTTGATTATCGGTCCAGAATTCAGCTGTTGATTTGTTTTACCCGATTTTGGTATTTAACTTTGACATTGCCTAAACAACATGGCCAAACGGCGGGGAATGGTCGATGTGGAAACAGATCGTTTCTGAAATTGGAACCCGCAATTGAGAATCGATAAAGCTCAGGGGCGCTGATATGTGGCAATCCTTTTGTTTGTGGACCAATACGCAACCGTTGTTCATGCAGGTGGCCATAGGAACTTTTCTGGCGATATCCGTCGCGTTTCTCATCTGGCATCTGGCAACGATTATCCTCTACGTATTCGGCAAGATGCGCGGGCCGTAAAACCTGCGGTGTGCCGGTAGCGAATCGAAGAACGACACTCAAAAGCGCTGCTATTTAGCAGGGTGTTGAAAAACGTCATGAGCTCCGGCAAGACAAGCCAAATTCGACGAAAAAGAGGAGTTTATGATTGATAAATGAGTATTTTGAGGAGGATTTTAACGCAGTATTGTCAAGCGCAATAGTTTTTCAACAGCCTGTCAGGCCGGTACGAGCATCACCGGACATGGCGCCTTTTCGAGGATGGTCATGCCCACGTAATTCACCCTCGACAGATTCGGTTTTTCCGACTCGTTGTGGGAACCCATTAAGATGAGGTCGGCCCCGATCCGGCGGGCTACTTTGCAGATTTCAAGCCCAGGATCAGCCGGTGCGCATTCAAATGTGTGAACCGGCATATCGCCCGCATGAGGCCTGACTTCTTCTTCGTATTTCTTGTTCGCTTCCCTCACCATTTCAACGATTCGCGGATCGTTCCGATCGATTGTGGCCAGCCGGTAGTTGAGCGCATGATAAACGTAGAGTTCGGAATTCTGGTCTTTTGCCATTTGCGCGGCCTTCGCAAGCGCTGCTTTGCAATTATGGGTGAATTTGAATGCCATTAAGATGCGTTTGAACATCTCGGTTCTCCTCTCCCCTTAATTGTTTGACTGCACGTCTGACTAGAGGTAACTGCAGAACACGTGCCAAGTTAAAGCGACACTTGCCTTAACGGTTGATAATCATCTAACAAGTTGATATCGATAATTTTATTTGAAATGGTTCGATCTGAAAGCAGGGCGGCGGCCGAAAAAAAGACAGCCGGTGTGTAAAGGATCTTGGTGGAAATTTGCAGCCGCCATGTCTATACAATGGACGGCTGCTGGCAACCATTTTAATTGGAATAATGGGGAAAAGGAGTGATGGAGGACTGGAGCCTGGTGGGCGCGTTTGCCTGTTCTTGCATTCCCCCTTTACTCCGTTACTCCATGGTTCAAGTTAAGAATATCTCTGTATGTGACCTAATGCCGGGCCTTTACAACGATCTAAACACATAATGAAAAAAGACCTCATCATCAGCCTCTTCGTTCACGACATCAAGGCCCCGCTCGCGGTGATCGATGTGGGCGCCAGGTCTTTGTCGAGCCATGCCGATCGGCAAGTCCCCCTGTATCCTGAACAACTGGATTGGCTGCGTGAGAT
>JBAVJU010000203.1:0-4202 GCA_049687935.1 Desulfobacterales bacterium | reverse complement strand
TCGGTGAGCGCCACGCTGCAGCCGCTGGTGGCCGTGTCGACAGCCAGAATTTTCATGACATCCCGATATATTTGTGCTGCCGGCCTCAGCGAGGCTTGCTCGTGCCTGGGGAACCCGCTTTTTTTCGGCTGCGCAAACCCCGCCCCGCCGCTTCCAAAGCCACGGACAGCACCTCATCCATCCTTTCCACCGAAATGTACTTGACTTTGCGCCGGATGGTTTTGGGGATCTCAACGAGATCTTTTGTATTTTTAGATGGAATAATGATGGTTTTGATCCCGGATCGGATGGCGCCCAGGGACTTTTCCTTTAACCCGCCAATCGGCAGGACACGGCCACGCAAGGTGATTTCACCGGTCATGGCCTCATCGTTGCGGATCGGGCGACCGGTGGCGGCCGAGATCAGGGCGGTCGCCATGGCAATCCCGGCCGAAGGCCCATCCTTGGGAATGGCGCCGGCCGGTACGTGAATGTGGGTGTCCACGCTGTCGAAAATGTTTTCCTTTCCGCCGTAAGTGCGGATGTTGGCACGGGAGTAGCTCACCGCCGCACGTGCGGATTCCTGCATGACCTCACCGAGTTGACCGGTGATGATGAGTTCTCCCTTGCCCCGGATCAACGAGGCTTCCACGTACATCACCTCTCCGCCGGCTTGGGTCCAGGCCAGTCCGGTGGCCAGTCCGATCTGGGCTTCCTCCTGATCCATTTCCGGGTAATATTTCGCCACACCCAGATACTTGTGCAGATTGTTGCGACTGATCGAAAAAGGCCCCTTCTCGCCTTCGGCAATCTTGCGGGCCACCTTGCGGCAGATCGAGCCGATTTCACGTTCCAGATTTCTGACACCGGCTTCTGCGGTATACTCCGATATGATCAGGTCCAATGTTGCGGGACTGATGACAAGATTGCGATTTTTCAGGCCGTTTTGCTTCATCTGGCGTGGACTCAGGTATTTCTGGGCGATGATCCGCTTTTCCTCTTGAGTATATCCCGGAAGGTTGATGACCTCCATTCGGTCCAGAAGGGCCGACGGGATGGTGTCGGTCAGATTGGCCGTCAAAATGAACATGACCTGCGAGAGGTCAAAAGGCATGTTTAAATAATGATCGCTAAAAGCCCCGTTTTGTTCCGGATCGAGTGCTTCGAGCAAGGCTGAAGACGGGTCTCCGCGAAAATCGGCGCCCAGTTTGTCGATTTCATCCATCATGAAAACCGGATTGCGGCTGCCGCACTGCTTGAGTCCCTGCAAAATCCGGCCCGGCAATGCGCCGATGTATGTCCGGCGATGACCGCGGATCTCGGCCTCGTCCCGGATGCCGCCCAGGGAGATGCGCACGAACTTGCGTTTGAGAGCGTGTGCAATGGCCTGTCCCAGAGAGGTCTTGCCGACGCCGGGCGGACCGACAAAGCACAGTATCGGTCCCTTCATATCCGGATTGAGCTGGCGTACGCTCAAATACTCGAGAATGCGCTCCTTGATCCGGTCCAGGCCGTGGTGATTTTGGTCCAGGACCTTCTTGGCGACCTTTATGTCGATGATGTCGCGGGTCGTTTTGCTCCAGGGCATCTCCACCAGCCAATCGAGGTAAGTTCGGACCACCGCCGATTCGGCCGAATCAGGATGCATCTGGTCCAGACGGCGCAGCTGCTTGTGGGCTTCTTTTTCGGCCTCTTTGGACATCCGGGCGCGCTTGATCTTTTTGCGGTAATCCTCTATTTCCAGGACCTTTTCATCCTGCTCTCCCAGTTCTTTGTGGATCGCTCGGACCTGCTCGCGCAAGAAATAATCCCGCTGGTTCTTGAAGATCTCATCCTTGACCTCGGACTGAATCTTGGCCTGCATGGTCGACAGTTCGAGTTCCTTCATCAGGAATCGGTTGACGGCTTTGAGCCGCTCCACCGGGTCGAATATCTCCAGCAACTGTTGGGACTCTTCGATCTTCAGCTTGAGGTTGGTGGCCACCAAATCCGCCAGTTTTCCGGGGTCCTCGATGCTCTCGAGGACCGTGCTCACGTCACCGGTCATCTCGCCCCTTAAGGTCAGAATCTTTTCGGATTGCTCGCGCGCGTTGCGCATCAGGGCCTCGACCTCGACGGTGACCTCTTTGAGCGGCGCCTCTTCAATCAAGGCCACCTTGACCCGGTAGTACGGTTTTTTACCGATGTAGCGCACGATTTTGGCTTTGGCGATGCCCTGCACCAGGGTTTTGACCCGACCGTCGGGCAGCTTGAGCATCCGCAGGATGCGGCCGACGGTGCCGGTTCGGTAGATGTCGTTCGGGGTCGGATTTTCGGTCGCGGGATCCTTCTGAGTGACAAGGAACAGAAAACCGTCTTTGGCAACGGCATCGTCCACCGCGCGGACCGACTTTTCGCGTCCCACAAAGAGCGGCAACAACATATCGGTGAAAATAACGATGTCGCGCACAGGCATCATCGGAAGAGAGAGCGGAATGTCCGCCAATGCGTCTTCTTCGTCCAGGATGCTGATCAAATCGTCTTTATCTGTCTCTGCCATCAACAACTCCTTGTTTCCGATCTGCGATTAAAGCCATCGGATGCCGGTGAGGCGGCGGATATTTCGACCGCTTTGATAAACTTTGCATTATAACGTATATATTCTCTTTGGCAATAACAACCTTGATTTTTTTTGATATCCCCATTATGCTTTAACCTCATGACGAAATAATAAAAATGCCGGATGACAATCGTCATCGTCAGGCGATCGTTTTGCATATGAATGTAGTGCTGATGGGGGTAATTGTCGTTGTCTTCGGCTTGTGCGTGGGCAGTTTTCTCAATGTCTGTATCTACCGCATACCGGTTTCGAAATCGATCGTTTACCCCGGCTCCATGTGCCCGACCTGCGGAACGGCCATCCGATATTACGATAATATTCCGCTTCTCGGTTACCTCTGGCTGGGTGGCAAATGCCGTCAGTGCCGTTCTCCGATATCGATCCGTTATCCCCTGATCGAACTGCTCACCGGGACCGTTGCGCTCGGTTTGTTTTTTAAGTTTGGTGTTTCGATCGAAGCCTTGATCTACTTTGCATTCGCTTGCGTTCTGATCGTGATCGCCTTCATCGACATCGATTACCGCATCATTCCCGACCGTATCTCACTGCCCGGTATTGTCATCTTTTTTCTGGCCGCCATGGCGGTTCCGTCCATGAATTGGCTGGACGCTCTTCTGGGGGTTGTCATCGGCGGCGGCAGTCTGTTCCTGGTGGCCTTGGTCTACCACCAGCTGACCCGTAAAGAAGGCATGGGTGGCGGAGACATCAAGCTGCTGGCCATGATCGGAGCCCTGATCGGTTGGAAAGGGGTTCTTTTCACCATTTTCGTTTCTTCCGCCGTGGGCACGCTGTCGGGTCTGGCCATCATGATGGCCACGCGCCAGAACATGAAACTGGCCGTTCCCTTCGGGCCTTTTCTCTCGATCGGCGCACTCGCCTATGTGTTTTTCGGCCCGCAGCTGATATCCTGGTACTTTCGGCTCATGTAAGGCTCCGAGCGGTCACCGCATCAATCGTACCGACCGACAGGCTTCAAACGCATGCGACTCGCTGTCATTTCAGACATTCACGGCAACTGGGATGCACTCACGGCGGTCCTCGCCGACATCGACGCCAGCAGACCCGACGCCGTTATCTGCCTCGGGGACTGCATCGGCTACGGCGCCGAACCCGAGCGGGTCATCCGGACCCTCCGGCAGCGCGGCATTCCCTCGACCCGCGGCAACCACGAGCAGGCCGTGCTGGAGCCGGAGCGCCTGAAGTGGTTCAATCTTCCGGCCCGAAAATCCCTGGTCCGGACTGCCGAGATGCTCTCCGGCGAAGCGCTCCAGACCATAGCCGACTTTCCCGCCGTTCTGACAACTCACGGCTGCCGCTTTGTCCACGGTTTTCCACCGGAATCCGTCACGACGTATCACTTCGAGGTGCCCTCCGGTGAAAGACGTCGTATTATTAAATCGATGATCGAGAAAATCTGTTTCATTGGCCACACCCACGACTTGACCCTCATCACCTACGACGGCCGCACACTGACCAATACCGCTCTCGGACCGGGTCGGGTAGACCTTTCGCCGAACCAACAGGCCGTTGTCTGTGTCGGCAGCGTCGGTCAACCGCGAGATGGCGACGAAAATGCCAAGTACATCATTTGGGACGCTGTTGCAGCCACCCTGGAGGTCAGGTA
>JBAVJU010000202.1:0-16980 GCA_049687935.1 Desulfobacterales bacterium | reverse complement strand
ATCCTGGCAAATGGTCGCCCCTCAAAAACCGCTGCAGCGCGCCGAAAGTCCGCTGCCGCAACCGGGTGCGGGAGAAGTACTGCTGCGTGTGGTCGGCTGCGGTGTCTGCCACACCGATCTCGGGTTTTACTATGACGGCGTGCGGACCAAATCGCCGCTGCCGTTGACCCTGGGGCATGAAATCAGCGGGATTGTGGAAACCTGCGGCCCGGGGGCCGAGCGCTGGGCCGGTAAGGCGGTTATCGTGCCGGCCGTCATGCCCTGCGGCACCTGCGACGTCTGCAACCGTGGTTTCGGAAACATCTGTGCCGCCCAGAAAATGCCCGGCAACGACATCCAAGGCGGTTTCGCCTCCCATATCCTCGTTCCGGCAGCCCAGCTCTGCGAGGTGCCGGTGGACGCGGACGGCATGCCCAGCGGCGGTTCCGGTGTTTCGCTGGCCGAGCTGTCGGTCATCGCCGATGCGGTCACCACCCCCTACCAGGCCGTGATCGAATCGGGACTCTCGGCCGAAGACACCGCCATCTTCGTCGGCGTCGGCGGTGTCGGTGGATTCGGTGCCCAGATTGCAAAAAGTTTCGGCGCCGCCGTGGTGGCGATCGACGTCGATGCGGCCAAGCTCGAGGCGATGGCGCCTTACGTCGACCGGACCTTCAACGCCCGCGAAATGCCGTTCAAAGACCTGCGCAAAGCGGTTTCCGAATTCGTCAAAGACCAGGGCCGGCGGCGCACCGAATGGAAGATCTTCGAGACCTCGGGAACGGCGGCCGGGCAGAAAACAGCCTTCGGCCTGCTGACCTACGGCGCATCGCTGGCCGTGGTCGGTTTCACGATGGAAACGGTCGACATCCGGCTCTCGAATCTGATGGCTTTTCACGCAACCGCACGCGGCAACTGGGGCTGTCAGCCGAAATACTACAAACCGGTGCTCGACCTCGTGCTGGCGGGCAAGGTCAAGATCGGTCCGTTCGCCAAGACGTTTCCCCTGGCCGAGATCAATGCGGTTTTCGAAATGGTTCACGAGCGTAAAATCCACCAGCGCCCCATACTGGAACCTTGACTTGTGAAATCGACCTTCACTGCTGATAGGTTAATTTTATTTTTGCCGTGACCTTAAAACCTAACACCTAATGCCAGTTACCAGGAACTTACCATGCACAAACTACTGACCGACAAGCCCGGCGAAAAAATGCTGCTCCTCGGCAATGAAGCCATTGCCCGGGGGGCGATCGAGGCAGGCGTCGCCTTCGCGAGCACCTATCCCGGAACCCCCTCCTCGGAGCTTTCCCTCAACTTTTTCCAGATGTCCCGCGAGAGTGATCTCTACTTTGAATACAGCACCAACGAGAAGGTCGCCATGGAGGTCTCCGCCGCTGCCGCCAACGCCGGCGTACGGTCCATGTGTGTCATGAAGCATGTCGGCCTGAACGTTGCCGCCGACGCGCTGATGACCCTGGCCTATGTGGGCGTAAAAGGCGGCATGGTGGTGCTGACGGCCGACGACCCCTTCATGTTTTCCAGCCAGAACGAGCAGGACAACCGCTATTACGCCAAACTCTCCGGACTTCCGATGCTCGAGCCCTCTTCGGTTCAGGAAGCCAAGGCGATGGTGGCCTACGCATTCGATCTCTCCGAAAAGCTGAAGGAGCCCGTGCTCTTCCGGACCACCACCCGCATCAATCACTCCAGCGGCATCGTAGAACTGGGTAAAATCAGAAAACGGATCACCAAAGGCGATTTCATCAAGGATCCGATGAACCTGGTGACGGTGCCGGCGGTCTCCCGCAAACTGCACGTCAAACTGCTGAAGAACTATGACAACGCAATGGAGCTGGCCGAATCTTCGACCGTCAACTTCGTCGAAGGCGACGGCGGCTGGGGGATCATCTGCAGCGGCGTCGGCTATAACTATGTCAGCGACGCCGTCGAGGAGCTTCAGATTGAAGCCCGGGTGCGGGTGCTGCGGGTCGGCTTCTCTCATCCCCTGCCCCCGAAGCTGATCAAAGATTTTCTCGGTCGATGCGAAAAGGTCCTGGTGGTCGAGGAAGGCGAACCCTATCTGGAGGAAGCCGTCAAGGCTCTGGCCCAGGAAGGAGGGTTGACGCTGCCCATCGCCGGCAAGGCGCCCGAACTGTTCTCCCGGCTCTACGAATACAACCCGGCTCAGGTCAGGACCAAGGTGGCCGCCTTCTTCGGTGTACCTCACGAATCGCCGGCCGTACCCGATCTCTCCGATTTGCCGGAAATCCCCCAGCGGCCGCCGACGCTGTGCGCCGGATGTTCCCACCGCGCCACGTTCTACGAAGTCCGCAAGGCAGCCGAAGGTTTGGAGACCATTTATCCAACCGATATCGGCTGCTATACGCTCGGCCTTCTGCCGCCGTTGTCCGCGGCGGATTTTCTGATCTGCATGGGCTCATCGGTAGGAACTTCGGGAGGATTTTCGAAGGTCACGGACAAAAAAGTCATCGCCTTTATCGGCGATTCGACCTTTTTCCATTCCGGCATTCCCGGTTTGATCAACGCGGTGTTCAACAACCACAACTTCACCCTGGTCGTTCTGGACAACGGCACCACGGCCATGACCGGCCACCAGCCGCACCCGGGCGTCGACATGCAGCAGCTCAATATGGATGGCTTCGGGCGGGTCTCGATCGAAGCGATTGTCCGGGCCATCGGGGTTCCGCATGTGACGGTCGTCAAACCCTACAAGGTCAAAAAGAGCATCGAGGCCATACGGGCGGCCATCGACTTCAAAGGCGTCTCCGTGATCATCTCCCAGGAAACCTGCGCACTCTACGCCAAGAGTCTCAAACTGGCACGGCGCAAACCGTTCGAGGTGACCGACAAGTGCCGGAACCACCGCGACTGCATGGACAACCTGGCCTGCCCGGCCTTTTACGTCTGGAACGAACGGATCAAAATCGACCCGAACCTTTGCACGGGCTGCGCCGTCTGCGCCCAGATCTGTCCGGAAAACGCCATTCTGCCGCTCAAGGAGAAAAAAGTCACAGCATGAAGCTTGGTGAAAAATTTTTCGAAGGAAAATTTTTATGAAGACAACTCGATTGATTATTGTCGCCGTCGGCGGACAGGGCAATCTCTTGGCCTCGAGCGTGTTGGGAGAAGCGGCCCTGATGGCCGACATCCCGCTGCAGATGAGTGAAATACACGGAATGGCCCAAAGAGGCGGGGTGGTGGAATCGGCCCTCATTTTCGGCAACGCCCGCAGCACGATCATCGCCGACGGCGAAGCCGATATCCTGGTCGGGTTCGAACCGGCCGAAACCCTGCGAGCCCTCAACAAGTGCAACACCGATACCGTGGTCATCACCAATTTGGCGCCCTTGATGCCCTTTACCGTCAACATCGGCAAGGGGGTCTATCCGGATTTGAAGCAGTTGCAGAATCTGATCCGCGCCAAGACGGCCAAACTGATCGCCTTCAATGCGGCCAAACTGGCCGATGAAGCCGGAAACCCACTGGCCGTCAACATGGTTCTGCTGGGAGCCTTGATCCAGACCGGGGTTTTGCCGCTCGAAACCGAACAGGTCAAGGAAGCCATGCAGCGCAAAACCAAACCGGCATTCCTGGCCTCCAACCTAAAGGCCTTTGAACTCGGTTACACGGCCGCCGCGAAGGCGACTTGAGCCGGCCTTTGGGATAAGAGTGTCGCCGAATCGATGGAATCGGTTTTCATTCAACATTCACGCATAGGGCTGTTGTAGAGTGGCGGAGTCCCGCCCCGGCAGCCGTCAGTAAAGAAGGAGGAGCGCCATGCCCTGGAACGATGCTTTTGAATGCATGCCGGTGGAAGAACGTCAAAAATTTCAGCTGAAAAAGCTGAAGGAGACTGTCGGCTGGGTAGCCGAGCGGATCCCCTTTTACCGGAAACAATTCGCCGAAATGGGTGTCACGGCCGAGAACATCACCAGCCTCGAAGCTGCGGCCAAACTGCCGATGACGCAGAAAACCGATCTGCGCGACAACTACCCCTTCGGTCTCTGCGCCGTTCCTCTCAAAGACGTCGTGCGGGTGCACGCCTCCTCGGGCACGACCGGCAAGCCGATCACCGGACCTTACACAGCCGAGGACCTCGATCAGTGGAGCGAGTGCATGGCCAGAAACCTTTGGGCCGCCGGTGTCCGCAAGGAAGACATCCTTCAGAACGCTTACGGGTATGGGCTGTTTACCGGCGGCCTCGGATTTCATCAAGGTGCTGCGCCGATCGGCTGTGCGGTCGTACCGACCAGTTCCGGACTGACCGAGCGCCAAATCACGATCATGAAGGACTTCGGAACGACGGTGCTCTGCTGCACGCCCTCCTACGCCCTGACCATTGCCGAAAGAGCCAGGGAACTCAAGGTCGACATTCGGTCCCTCGCTCTGCGGGTGGGAGTCTTCGGAGCCGAGCCCTGGACGGCTCAGATGCGCCAGGAGATCGAAGAGCGGACGGGCATCAAAGCCCACGAGGCATATGGCCTGACGGAACTGGGGGGGCCGGGGGTGGCCTTCGACTGCGAGGCCCAGGACGGACTGCACATCAATGAAGACCATTTTCTGGCCGAGATCGTCGATCCGCAGACTCTCGAGCCGGTGCCGCTGGGGGAGAAAGGCGAACTGCTCTTCACCGCCCTGCAGCGCCGCGCCATGCCGATGATCCGCTATCGCACCAAGGACATCACGCGACTGCGCCGCGAAAAATGCGCCTGCGGAAGAACGTTTATCAAGATGGACAAGGTGTTCGGACGGACCGACGACATGCTGATCATCAGCGGTGTGAACGTCTTTCCCTCCCAGATCGAGGCCCTGCTGCTCGATATCGAGGAAGTCGAACCCCAATACCGCCTGCTCGTTCGCAAGAAGGGATATCTGGACCAGCTGGTGGTGCAGGTGGAGGGAAAGAAGGAAATCTACCAGGCCGGTCGTGAAAAACGTTTCGAGGTCGAAGGTAAAATTGGTGCCCACATAAAGGGCAATATGGGCATCGGCGTCGAAGTCGAACTCGTCGAAGCCAAAGCCATTGCCCGCAGTGAGGGCAAGGCGCTGCGCGTCGTCGACGAAAGACCCAAACAGCTCAGGTAGGGCGGCGCGGCCGGCGTTGCCGCCCGCCGGTTTGGCCCGTTGGCCCGTTATGCCCGTTTAGCCGGTTGAGTTGATGGGTTCAGTCGACAAGAAGGCAATTAGCACCGGCGAAACCGGCTCAACAGTCACAACCGTCATAACGGACTCAACTGACCTAACTGACTCAACCGGCTCAACGGGCTAAACGGGCATAACGGGCCAACGGGCCAACGGGCCTAACGGGAAGGGAGGGACTCATGGACAAAAAAGACGCTTTTCGCCCGCAAAAGTTTGCCGTGGTGGGTGCCGGTCCTGTGGGATGCATCGTGGCGGCTTTTCTGGCCCGTCAGGGGCATGATGTCACCCTGTGCGATGTCATCCCCGAGTTGATCGAGCCGGCCATTAAAACGGGCATCGTCATCGAGGGGGCCGA
This sequence comes from Desulfobacterales bacterium, assembly GCA_049687935.1. Lineage (GTDB taxonomy): Bacteria > Desulfobacterota > Desulfobacteria > Desulfobacterales > SG8-13 > JARFQH01. The sequence goes on along the minus strand of JBAVJU010000202.1, from coordinate 11,483 downwards.
AAACCTGCAGCAGACCGTTTCGAGGGTGACCACCAGCATCGACGATCTGGGGGCAGATCCGCCGGATGTGATCTTTATCACCGTAAAGGCCAACGCCAATGCGTTGATCGCCTCCGCCATCGAAGGGTTCCATCGCGAGGGCCTGTACGTGGTCAGCTGGCAGAATGGGATCGACACCGAGAGGGTTTTCGCCGATGTCCTCGGAGACCAACCCGTCCTGCGGGCCGTCGTCAACTACGGTTGCGGTCTGGTGGCGCCAGGGCACGTGCGCATGCCGTTCCACCATCCGCCGCACTACCTGCAGGAACTCGACCCGCAGTCCGCACCGGCCGCACGCGCCATTGCCGATGCGCTCACCGGGTGCGGTCTGGCGACTTCCCATACCGATCAGATTATTTCGATGGTCTGGCGCAAGGCCATCCTGAACGCCTGCATGAACCCGGTCTGTGCCGTGACCGGCCTGACCATGGCCCAGGCGATGACCGACCCGATCGTGTTCCCGATCGTCGACTCCCTGGTGAAAGAGTGCGTGAAGGTCGCCCGGGCCAACGAAATCGAACTGGGCTGGAATTTTTATCCCCACGCCATCGACTATATGAGCAAGGCCGGTGCTCACAAACCCTCGATGCTCATGGACATCGAAGCCAGGCGCCGGACGGAAGTCGACTTCATCAATGGCAAGTTCGTCGCTTACGGGCAGCAAGCCGGCATTGAAACCCCTTTCAACATCACCCTGCAGGCGCTGGTAAAGGGACTGGAATCGCAATTTTGATGCATCAGGCTCAGCAGTCGTCGCGACAGCTGGTCGTGGGCGTGGACGTGGGCTCGTCGCGCACGAAAGTCGCCGTCCTCGACTTGGAGCGAAACCTGATCGGCTTTGCCGTCAAGAAATCCGGCACTGACTTTTCGGCCACGGCCGATGCCTGCCTGGAAGCGGCGCTCAAAATGGCCGGCGCGGCACCCGAAGCGATTCTGCGCGCGGTGTCGACCGGTTACGGCCGGAAAAATGTTCCCTTTGCCGATGACTCCCGGACCGAAATCGGTTGCCATGCCAAGGGCTGTTATCTGTACTTCCCGCAATCGATCACCATCATCGACATCGGCGGTCAGGACAACAAAGTCGTCAAACTCGATGAAAAGGGCCTCCGCACCGGATTCAAGATGAACCGCAAATGCGCTGCCGGAACCGGTGCCTTCCTGGAAGAAATGTCGACGCGGCTCGACATCCCCTTGGAAGAAATGGACGGCCTGGCCCGTCAGTCCGAAAACATGGTCAAACTCGGCAGCTTCTGCACGGTGTTTTCCGCCACCGAAGTGCTCGAAAACATTCGGCGGGGCAAGCAGGTGACCGACATCGTCAAGGGAGTCTTCTATTCGGTCATCAAGCGCGTCCTCGAAATGGATTCGTTGACCGAAAATGTGGTCATGACCGGCGGGGTGGTCGAACACAACCCCTACCTGGTCAAAATGACAGAAGAGATTCTGGGCCGCAGAATTCTGGTGCCGGAACACCCGCAGCTGACCGGCGCCATCGGCGCGGCGCTGTACGCAATGGAAGGGGCGGTTTAGCCCGTTTAGCCCGTTGGCCCGTTTAGCCCGTTGAGCCCGTTAACCGGTTGAGGTAATGGGTTCATTCAACAGGATGAGATGCCAGCAACGGCAAAACGGTCTCAACGGATTCAACTGACCTAACTGACTTAACAAAGTTAACCGGCTAACGGGCATAACGGGCCAACGGGCCAACCGATATCGAAAGGAACACGACATGGCTGACGAGAAAAAGATCCTGCGCAAACCGATCAAGGCTTCCAAGGAAATGGGCCGCATCATGGCCGAATATTTTTACGAGTTGAACGACGCATCGAAGACCCGCAGCCGCAAGATCGCCTGGTGCACGAGCGTGGGACCGGCCGAAATCCTGCGGTCCATGGGCTTCCTGATTCACTTCCCCGAAAACCACGGGGCGATGCTCGGTGCGACACGCGCGGCAACGGACATGATTCCGGTGGCCAACGCCGTGGGGTATTCGCCGGAGATTTGTTCCTACCTGACCGCCGACGTGGGGGCCTATTTGAAGGGCTTCACGCCGCTCTCCAGAGCCTACCCGGGAATCGAAGCCGTCCCCCGGCCCGATGTGCTGGTTTACAACACCAACCAGTGCCGCGACGTGCAGGACTGGTTTGCCTGGTATGCCAGGGAGTTCAAGGTTCCGCTGCTCGGCATCCAGACCCATCGCGGCATCGGGGAGGTTACCGAAAAGCACGTCGACTCGATCGCCAGGCAGATGGAGGCCCTGATCCCCCCGTTGGAAGAAATCTCCGGCAACACGTTCGACATGGATGACCTGAAACGGGTCCTGGGCCTGTCGCGCCGGTGTTCGGACCTGTGGAAAGAAGTCCTGGACACCGCCGCCACTCTTCCCTCGCCCTTGACGTTCTACGACGGGACCATCCACATGGGACCGGCGGTTGTGCTGCGCGGAACCGAGGCGGCCGTGGAGTATTACAAGCTCCTGCTGGCGGAAATGAAAGAACGCATCGCCAACCACGAGGCCGCGGTCGAGGGTGAACGCTTTCGGATCTACTGGGAAGGCATGCCGGTCTGGGGCCGTCTCAGCACCCACTCGAAGATGTTTGCCGAACTGAACACCTGCGTGTTGGCCTCGACCTATTGCAACAGCTGGATATTTAGTGCTTTCGATCCCGACGACCCGTTCAGAAGCATGGCGCGGGCCTACACCGAACTGTTCATCACGCGCGCCGACGAGGCCAAGGAAAAATACATCGAGGATATGCTCTCCTTTTTCAAGGTGGACGGAATCATCTATCACGATGCCAAGACCTGTCCCAACAACTCCAACTGCCGTTACGGCATGCCCCAGCGCATGGAAGAAATTACCGGCATACCGAGCCTGATCATCAACGGTGACCTCAACGACATGCGACTGGTTTCGGACGAACAAACCAAGACCAATGTCGAAGCGTTTATCGAGCAACTCGAAGAAAGAGGCGCATAGAAGGAGTGAAAACCATGCTGGAATCCTTATTCAGACCCAAGAAAGTCGCGGTCATCGGCGCTTCGAGCAAAGAGCTCTCCATCGGCAACCGGGTGATCAAGAACCTGATCGATTTCGGGTTCAAGGGCGAGATCTATCCCATCAACCCGAAGGCGGATGAAATCCGCGGGATCAAGGCCTTTAAGTCGATTACGGACTGTCCGGACAATATCGATGTGGTTCACATGGTCATTCCGGCCAAGTTCGTGCCCCAGGCCGTCGAGGACTGCGGCAGGAAAGGCGTTAAAAACATCATCATCAATTCCGGCGGGTTCTCGGAAACCGGACCCGAAGGAGAAGCCATAGAAAAGGATTTTCTCGCCCAGGCCGCCAAATACGGCATCCGCATCCTGGGGCCCAACTGCCAGGGAATCATCAATTCGGACCCCCGGATCCGGGCCTACTGCAACTTTACGTTCACCAAACCCGAGCCGGGATTCATTTCCATTGTCGCGCTGAGCGGCGGCGTGGCCGAAGTCATCCACCAGGGGTTCGCGGCCATGGGCGTCGGTACCCGTATTTATGCCTCCAACGGCAACGCCTGCGATGTGACCATCCCGGAAATCATCCGTTATTTAGGGGAAGACGACGGGACGCGCGTCATCGTCACCTACGTCGAGGGGCTCAGAGATCCGGCCAACTTCATGCAGACCGTCCGCGAGGTCGCCGCCCGAAAACCGATCCTGGCCATGAAGGCCGGCCGTACCGCGGAAGGCGCCAAGGCGGCCGCGTCGCACACCGGCGGACTGGCCAAAGAAGATCTGGCCACCGACCTGATATTCAAAAAAGCGGGCGTGGTCACCTTCACGGACGAAGGGGAACTGATCCAGGCCGCCGCCGCCTTTGCCACCCAGCCGATTCCGCAGGGCAACCGTGTCGGCATCATCACCAACACCGGCGGTCCGGCCGTGATCGCCACCGACGTGTTCGTCGGTGCCGGCTGTCAGCTGCCCCCACTTTCTGAAAAGACCATTGAGAAATTGAAGACAACGCTCTACCCGGAAGCCTCGGTCAGAAATCCGATCGACGTTCTGGCCACCGGCACGGCTGCCCACTACCGGGCGTGCATGGATGCCCTGTTGGCCGACGATGCCTTCGACTGCATTTTCCTCAACTTCGTCACGCCTTTTTTCGTGGACAACGAGAGCATCGCGCGGGAGATCGTGGCGGTCAGCCAACTGCAGCGGAAACCGCTGGTCTGCAATTTGATGACCGACCGGCAGCAGTGGACCGAGGTGGTCAAAATTCTGCGGGATGGCGGGGTCCCCTGCTTCAGCCTGCCCGGTGAGGCGGCCCGGGCCATGGCGGCCCTGGTCCGCTATCGCACAATTCGCACCCGTGAAACCGGCGAACTGAAGACCTTCAGCGATGTCGACCGCCAAAGGGGGTTGAGCATCTTGTCGACGGCGAAACAGGCCGGTCGCCGGAACCTCTCGGCAGAAGAGGTCTACGAAATTCTGGATGCCTACGGCATTCCGACCGCCGCCTGGCGTGTGGCTGCCAACGCCGATGAAGCGGTCGCGGCAGCCGAGCGCATCGGCTTTCCGGCGGTGGTCAAAGCCGATTCTGCGGCCGTCGTGCACAAGAGCGACATGGGCGCCGTGGCGCTGAACCTTGCCGACGGCGACGCCGTGCGGGCGGCGGTTGACCGGATGCAGACGACACTTGCGGCCGACGGCCTGCGCTACTTTGTGCAGAAATTCCTGCCCGGCGGCCTTGAGGTGATTTTAGGGGCCAAAGCCGAGGAGGGCCTGGGACACCTGATCATGTTCGGTCTGGGTGGCATCCACGTCGAAGTCCTAAAAGATGTCGTCTTCAATCTGACCCCGTTGAGCACCGCCGAGGCCAAAGAAATGCTGGCATCGATAAAGGGCGCCCCGCTTCTCAAGGGCGTCAGGGGCCGCAAAGGCGTCGATCGCGACCGCCTGGAAGAGATAATCCTGCGCCTGTCCCAGCTGGTCTCGGACCTTCCGGCCATCAGGGAAATGGACCTGAACCCGGTCATGGCCTTCGAAGACGGCGCTGTTGTGGTCGACGCAAGAATACGCATTTAATGTCAGAGGTTTAACCTTTTGCCTTGAACCCTGAACCCTGGACCTTACAACCTTTGGCCTTGAGCCTTTTGCCTTGAACCTTTCGCCTTAAGCCTTTAGCCTTTAGCCATTGGCCTTTCGCCTTTTACCTTTAGCCTTTAGCTATTTTTTACGGAGGACCATATGACGGCCTGCTGGATGAATCTTGGGCAGAACCTGAAGATCAATGCCAAGAAATTTCCGAACACGGTATGCCTGAAGGACAGTCTGCGCAGCTTCACTTATCCGCAAACCAATACAAGGGTCAACCGGCTGTCCCACAGCCTGACGTCGCTGGGGTTGTCCAAGGGCGACAAACTGGCTGTCTTGCTGGAAAACAGTATCGAGATCATCGAACTCTACCTGGCAACGGCCAAGACCGGAATCGTGATCGTTCCGATCAACTTCCGGCTGACCGCGGTCGAGGTGGCCTACATCGTTGAGAACTCCGATGCCAAGGCGATCGTCGTCCACGACCAGTTCTCCGAGTCGCTCGAAGTGATCAGGTCCGATCTGAAGAACATCCCGCCCGAAAACGCCATCGTCGTCGGAGAGCCGAAGGAAGGATATCGCCCGTATGAAGAATTTATCATGGATGCACCGGAAAGCGAGCCGCATGCGGACGTCAGACCCGAGGACACCTGGATTCTGATCTACACCTCCGGAACGACCGGCAAACCGAAGGGGGTGGTGCGCACGCATGAATCCCACATCGCTTTCTACCTGATCAATGCCGTCGATTTCGGATTCACCGAGCACGACATCTGCCTGAACGTGATGCCGCTGTGCCACATCAACTCCACTTTTTTCACCTTCACCTTCACCTACATCGGGGCCTCGGTCTACATCCATCCGGCCCAGTCGTTCAGGGCCGCGGAGATTCTCGAGATCATCGAACGCGAGAAGGTCACCTTTATTTCTCTCATACCGACCCACTACAACCTGATTCTGAACACGACGGAAGATGAACGCAAGCGGGACGTCGGTTCGGTCCGTAAATTGCTCTGCTCCTCGGCCCCGGTCAGAAAAAGCATGAAGCTGGCGATCATGGATTTCTTCCCCGGCGTTGAGCTCTACGAAGGCTACGGATCGACCGAGGCCGGCATTGTCACGGTGCTCAAGCCCGAGCACCAGATGAGCAAGCTGGGCTCCATCGGCTTCGAAAGCCTGGGGACGGATTTTGTCAAACTGCTGGATGCAAGCGGAAAGGAAGTGGGTGTCGGCGAGGTCGGAGAACTGTATTCCCGCGGGCCGATGCTGTTCAAGGAATACTACAAGCTGCCGGAGAAAACCGCCGCAGCGTTCCGGGATGGCTGGTTTTCGGCCGGTGACATGGCCCGACGGGGAGCCGACGGGTTTTATGAAATCATCGACCGCAAGGACAACATGATTATCACCGGCGGTGAGCATGTCTACCCCAGCGAAGTGGAAGAGGCCGTGGGCAGTCACGAGTGTGTTTTCGACTGTGCCTGCATCGGCCTGCCGGATGAGAAGTGGGGTGAAAGAGTCGTGGCGGTGGTGGTCCCCAAACCCGGTGTCAGTGAAAAGGATATCGACGAATCGGCCATAAAGGAATGCTGCCGCAGTAAACTGTCGGGATTCAAACGGCCGAAAGACGTCATTTTCATCCGCTCGGACGATATGCCGCGCACGCCGACCGGTAAGATACTGCATCGAAAGCTGAGAGAAAAATTTCGCAAACCGGGTGGTGACCGGGAAACTTGAAACTGGAAACTCGAAACTCGGGTTATAAGGCTTATCACTCGTCTTGGTAAGAATTGTTAAACCTTTGAACCTTGAACCCTGAACCCGGAACCGAGCGGCCCGAAGGGCCATGGTTGCCTAAAACTTAAATACCTAAAACCAACTGGAGGATAAAAACCATGTTGACCAAGGCCTTTATTCCGTACGGCGGATATTACAGCACGCCGTTCGCCCGTTGGCAGGGAACCCTTGCCAACGAGAACGCGATCACCCTCGGCGCCGAAACGAGCAGGCGCTGGCTGGCGGACAAGAAATGGGATGCCAGGATGTTCGATTACCTGATTCTGGGACTCACCGTCGGCCAACCCAAAATGTTTTATGGCGGCCCCTGGGCCGCGGCCCTGATCGGCGCCGTGGACACCCCCGGCCTTCTGATCAGCCAGGCCTGCTCCACCTCTACCACCGGTGTCTTCCAGGCGGCGGTCGGCATTGAAACCGGTTTGTTTGAAAACTGTTACCTGTTGGCCGTAGACCGCTGCTCCAACGGCCCCCATACCGTCTGGCCAAACCCGATGGGCCCCGGCGGCCAGGTGACCTCGGAAAACTGGGTCATGGATCACTTCAATCTCGATCCCTGGGGCGGTACGGCCATGATTCAGACGGCCGAAAACGTGGCCAAGGAATTCGGCCTCAGCCGGGAGAAGTGTGACGCCGCCACCCTGCGGCGATACGAGCAGTACAAAGAGGCCCTGGCAGACGACCGCGCCTTCCAGAAGCGCTACATGTACGCGGTGGAAGTAAAGGTGTCGCGGAAAAAGACCCTTCTGCTGGAAGCCGACGAGGGGATCATGGAAACCACCGCGGAAGGTCTGGCCGGTCTGCGACCGGTTCTACCCGACGGCAAGATCACCTTCGGTTCCCAGACCCACCCGGCGGACGGCAACTGCGCGGTGATCGTGACCACCCGCGAAAAAGCCCGCGACCTCAGCACCGATCCGAAAGCCGAAATCCGGGTGGTCTCATACGGGCACCACCGGGCCAAAAAGGCCCACATGGCCATGGCAGTTGTGCCGGCCGCCCAAATGGCACTTGAAAAAGCCGGCATCGTCGTCGGCGATGTCAAGGTGATCAAAACCCACAACCCGTTTGCCGCCAACGACGTTTACATGGCGGATCAAATGAAGATCGACGTCAACGGGTTCAACAACTACGGCAGTTCACTGATCTTCGGCCACCCCCAAGCCCCCACCGCGGCGCGCCTGATCATCGAAGGGATCGAGGAAACGGTGATGAAGGGCGGCGGTTACATGCTGTTTACCGGCTGCGCCGCCGGCGACACCGGCGCCGCGTTGGTGTTAAAAATCGGCTGATTTTCTCAAACACACGATGGACTACACCGGGTGTCTGATTGAGAGGCCCCTGAATTCAATTAGGGGCCTCTCGTTGTCCTAGCTCCTTGACACTATTTGCAAGCGTGAATTGTATTACATTTAGTAATACAAATTGTTGACAAGCTTCCCGATGACGGAGTATGGCCATTTTTTAACAATAAATCCCAACCTTTTGGCATTATCATCAGCACTGGCTCCGCCAGAGCTTTACGAAAAGTATAATCGTCAACGGATTGAAAGGGTAAGCCATGGACAGCCAGCTTCCCCACCGGGCCTTCCCCAGAGATTTCCTGTATATCCTTTTCAAGCGCAAGCTCCAGATCCTGATTTTTTTCTTGGCCACCATCGGCATGGTGACCATCGGCACGTACCTTGCTGATTACAAAAATCCCGAAATATCCGCCTTTTTCGAGGAACAATCCCGCATGCTTAAAAATCAGCTGACCGCCTCGGAAAGGCGGCTCGAGGACTTCAGGAAGACCCATGATCTGCGCTCCCTCGAAGAGCGGCGAAACCGCCTTCTCGAGGAGCATTCGAAACGTCATGCGAACCTGAACCAGACCGAAAGCCAGATCGTGGAGACCCGCAGTCGACTGGAACAGCTGCGCCTTCAGCTTGCCAAGGTGCCCCGCAATATCCCGCAGAGCGGAACAATCGATCACAACACCTCCATAATCAACTCGCCTGAGGCCCGTCTCGTGGCACTGGAGTTGAAAGAAAAGGAACTGCGCAACGAATACACCGAGCAAGGCCGCCTGGTCCAAAACGTCAAGGACGAGATCGCCATGGTCCGTAAAAAACTCGACACCCAGGAGCAGAAGCGCTACGGGAAAAGCGGCTCCGGCACGAACACGACCTATCAGCGTCTCCTGGGGCAGTTGCGGGCGCAGCTCGGCAAGGTGCCCCGGACGATCCCAACAAATGAGGAAGTCGACCGCAACCCTGATTTAATCAACTCGCTTCAGGAACAACTGGTGGCACTCGAGCTGAAGGAAAAAGAGCGGGTCAACAAGTATGCCGAGCAGAACCGCCAGCTTCAAAACGTCAAGGGCGAGATCGCCATGGTCCGCCGGAAACTCGACACCCAGGAGGAGAAGCGTTACGGGAAAAGCGGCTCCGACGTGAACACGGCCTATCAGCGCATAGAGGGTGAGGTCTTCAAAAACGAAGCCGAGCTCAAGGCGCTCGCTGCCGAGCAAAAGACCCTGAACGAGCAACTGGCCCTCTACCAAGACCAGCTCGACAAGATCAGCCGCATCGAGGTGGATCTTAGCCAGCTCGAGCAGGAGGTCGAGGTCGACCGCCAGAACTACCGGCTTCACTTGGCCGGGTTCGACGAGTCGCGCAGTTCGAACGCCATGGATTCGGAGAAGATCGTCAACCCGAGTCTGCTCGAATCGGCCCACGTTCCGCTCAAACCGGTCAGCCCCAACATGCTGCGCAACCTGATGCTGGGCCTTTTGTTGGGCACATTCGGCGGACTGGGCCTGGCCTTTTTCATGGAGTATCTGGACGATAGATTAGAGCGACCCGAGCAGGTCGAGAACGCCTTGAAGTTGCCTGTCCTGGCCTCTATCCCGAAATTTAAGAGTTAAGATGAAAAGATTTCATTGGTCCAACCTGTTTCAAGTGAAGTGCGCCCTGGCGAAGGCCAATCCGTCCTGTCGTCCATGATCCGAGTGAAGCGCTTCTCAAACTTCTTTGCCTCACATCTTGTGTCTGCCGGCCCAGTGAACTACGGAGCCCATTTCACCGGTGCGGCAATATCGCCAAAGGCAAACCGGCCTCGACAATCGCTCAACTTAGTCTCTTATAAAAGGTAACGCCATGGGAAAATATTTCAAAGCACTGGAAAGAGGCGAAAAAGGTGACGCCATAGGAAAATATTTCAAGGCACTGGAAGGAGCCGAAGAGGGATACGGGCGCAAAGCGCCGGAGGCACCGCTTAAGCCGATTGCAGAGACATCCCTTCCCATTTCTCCGCCGGAAGCCGCCCATGAACCGATGGACTGCTACGAGGCGCTCAAAACCAATATTCTGGCGCGTTATCCCGGCCAAGCCATCAAGACGATCCTTTTTTCAGGCACCATTCACGGCGACGGCGCTTCGACCACGGCCATCAACTTTGCCACCACACTGGACCGCAACTGCCGGCTAAAGGTTCTGCTGATCGAGGCCAACCTGAGAGCACCCAGCCTCCATGCCGCTTTTCGCATCGAACCGGAGCGCGGTTTGTCGGACCTTGTGTCCAACGGCGATAAGCCCGACTTCTATATCAAGAAGGTCAAACCCGGAAACCTCTCCGTGGTCACCGCCGGCTCGAAGCTCACGGGAGCGGTAAGCCTTTTCGAGTCAGACCGCTTCAACGAATTTCTCACGTCAGTGCGCGTTGTCTTCGACTACATCATCCTGGATGGCCCCCCCATTCCCAGTTTTTCGGAAGCAAGGGTGCTTTGCCCCAGAGTGGACGGGGTGGTTCTGGTGATCGAGGCTGGCAAGACCCGCGAACAGGTCGCCGTCTGGGCCAAGAAAGAGCTGGAGGAAGCCGGCGGCAAGGTCCTTGGCGTGGTGCTCAACAAACGCAAGTTCTACATACCGGAGTGGATATCCAAACGGCTTTAGCAAGCCGTTTGGCGATAGTCCCCTGTCCCGGTAAACGCTTGATTAATCGAGAAAGGAGATGCTCCGCTTGAGCTTTTTCAGCTATCCGTCGACGACGATTGTGGTGGCGCACGCCCTGATCGTCGTCGTGATCACCGTCCGCGTGATCATGCGGCGCCCGGCGACGGGTGTCGCCTTGGCGTGGCTCTTCCTGGTGGCCCTGCTCCCCTTTGCCGGCGCGCTCATCTATTTTCTGATCGGGGAGCGACGGATCGGCCGCAGGCGACAGCACGGGATCGGCACCCTGCGGACCGACTTCAAAAAAATCTCCGATGCCGTGATCCGGGGGGGGCTCACGGATGTCGACTGGTCGCGTCACGCGCCGGCCGCACGCGGCATAGACCGGCTCGGGCAGAACACCGTGGGTAGCGTCACCGTTCACGGCAGCAGCTTTCAGTTATTTTCCGACACCCAGCAAGTACTTCACACCATCGCCCGGGAAGTGGATCAGGCTGAGTCCAGCATCCTGATGGAATTTTATATCTGGAACGAGGGCGGAACGGCCGACGTGGTTCTGGAAGCCATCATCCGGGCCGCTGAAAGAGGCGTTACCTGCCGCCTGCTGGTGGATGCGCTCGGCGCCGTGTCCTGGTGGAAAGG
>JBAVJU010000201.1:0-3635 GCA_049687935.1 Desulfobacterales bacterium | reverse complement strand
GCGATGATGCCGATCGGCCTCGGGCTTTCGGCGCGGTCCAGTCCGGCATCCATCAAAGCCAAAGCGATCGCGGCACAGCCGATCCGCGAATAATCGTCGAACCGCCGGTACCGGACCGGCGGGCGGGTGTAAATCGACTCGGCCGGAGGAATCATCGGTTCACCCGCTGCCAAGACCGGCCTGGTTCCATCGGTCATGCGACCATAGCTGACGGCAGTGACCCAGCCACCACCGATGACATTGAGGACCATGATTTCCCGTCGCGCCGGCACCGACATCAGACCCGGCCGATCTTGAAACGATTGAGTCCGTTGGGCCCGTTTTGCCCGTTGAGGCCGTTAGTCCGTTGGGCCCGTTAATCCGTTGAGGCCGTTTGTCCGTTGAGTCGGTTTTGTCAGTTGGCGGATTTCGTCTTATGAGGTTTATGAGTTTCCAGTTTCAAATTTCCAGTATCCATTATCCAGTTTCAAGTTTCAACTATCGACCGATTGCAGCACCAGTGCCGCGTTGATGCCCCCGAATCCGGAATTGGTGGTCAATATGGTGCGGCCGCCAAAGGCTTGGGCGCGATTGGATACCCGACCGGCTGCCTTCGTTTCCGGCGTTTTCAATCCCACGGTTGGGGGAACCCGCTTCTTGGCAAGGGCGTGGACACTGATCGCCGCATCGATGCCGCCGGCGGCCCCCAGAGTGTGACCGATTGCCCCCTTGATCGAAAAGATTGGGAAAAGGCGGTTGCCGTAAACCGTTTCGATGGCGGCCAGTTCCATGCCGTCATTAAAGACGGTGCCGGTTCCGTGGGCACAGAATGCCTGAACATCATCCGGCGCCGTACCGGCCATGTCCATGGCCGCTGCAATCGCCGCCGCCAGACCACTGCCGTCGCGGGCGGGACCCGTGATGTGGTTGGCGTCGTTCGAGATCCCCCATCCCGAAATCCTTGCGAGTCGATCCTGTTCACAGTCGTCGGCGGTCTTCGCATCGGCCAGCAAAATCGCCACGGCACCGTCTCCGAGAGCCATCCCGTCCCTGGCGCTGTCAAAGGGACGGCAGGCACCGGCGGTCAGCGCCTTCAGGGCCGAAAAACCGGCTGCCGCGAAGCCGGTGACCACGTCGGCCGCGCAGACAAGAACGGCGCCATACTCTCCCCGGGCAATCTTTTGGGCGCCGATCGCCAGCCCGACGGTGGACGAGGCGCAGGCCGCACTGATGTCGAGCCCCTGACCGCGGTTGACCAACCGCCGGGCCACCCACCGGCGGTAGTGTTCCGGCAGGAAGGGCATCGCTTTTTCCCCTCCGCCCTCGATGTATTCGGCATTGCCCTTGAGGCCGGTCCAGACGATGCAGGTTTCGGGAGAAACCGGGCTTATCCGGTCGAGTGCCCGGCGGGCCACAGCACACACACGGTTTTCCCCGTCAAAAGGCACCAGATCGGGTATGAGCGCGGCCCTCCGACCGCCTGACCGGTCCGCATGCCGAGGGGCGACGGCCGCGATGGCACTCTCCCCTTTGATGAGCCTGTCCCAATTCTCCTCGATGCTGCTGCCGAGCCCGGCAGCGACCGCTTGCTTGACGATGTAGACCGCTTTCATGCACCACTTCCATATCGGCTGCGTCAGACCAGTTCGAGGTCGCGGAAACGGTTGACTTCCGGCAGGCGTTTCATGTCGATCTCGTAGCGGCCCCTCCAACCGTATTTCTTGAGGCGGCGGCCCAGATAGACTTTCAGGAACGGTCTGAATCCGTAAATCCAGATCGACGTCCACATCGGACCCCGCTGCCGGACACGTTCCGACGGCTCCCACCAGCCCATTACTTTCTGCCGGTGATACCAGACCAGGTACTGCAGCTGCTCGGCACTCAAATGACGGGTTCTGACATTGGCCCACATGCCGTTGTAACGCGTGTAATCGTTCTTGTTGGTGACCAAGCCCTCTTCGAGGAGATGCTGGCGCATGGCGGTTTTCGGATATGGGGTCAGAATTTGGCAATAGGCGGTATCGGCCTCGATCGATTTCAAAAAGCGATAGTTTTCGATGATGTCTTCCTCGGTGTCATCCGGAAAGCCGAAGATCATGCCGCCCACCACCATGATGCCGTGCTTGTGGCAGTTGGCCACGGCCTTGCGCGAAGCATCGACGATGTCGCCCTTGCCCGCCGCCTTGAGATTTTTCTTCGAGACGTTTTCGATTCCGAGAAAGACCGTCCTGAAGCCGGCCTGAGCCATTTTACGGACCATCTCTTCGTTCCGGGACATCGTGATGCAGTCGGCCTGCACCACGAAATTCAGGTTCCGGTACTTCCGGGCGCTGATGGCCTCGCAAATCCCGATGACACGCTCGGGTTCCAATACCAGGTTGTCGTCGGCCACGAATATCCAGCGCGTTTTGCGATTGAAGTAGATATCGTCGATATCGGCCATGACCCGGTCCACCGGAAAGGAGCGGAAGGTCCGGCCGTACATGTGGTTCATGCTGCAGAAACTGCAGGCTCGGGTGCACCCCCGGGAGGTCTCCATCACTTCGATCTTGTTGTTCATGATGTGGTAGCCCCAAGTGAGCCGCCGCTTGTCGCGGATCGGAAGTTTGAGCCGGGAGAGATCGAGGAGTTCGCCCCGCGGGTTGTGAACGAAGACGCCGTTTTGCTTGTGCGAAAGAGACGGGATGTCCTCGACGCGGTCTTTGCCGTCGAGGGCGTTCACCAGCCGCCGGAAGGCCTCCTCGCCTTCACCCCGGACGATGAAATCGATCAGGGCCGCCTCCTCCGAGGCGGCAATTTCCTCGTACATGAGGGTCGCGTGATAGCCGCCGATGACGATTTTAACCTCCGGCAGCAGGCGTTTGATGAGGCGGATGAGCCGCGTGCAGGTGTCGTACTGCCAGGCCATGGCCGACAGGCCGACCACATCCGGTCGGATTTTCGGCAGGATCCCGCTCACGTATTGGCCGACCCGGCGTCGTTTGCGAATCAAGTCGACGATTGTCACGGGGTGGCCGTCGTCGACGTTGGCGCCGATACTGGCGATGCCGTTGTTCGGCATGTGAAAGGCGCTCTCGTGCATAATGACCGCCGCCACGTCGGGCATGGACATCAAGACAATCTTCATGTTTCCTCACTTGTTCTGCGATTCGAGCATCGCGTGCACCCGGTCCATCACTTCCGACAGGAAGCCGGTTTCACGGTTTGTGGCCGAATCGATTGTACCGATCAGCGCGAGGCTGATGGTATTCGGGCCGCGGGTGTCGAAGGAAAAGGAGCCGGGCCGAAACATTTTTTCAGTGTTGCGGACGAAGAGGACTTTGATCGGCGCCCGGCAGCTCCGGGCAATTTTGAAGGCGCCCTTATTGAGTCGTCCGATGCGGCCGTCCTGGCTGCGGGTGCCTTCGGGAAAAATAATCAGATTGCCGCCGTCGGACAAGAACGCCGGCATTTTTTCGATCCGCTGGATCATCATGTCGGAAAACCGCCCCTGGGAGGATGACGGTATATAGCCGGACCACTGCAGCATGCTTCCGAAGAGCGGTATGTCGAACAGCCGGCTCTTGACGATGGTGTTGTGCTTGTCATACAGCGAGATCAACAGAATCGAATCGAGATAGGACCGGTGATTGCAGACAATGACCGCCGATCGGATG
>JBAVJU010000200.1:0-21971 GCA_049687935.1 Desulfobacterales bacterium | reverse complement strand
ACACACCCGGATAGCGGCGATAAAAAGATGGGCGCTGCTGTAGAGATCGTCCAGTTCCATGGTCTCTTGTAAACGCGACCGACAACTTCTTCGGGGTCGAATTCGTGTCGATCCATCAAAGGTTGTTTTCAGCTGAACGTCAATGCCAAATTCACTTGGGCACGGCCAAATGCTTGACATTGAAACGTGGTGAGAGTAACATTCCCAATTTATTTGTCAAGATAGAAAACGTGCATATTTCTGAATCGGAAACGGGTTGGTGGTACCATGGATGGGCACTATCCAAGGGCTCACTGGAAAAGGACAACCCTATTTGATTGTGAATCCCAAGGAGGGCGCGCATGACTGAAATTATCGATGTAAACGCAAGGGAAATACTGGATTCGAGGGGCAACCCCACAATCGAAGTGGATGTCTTCCTGGCCGGTGGTGCCGTGGGCCGCGCCGCAGTGCCGTCCGGGGCTTCCACCGGTAAACGCGAAGCCCTCGAACTGCGGGACAAGCGTTCCAAGCGCTACGGTGGCAAGGGTGTCCGGAAAGCCGTCGACAATGTCATGAAAGAAATTGCGCCGACCATAATGGGCTTGGACGCTTCTGATCAAAGATTCCTCGATTCCCACATGATCGCCTTGGACGGTACGGCCAACAAGTCCAAGCTCGGCGCCAACGCCATTCTCGGCGTTTCGATGGCCGCCGCCAGAGCGGCCGCCAATGCTTTCAATTTGCCGCTATACCGCTACATCGGGGGAATAAACGCCCGCACTTTACCGATACCGATGATGAACATCATCAACGGCGGCGCCCACGCGGGGAACAATCTCGATATTCAGGAATTCATGGTTCTGCCCAGTGGCGCGAAGCGTTTTTCCGAGGCGCTGCAGATGGGCGCCGAAACATTTCACGCCCTCAAAGGACTGCTCAAAAAAGCGGGACTCAACACGGCCGTCGGCGACGAAGGCGGTTTCGCACCGGATCTGAGCGCCAATGAAGAGGCGATCAAATTGATCATAAAAGCGGTCGAGACCGCCGGATACACCCCCGGCAAAGACATCGGCATCGCCCTGGATGCGGCGGCCAGCGAATTTTACAAAAATGGAAAGTATGTTCTGGCTTCCGAAAAGAAAAGCCTCTCGGCGGGCGAAATGATCGATTATTACGAAGACCTGATCAATCGCTACCCCATCCTGTCCATCGAAGACGGTCTGGCTGAACAGGACTGGAAGGGATGGCGTCTGATGACCGACCGGCTGGAAGGGGCCATTCAAATCGTGGGAGACGACATATTCGTGACCAATCCCGCCATTTTGAGCAAGGGGATTGCAGAGGGCATTGCGAACTCGGTTCTGATCAAGCTGAATCAGATCGGCACGCTGTCTGAAACCCTGGATGCGATCGCGATGGCTGAAAACGCGGGCTACACCACCGTCATTTCTCACCGCTCGGGCGAGACCGAGGATTCTTTCATTGCCGATCTGGCGGTGGGGGTCAATGCCGGCCAGATCAAGACCGGATCCCTGTCGCGCAGCGACCGGATTGCGAAATACAATCAGTTGATCCGGATCGAACAGGAGCTGGGAGACGGCGCCAAATTCGCGGATGAAATCTTCTAGCCCCAAATGTTTAAGTTTCGGTAAGAAATTCCAAAATATAAAATCACGGAAATCACCATTTTTTAACCTTTGCCCCCCTGGCCCGGACCTGGCTTGTAAAGATGTTCGATGGAAAGCCAAGTTCATCGAAAGTGAAAATAATTTTATATCCATATCGCAGCGCGCCAGGGCGAGCGTGAACCCTGAATCCCGCTGGGGCGGGAAACCGATCAGTCTGTGTGTAAGTCTAGTCGACCGGCCGGAAAAAAGCATTGGACCTGGGGAACACCATGACGTGCCGATATGCCCAAATCCTTTTTTCGATTCTGCTATTACTGGTGCCCTTCGGCCCGACCGCCACGGTGCCCCCATCTCACGCCTACGTCCTCCACGGATACCACCTGCTGGAGTTGATGCGGCACGAAATGGGCACTGCCCGCAGCCTTGAGGTCATTCAGAAATTGACCATCCAGGAAAGCGTCTCACCGACCGGGGCGGTGGCGGTTCAGGAAACACTCAGCTACCGTTTTCCGGTTGCCTTTCGGTCGGAATTCACCTCCGCCGCCGGCGAGCACATCCAGATCTTTTCCAACGGGCGGGCCTTGACGGTTGTCGACCGGCGCATCGTTTCCGACACGGAAAGCGACCTCGATCACTACAAGGATATCTTTCTCTTCAATACGCGGGAATTGCTGAAGAACCGTCTATCACAGCTCGGTGTGGCAGCCGATGTCTCCAGCGTCGGACGGTTTCAGGGACGGATCGGTTACGTACTGGGGGCGCAGTATCCGGACGAAACGGTGCCGCAATTGTGGCTGGACAAAGAGACCTTCAGGCCGATGCGCTGGCTGCTGAAGCCGGCTGCAGCGGGGAATCCCAGCGAGGCCATAGAGGTTCGCTACGATGACTGGCGCAAGCTGTCGACCATCTGGTATCCTGAACGGATCGAGTTCTATCAGGGTGATCGGCTCTTGCGTCGGATGCAGGTGCAGAGGACCCGGGTCAATCCGGAACTCTCCGACCGGCTGTTTGACCTGACCTATCTGAAGTCGATCTATCCTTATGCCGCCGCTCCACTCCCGGCACAGGGTGAATCCGGCGGTAAAAATGACATCCAGCGCACGATCGATCGGTTTCGCAAGCTATTTGAATAATGGTGTAAGAGAGGAATGACATGGCAAAGGCAACCAAATTTATTTTCGTGACCGGCGGCGTTTTGTCGTCACTCGGTAAAGGGTTGGCATCGGCCGCTATCGGCGCCTTGCTCGAGAGTCGCGGGCTGAGCGTGACAATTCAGAAACTGGATCCTTACATCAACGTCGATCCGGGCACAATGAATCCTTTTCAGCACGGGGAGGTCTTTGTCACCGACGACGGGGCGGAATCCGATCTGGATCTGGGGCACTACGAACGGTTCACGAACGCCGTTATCGGAAAAAACAACAATTTTACGACCGGAAAAATCTACTACTCGGTCATTACCAAAGAACGCCAGGGAGACTATCTGGGCGGTACAGTTCAGGTCATTCCCCACATCACCGATGAGATCAAGAACAGCATCAAACTGGTGGCGGACGGTGTGGATGTGGTCATCGTGGAGATCGGCGGAACTATCGGCGACATCGAGAGTCTGCCTTTCCTAGAGGCCATC
The DNA here is from genome assembly GCA_049687935.1 of Desulfobacterales bacterium. Lineage (GTDB taxonomy): Bacteria > Desulfobacterota > Desulfobacteria > Desulfobacterales > SG8-13 > JARFQH01. The sequence continues at coordinate 18,731 of JBAVJU010000200.1, read as the reverse complement.
CGTCAGTTCAGGACCGACGTCGGCAAGGAGAACGTGCTCTACATTCATCTGACGCTGGTGCCCTACATCGGTACCGCCGGCGAACTGAAGACCAAGCCGACCCAGCACAGCGTAAAGGAACTCAGGGGTATCGGCATTCAGCCCGACATCCTTCTGTGCCGCACGGACCGGTATCTGTCGGAAGACATCAAGCGAAAAATTGCGCTGTTCTGCAACGTGAGCAAGGATGCGGTCATCACCGCCAAGGATGTGGACTGCATTTACGAAGTCCCGCTGGTGTTTCACCGCGAGGGGCTCGATGCCAAGATCGTGGAACTGCTCAACATCTGGACCCGGGAGCCCCGCCTGGAGGCCTGGGAAGATTACGTCAAGAGATATTCGTCCCCGCAAAACGAGGTGTCGATTGCCATCGTCGGTAAATACGTCGATCTGACGGAATCCTACAAGAGCCTGAACGAAGCCCTCTACCACGGCGGCATCGCCAACGACTGCCGCGTCAACCTCATCTTCGTCGATTCCGAACAGGTGGAAGACGGCACGTGCAGCCAGTACCTGACCCGTGCCGATGGCATTTTAGTGCCGGGGGGCTTCGGCACGCGCGGTATCGAAGGGAAGATCTGTGCGGCAAACTATGCGCGGGTCAACCGCATACCCTATTTCGGCATCTGTCTCGGCATGCAGATCGCGGTCATCGAATTCGCCCGCAACGTGGCCGGACTTGCGGGTGCCAACAGCGCGGAATTCGACGAAAACACCCCCTACCCGGTGATATACCTCATGACCGAATGGCTCGACGAGAAAACCGGAACCATCCAGAAGCGGGACGTGAACTCGGCCAAAGGGGCCACGATGCGCCTCGGCGCCTACCCATGCCGTCTCGAGCCGGACACCCTGGCGCATGACGCCTATCGGCTTGAAAATATTTCCGAAAGGCACCGCCACCGCTACGAGTTCAACAACGTTTTTATGGAAAAATTGATGGAAAACGGGATGGTCTTCAGCGGCATGTCACCCTCGGGAGATCTGGTCGAGATTATCGAGGTCCAAAACCACCCCTGGTTTCTCGGTTGCCAGTTTCATCCCGAATTCAAATCGCGGCCGATGAACGCCCACCCGCTTTTTCGGGCCTTCATCCGGGCCGCCTTGGAGGGCAAGAGAAAAAGGGAATAAGACGGTAAGATCCTAAAAAGAGTGGTGAATTTTGTACGAAAATAGATAAAGTCGACAACATCCTCCAACCATCTAACGGGCCAAACGGGCTCAACCGGCCAACGGGCACCTTAAGCCCCCACCGCCACGCGAGTGGTCACCTGCGCCACGATGTTCTCTCCGATCTTTTCAGCCGACCGGCCGAAGAGATCATCCATAACGACCAGTTCGAGGTATTCGTCCTTCCAGGGCAGGCTGTTTTCCTGAACGATGCTGGTGATGTGCTCGTATTTGCCGCCGAGGGCCTTGATTTTCATTGCCAGCGGTACACACTGCTCGAATCCGATGTTGAGCAGCAGCAGGTACTCGATAAAATTCGGCGTGCTCGGATTGGTGGAGATGATCGGTATGACCAAAATGCTGCGGTCGTCCTTGCGTCCCTTGCCGATGTAAACATTGCCCTGGCGCACGATGATCCGCTTGGTGCCCTTGAGCTGGGTGTCGGTTTCGACGCGCGAGGGGATCGGCGCCAGAACACCGTCTTTGCGCTCGACGTGGATGGTGGTGTCATCCGTGGGTTCCCCCAGCAGGTTCAGGTTGCCGATGCGGTAGCGGATGGCGCCCTTGATGCCGGCGATGATCCCCTGCAGGTTCCGCAGGACGATGATATTGGCGGTGGTCAGCTGCGACACCTTGAAGCCGTAGTCGGCCAGCGTGTCGAACAGCAAACCTTCCAGCTTTTCACTCAGGCGGCTGGTCCCGACGGTCACGGTTTTGGCCTGGTGCTTGATGGCGTCGACGGGACGGGCCATGGCGTTGATGCACTCACCCAAACTGCGAAAGAGATGATTCAGCATTTGGCTCGGGGTACCCTTGGTGCCGAAGTCGACCTCGAAGTCGCTCACGGGGAGTTTGCCGGCCAGATACTTCAGCAGAAGGGTGATGTTCGCCGCCGCCTGCAGGCCCATGCTGGCGGGGAAATGGTTCTGAGACTTTTTCCGGCGAAAGTCGTTGTAAAAGGTGACAATTTTTTCCCTGAACGTTTTTTCGAGCAGGATTTCGTAGAGGTCCAGACCACCGGTGGCGTATTCGTCGAGCGTTTTCTGGAGGTCGGCCTGGAAATTGAACATGAAACGCGATCCCTCGTTGAAGGTCAGGGCCGCGTAGTAGCCCCAGATGTGGCCGACCAGGGTGTTTAGGATCGGGGCCAGGTGTTCGCTGACCGCCGGTACGTGAAACACTTCATCGGCGTACTGCTCGAAGCGCGTTTCCCCCTCGGTGGCGATCACCACCGGGGTGGCCTTGTGGGCCTTGAAAATGGCGGTGTCCTTGATGATGTCGCCCAGGACCGCGTCGCGCGTGCCGGCCGCGCAGACGATGATCAGCGGCTCGGCGGAGAGATCGATGTGCTTCTTGTCTTCGACAAAATCGGTGGAGATGGTCTTGTAGCAGAGTTCGCTCAGCTTGATGCGGATTTCATCGGCCGAGGCTTTGTTGGGACCGCTGCCGACGACCGCCCAGTGCGCTTTTTGGGTGGCCAGCCGCTTGGCGGATGCGCCGATACGCTCGTATGATGCCAGGACCGTGCGCATGTGGCCGGGGATGTCGAGCAACCGTTGGATTTCTGCGGAAACGAAGTCGGCATCCCGGCGGTTTTTCAGGCCGGCGATGTAAAGACCCAGCAGGGCGCCGGCCACGATCTGAGAGTAGAAAGCCTTGGTGGAGGCGACCGACATCTCGATGTCGCGTCCGCTGCTGGTGTACATCACCCCGTCGACCTTGAAGGTGATGTCCGAGTCGCGCCGGTTCACGATGGCCAGGGTATGCGCGCCCCGTTCGCGTACCATCACGACCGTTCGATTGGTGTCCGTGGTGGTTCCGGACTGGCTGATCGCAATCACCAGCGCATCGCCCATGCTGCCGGCGGTGTCCCGTTCGTTCAACGTGAAACCGCTCAGTTCGGACGCCTTGAGAGCACGGACCTGCAGGGCCGGATCGTTCAGATAGGTGTTCAGGATATCGGCGCAGACCAGCGCGGCGACGCCCGCGGTTCCCTGGCCCACGAAATAGATGCGCCGGATCCCCGGCACAGCCGCATCGCCCGTCAGGGCCCGGCGCAGCTTTTCGGGAACAACGGCGTCAAGGTTTACGACATATCGCTTCCGGCCGTTTTCCTCCCGGATCTTCCAGCGGTTCTGGAGAGTCCTTTCAACCGAGTTCGGTGATTCCGAGATCTCCTTGAGAAAATAGTGTGGAAAATTCTGGCGGTCGATGTCCCGCGAAGTGATGTCGGTGTGTTTGATGTCGGTTTCCTTGAGGACGATTGGGGTGCCGTCGTAATACATGGCCCGGATGCCGGCCAGACCCCCGGCGCTTTCCTGGTCGAGGATGAAGATCTGCCCTTGCGTGTCGCCGTTTTTGCCGGCGATAATCTTGGCGCCGTCCATTTTCAGAAAATCGGCGGTTTCTTCCACGAAACCGTAAACTTCGGACGTCGGCATGTACAGGTCCTCGGACAGGCCGATGAAGACCGTCTGGCCGCTGCCCTTTTGCGCCAGGAAAAATTTGCCCGGCGCCAGGTCGGTGTGCATCGATATGGCGTGCGAGCCCTCGAAATCATTGACCGCCCGGCGGAAGGCCTCCTCCGGCACGCAACCCCGCTGGATGTACTTTTCCACTTGAAGCGGAATGATTTTGGTATCGGTGGTAATGTCCTTGTGGAGCTGTTTGCCGCCGTTCAGGTGCTCGGCTTTGAGGGCCAGGTAGTTGTCGATGTCGCCATTCAAACAGACGTGGATGATGCCGCCGTCGGTGCTGCTGCCCACTAGAACGTGATTGTCGACCGGATGGCAGTTGGCTTCGGTGATGGCCCCTACCGATGCCCAGCGTGTATGGCTGGAAATGGTGTGGTTCTCATGCGGGCACGCCGCCAGGAGATGAAATAGGCGGTCTTTTGTGATCTGCCGCCGCAGAAAGCGAATATTGTCGCCGAGCCGGCCGATTTCGGCCGCGACCTTGTAGGTCAACGTCACCGTGACCCGCGACCGATCCGCGGCGCCCTTGAGCTCGTGCACAGCGATGCCGCCGTTGACCAGCAGGGCCCGTGCGCTGCGTTCCTGCAACTCCGCGAGCAGATCTGCGCGGGCCACGGCAGCACTGAAACCACGGTAAGCGGAATCCTCTAAAATGAACATCAGCGATATCCCGGCCGAATCGCGTCCCCGGACCTCCAGGCGATCGATACTGTTGAAAACGGTGTTGATGTTCTTGTAAACCACGAGCTGGTCCGGTGGAAGGCCGTCACGGCGGCCATCGGCACCGAGCAGTTCGTTTATCTGGTCGATATTCCGCGTCACTTCGGCCGCCAGAGACCAGGCCATATCTTTTAACTCCTCCAGGCGCCGCGCCAGAATGTCGACGATGGGGGCATCGAGATGACCCATCTTTTCGGCCAGCAGACGGGAATCTTCACTGATGATCTCGGTCAGGCGCCGCGAAATGGCTTTGATGGCCGCCTGTTTTTCGACATCGGCATAAACTGCACAAAAGTTCTCACGGTTTTTCAAACCGTGTGCGGCCGCCAGCAGGCCGTTCAGCGCATCGCCGCCGAGGTACCCCTCGGCCGGATCGCCGGGCTGGGCGAGACAGGCCGCGAGACTTTGCCGGGCAACGGTCTCCACGCTGCGAGCCATTTCCTCAAGGTCAACCGGCTGCGACCGCTTTTTTTTCTGTTTGAAGGCCACGATGCCGGCCAGGCCGCAGGCCAGCAGGGTCGGGCGGCAAGTGAACAAAACGACCGCCCCTGCCGGAACCCGTGCGAGACTGCGTCCGAAATAGATCCGGTCGGCGCAAGGGCCGAGTATCTTTTTATTCAGCCATCGCAGGCTTCTTAAAAGGGTCGCGCAACCGTATTTAAAAGTATGCATGCCTTTTGACCTCATTATCCGAATTGCCTGCAGAAGATCATTCTGCGAAAGGTTGAATGGCCGTTTCGGGGTCGGCTCCAGCCAGGATCCGGCTGACGAGAGCAATATCCTCGGGCCGATTGACATCGATGCTGCGGCGGGTGGTGACCACGACATGAATCGGAATGTCATTCTCCAGCAGCCGCAGCTGCTCGAGCTTCTCTTTTTTTTCCAGGGGGCTCGGCCCGAGGGTGACGAACTGTTTCAGGGCCTCTTTGCGAAAGGCGTAAATGCCGATGTGCCGGTAAACCCGATCCGGCCGGCCATTGCGGTGAAAGGGGATGAACGACCGCGAAAAATAGAGGGCTTTTCCGCTTTTTGAAAAAACCACCTTGACGGCATCAGGGGATTCGGCATCCTGCGCCGCAACGGAGCGCACCAGCGTCGTCACCCGGGTTGCGGCCGTTGCGAAGGGTGCCAGAAGTTCGCTCAACATCTCCGGTTCCACCGTCGGTTCGTCCCCCTGGATATTGACCACCACGGCATCGTCCGGGACATTGAGCTGCTCGGCGGCATCCAGGACGCGGTCGGTTCCGCTGGGGTGATCCGAACGGGTCATCACCACGGGAACATCGAGGCGGACCGCCGCGGCGCAGATCCGTCGGTCGTCGGTGGCCAGCACCACACGATTCAGCTTTTCACAGCGGCTGGCCCGGCGGTAAACATGCCAAAACATCGGTTTTCCATGTATTTCCGCCAGAGGTTTGCCGGGAAAACGGGTGGAGCCGTAACGCGCCGGTATGACGCCGATGCAATCGGGAAACGGGTTCATCTCTACAATTGTTATTTTAGCAGGTTCTTCAGAATGAGCAAATGAAAAAAGTCTGTGCTGACATCCTCATCTCAATGGTGTTCCCGGTTTCATCTTGCGCTCCGGCGTCGCAATGCTGGCACCGGTTTCACCGACAGCAGCCAAAAGCATGCCGTTCGATAGAATGCCCATGATTTTAGCCGGCTTCAGGTTGGCGACCACGATGATCTGCTTTCCTTCGAGTTCCGCGGGCGTGTAGCTTCCGGCTATGCCGGCCAGAATTGTGCGCCGCTCACCCAAATCGATTTCCAGGCGCAGCAGTTTGTTGGCTCTGGGCACGGCTTCGGCCTTGACGACCGTGGCCACCCTGAGGTCGATTTTGGCAAAGTCTTCGATCGTCACCTGAGGCTTGAAAGCGGGCTTTGCTTCTGCGGCCGCGGTCGGCGGCATCGATGCGGGTTTGGACTTGCTGAGGTCGATGCGCGGAAAAAGACTGACCGTTTTCAAGAGCCGGGTTTCGGGCGCAAGGCCGTTCCACTGCTTCAATCGGTCGAGGGTGTAAAATTCAGCCTCGGGGTCAAGTCCCAAATGCTTCTGCATGGTTTCGGCCGCAGCGGGCATGACCGGATAGATGAGCCCGGCGATGATCCGAAGACCTTCCAGCAGATTGACCATTACGGCTTCCAGCTGTTTGCGGCTGGCGTTCTTTTTGGCGAGCTCCCATGGCGCCATGACGTCGATGCACTTGTTCATCTGACCGATGAAATCCCAGACCGCCTGCAAGGCCCGGTGAAAGGCAAACGCGTTCATCGTCGCTTCGTATTCGAGGACGGCCTTCAGGGCGTCGGCTTTCAAGGTCAGGCCCAGCTCGGTCTCGATTGCCGGGTCAACGGCCGGCACCACCCCCTTGAGGTATTTGTGGGCCATGGTCAGGGTGCGTGAAAAAAGGTTGCCCAAGTCGTTGGCCAGATCGGAGTTGAGACGGTGCACCAACGCCGACTCCGAGAAGCTCGAATCGAGCCCGAAAGCCATTTCACGCGTCAGAAAGAAACGGAAGGCATCGAGCCCGTAAATGTTTTTCAGCTCCAGCGGTTCCACGACGTTTCCCAGGCTTTTGGACATTTTGCTCTGTTCCACGTTCCAGTAGCCGTGAACGTTCAGATGCGTGTAGACCTCGATACCCGCGGCCTTGAGCATGATGGGCCAATAGATGCCGTGGGGCTTGAGGATGTCCTTGGCGACGATATGCTGGGCGACAGGCCAGAACTTGCGGAACAAGTCGCCGTCCGGGTAGCCGAGAGCCGACACGTAGTTGAGCAGGGCGTCGAACCACACGTAGGTGACGTATTTGTCGTCAAACGGCAGTGTGATGCCCCATTTAAGACGCGACTTGGGCCGCGAGATGCACAGGTCTTCAAGGGGTTCCCGCAGAAACGCCAGCACCTCGTTGCGGTAGCGTTCGGGCCGGATAAAGTCCGGATGACAATTGATGTGTTCGATGAGCCAGTCCTGATAACGGCTCATTTTGAAGAAGTAGTTGGACTCCTTGATAATTTCCGGCTCGGTTTCGTGGTCCGGGCACTTGCCGTCTGCCAGTTCCCGCTCGGTGTAGAAGCGCTCACAGCCGAAGCAGTAGAGGCCTTCGTATTCACTGAAGTAGATGTCGCCGCTGTCGTAAATTTTCTGGAGAACCCGCTCCACGACCGCCATGTGCTCCGGGTCAGTGGTGCGGATAAAACGGCTGTTGCTGATGTTGAGCTCCGGCCACAGCGCCTGGAACTGTCCACTGATGCGATCGACGTATGTTCGGGGGCTCATGTTTTCCTGGCGGGCCGCCCGGACCACCTTGTCCCCGTGCTCATCGGTACCGGTGAGGAAAAAGGTCTCTTCCCGGCACATGCGGTGATAGCGAGTGGCGACATCGGCGATGATCGTGGTGTAGGCATGTCCGAGGTGAGGCCTGGCGTTGACGTAGTAGATCGGAGTCGTGATGTAAAACCTGGCGGTCATGATAGCTCCTGGGTGCAGCGCTGGTTAAAATAAGAATTCTGCAGGGCTGCGGCTTTCAGTTCTGCTCCCGCACGATGTCTTTCAGCGGGACGTCGGTTTCGCCGCCGCCTTCCAGCCGCACGGTCACCAGCCCGGCCATCACATTGTGACGGACAACCTTGCCCTCACCGGCTGGCGTTTTGACCACTTTACCGGTCTTGGGGAAATCCTTTTTGAGGAACTTATACGTTTCGTATTCATAGGTGAGGCAGCACATGAGCCGTCCGCATTGTCCCGATATTTTCGTTGGGTTAAGGGACAGGTCTTGCTCCTTGGCCATGCGAATCGAAACCGGACCAAACTTGTCGAGGAAGGATGAACAACAGGTTTCGCGGCCGCAGCGGCCAAGCCCCCCGCACATCTTGGTCTGATTGCGAATACCGACCTGACGCATTTCGATGCGCACGCCGAGTCTCTTGACGAGCATTTTGACCAGTTGCCGGAAATCGACCCGCCCTTCGGACGTAAAGAAGAAAGTGTATTTGCTGCCGTCGAAAGATTTGTCAACCGCAAAAAGGTTCATCTGCAGGCCGAGCTTTTTGATGCATTCCAGGCAGTAGAGATGGGCCTTCTTTTCATCACCCGTGTTGATTTCGAGCTGGCGCAGGTCCTTCTCGGCTGCCAGACGGTGCACCTTTTTAAGGGATTTCTCAGCCGTTTTTTCGTCTATCGGCTGCGGTGACACGGTCACCGTGCCGAAACTCAAGCCCTGCTCGGTCTCCACGATCACGTGGTCACCGCGTTTGAGCACAAAGGCGCCGCAGTCAAAGTCGTAAACTTTGCCGGCCGGTTTGAATCGAATGCCGACTTTCTTGCTCATCTGTGTGGTCTCAATCGTAAAGGCATAAAAGGATATTAATCTTGGGCGAAACCTAATGCGTGTCACAAACGGATGTCAACACCGTTGTGTCAGATTCCGGGAAAAAGGTGGATTATGCCGCTGCGAGTCTTAGCATCATGACCTCTATGGTCAGTCGCAGATTGGCGTTGGCCTCGATATCCTTCTGGGCGGTTCGAATGACCTCCATCCGATTCATTACGGCACTGACAGGATTCTTTTCCGACACCCGATGCAGTTTGTCAATCAGATCGGTGTTGACGATGCGTTCAGGGGCGTAGCGGCAGACGATCAGGTCCCGCAGCCAGGTCAACAGGGCGGCCAGTGAATCGGAGACCACCTCCTTACGGGTTGACAGCGTTTCGGCAAAAGCGAGCAGCTGACCGGTGCCCCGCGTACCGAGCTGTTCGGGTGCCGCCAGCCCGGAGGCGGCGATCAACCAGTTCCTGTGCCGCAGCCAGTCCGATTGAACCAAGGTCTCAGCGCGGGTGAGACTACCGTTTGCCACGGCTGCCAGAACTGATGCCGTCTGCTGATCTATCCCGTGCTTTTCAACCAGTTCGGCCGCTATCGTGCGCCGGGTGATGGGATTGAAACGCACTGGCTGGCATCGCGATACGATGGTTGGCAACAGGTCAACGCTCTGCGGTGCCGTGAGGATGAGGATCGTGCGGTCGGGTGGCTCTTCGAGCATTTTGAGCAGCGCATTTCCGGCTGACCGGTTCATGGCGTTGGCATCGGTAACGATCACGACCCGCATTTTCGCCTCGTAAGGCTTCATCGACAATGCCTCACAGAGCGTGCGGATTTGGGCGATTTTAATGGTGGCGCCGGTCGGCTTGACGTGGATCACATCCGGATGGTTTCCAGACATAATTTTACGGCAGGCCGGGCACACACCGCACGGTTCATCATCGCAGACCGCCGGCGACCTGAGCTGGGTTTGGGTGTTGCTGCGAGATGGGAGAGGCGTTTTCATCCCGATGCAATTGCAGATCATTGCGAAGGCAATGGCGGCGCTGTGCTTACCGACACCTTCCTGACCGGTAAACAGCAGGGCATGGGGAATGGTTCCTTTTCGATATAGGGTCTTTAATATCCTGACAGGCCGCTCCTGCTCTATGATGGCGTCGAATCCGGACACCGCATCAATGTCCCTGATCGACCCGCTCGCGCAGTTCTTTGCCCGATTTGAAAAACGGCAGTTTTTTGGGGTTGATGAGCACCTTTTCACCGGTCTTGGGATTTCTCCCGGTGTAGGCTTTATATTCCTTGACGAAAAAGCTGCACAGACCCCTTATTTCGACCCGTTCGCCTCCGACAAGGGCCTCCGACATGCTGTCGAAAAATATTTGAATGACCTTGGCGGCCTCGGATTTCGATATGTCGGCTTCGTTTTTCAGCGTGGAGATCAATTCCAGTTTGTTCATATCTCCTCCTTCTCTCAAAACGCATGGCTGAACGCAAGATCACGTTTATAAAATAAATCCTGATAAAAAGTCAAGCAGTTAAGACAGTATATCGGGCAACCTTTCGACCTCACCTTCGTCAACATCCACCCCGGCATGCTGACCCAGGGCCTCGATGTTGACCACCACCCGTCCCTTGCCGCGATAGCGGGCAAAAGTGCCCGAGACCCCCGCAAACGGTCCGGAAACGACGATGACCCGGTCGCCTTTCCGCAACCGGCTTCCAGTGGCGATCGGCTGCTCCACGGACACCATGATTCTCAAAGATGTGATGGTGTCCTCCGGAACCGGAACCGGACCGTCTTTCGTCCCGATGAGGCGCACGGCGCCGGTTGTCTTGAGGATATCGAGATGCCGGTAGGGGTTCAGATCCGATTTCACGAAGAGGTAGCCCGGGAAAAGGGGCACATGAATCATCAGACGGCGGTCACGCCGTTTGCTTTTGACGCGAACCTTCGGCAGGAACACCTCTATTTTCTTCTTGTCCAGTCCGTCATAGACCACGTTTTCGAAACGGCTCTTCGTGTGCAGGACATACCATGAAACATGAAGCTCATTTGCCATTGTCGATGATTCCCGATCGCAGTGGTTGTTATGCGGTTTAATACGCTGTCCCGAATTCTCCCAGGCCAAAGAGGTTGACGGCAAATTCGATTGTCCGGTCGTTGGGTTCCTCGAGATAATTGACCTGAAACCCCCAGCACCCGGCACGGTAAAGCAGCCGCACCCCGGCCTGCAACCGTTCATTCGTGAGAAGATTTTTTTCGTACAAAAACCCCGTCGCCAGGGATTGGTTCCAGATGACCAGCAGGTCGGCGGTAATGGAGTTGACATTGTCGCGCGTGTAGCTGTAGGCGGTGGTCAGCCGGTCTCCGCGGATGTCGGAGAGCAGCAAGGCGACACTGGTCGAGTCGAGCCGGTTGTCGTAGACACTCCACTTGGCCTCCGAGTCGAGGGTTATGTAGGGAGTGAGCCAGATATCGAGTTCGGCGCCGATGGGCGAAAAGTCCTGCTCCTTTTCCTCCGCGGTTGCATCTTCTCTGGTGGCCGGATCAAAATAGTAGCTCTGTTCCAGATTGAACCGGAAAATCTCGCGGTAGTCATATGCCGGCGGCTCGTCTCCGACCTTATCCGACGGTGCCGTCCCGGGGGAACGGGCAATGAAAAAGTTGTTGATGGAATAGGTGACGAGGTTGGCGGGCGGGATACGGTCGATAAAATCAAAGTCGGGGAGATCGTTCTGGCCGACATCCGGCGCGTATTCATAAATGATTCTGGGCCTGACGATGTGCTTGAACCGATCGAAGCGCATCCAGTCGATGGCGAAGATGTTGTAAATATCAGACTTCATCTCGATGCGGCCGTCCCAAAGCTGGCGGTTGGAGAACCGGCTGTCGTCCACCGTTGGGTCCGTCCACCAGAGGGTTTCCCGCAATCCGATCGACGGTTCCAGGGAAAAGTAGCGGCTGAAGCGCGTGGGCCAGTAGAAGCGGGGGTAAACATCGAAGCGCTGCCCCGTGGCACCCTCCTGACGATATAAATAATTGTAGCTCGAAAAGAGATCAAAATAGAGGTCCGATGACAACAGTTGCTGTTTGATGCCGAAGAAAGAAATCGCCGGGAGCCGCTGCAGCGTGTCGTCGTTCTCTTCGAATTGGCGCTTGATCACATCTTCGGTCCACTGAAAATCGACGTCGAGGTTGAACTTATTCCAGGTTCGGGCCAGGTTGAAGCGGTTCAGCCGCAACGGGTCGGTGTAGTCGTCCAACTGCCGTGCGAACGCACTGAGAAAATAGGCGTTCGTTGCGTCATAGCCTGAATGCCCGCTCTTGAACTCCTTCAGGTAATCCTGATCGCTGACGAAGTCTATTTCCAGCCGGCCGCGCCAGTCGTCCCCGGTCGTAAAATAATGCCCCCCCCTGACCCAGTAGCGGTCGTGGTTGGGGCGCAGGAAATCGTCATCCGGATACCCCCATTTTTCGCTGGAATCACCGGAGCCGTCGTCGATCTGGCGGTCGTTCAGGTAGTCGGCCATCCAGGCGCCCTTGCCGGTTTCACTCAAAGCGTACCGAAACTCGGCGCCCATCTTGTTGCCCCGCTCGGTCATGTAATTTTCGTAGAAAGTGGCATCGAAACTGTCGCTGATGGCCCAGAAGAACGGCTGATTGATGAAGTATCCCCAGCGGGTTGAGACCCCCATCTGGGGCGCCAACAGACCGGTTTGGCGTTTGGTCTTGGCCGGGAAGACGAGATAGGGCGAATAGAGAACCGGAATCCCTCCGGCGCGAAGCGTAGCCCCTTCGACAATGCCGTACCCTTCCAGCGTCACATCGATCTGTTTGCCGGTGATGATCCAATCCGGCCGCGAGCCGTCGCAGGTGGTCACGCCGGCGTTTTCGATCTTGTACGTCTTTTCACCGGTCTTCAAGATCTTCTGACCGGTGATGTGGAAATTGTTTTCTCTCAGATAGATCGAGCCGTCATAGACGATGCCGGTCTTTTGGTCGAGGTCGAGCTCGATACGGCTGCCGGTTATAAAGTCGCTGCCGGTGGTGACCTTTACGTTGCCTTCGGCCCGGGCGGTCATGTTCTGCTGATCGAACTGAACCCGGTCGGCGCTGATGACGCGATCGCCTTTGGTGATGAGGACATGTCCCTCCGCAGTGTAGAGCTGCGACTTTTCGTCATACCGCAGGGCGTCGGCATCGATTGTCCACGGCAGTTCGGTGTCGTTGCGGTTGAGCTTGTTCAGGAACCCCTCAAAATTCTGGGCCCGGGCTGCGCCGGAGGTCAGCGCCAGACAGAGCCACAACGACAGAAAAATGCAGGACCGATTTCCTATCATCCGAACCACTGCCGCAGCCGCCGCGACAGGCGGACGGGTGGCGGCAGCGGATGCGGATTGATGCGACATTAAACCTTCTGCGGCGTTAGTATCGGATTCCCGGTTGAACGGGGCGAGAATTTGCAGTATAAAAACCAACTTGGCGAAAAATGTCAAGAAAGGGATGGAGGATCCAACGATTCTCGATGAAAACAATTATCCTCTAACACGAAAACGAGGTGGGCGCCTCCGCCCAGATAACCGGTTTCGAGTTGCGGCTGAAACTCGTCGCCAACGGGCTCTAAGTCCGGACCAGTCCCGTCTTCAAATGAATAGGATGAATTCTTCCCCGAGGTCGTACCATCCATGCAGTATGGGCTTTGGGTCCGGTCTAAGACCCCGTAAGCGACTCAGACAGTCAGCCGCTGTTCTCAACCGCTCATCCAGGCTCCGGCGCGTCGTTTTTATGCATCGGGGTGGCCCGAAAGACCATAAGCGTTTAACTGACAAAACTGACTTAACCGACTCAACTGGCTAAACCGGCTAAACCGGCTAAACGGGCACAACCGCTCTTGCGTGAAAACAGAATTCTCATGCACCGTGGTGGCCTTTAGTGCCATGAGCGTTTAAAGCGAAAATTAAATATATGAACATCTTGTTGACCAACGATGACGGCATTTACTTCGACGGATTGTGGGCCCTTTACCGGCGGCTGAAGGAGCATCACGCGGTTACGGTGATTGCGCCGGATCGTGAACGCAGTGCGATCGGGCATGCCATCACCCTCAATGAGCCCCTGCGAGCGACCAAGCTAACAGTGAACGGAGGCTGCGAGGGCTATGCCGTCAGCGGTACACCGGCGGATTGCGTCAAACTGGGACTCTTTGAGCTGCTCGGTACGCGGCCCGATATGGTGGTTGCCGGCATCAATCCGGGGGCCAATGTGGGCATCAACATCAATTACTCGGGCACGGTGGCCGCCGCCAAGGAGGCCGCTATTTACGGGGTGGCTGCCATTGCCGTTTCGATGGACGGTTTTGCGGCGGATCACTACGATGATGCCGCCCGTTTTGTCCGCAGGCTGATTGAAAAGGTTTTCCAGACCGGGTTGCCGGCCGGAACATTCTTGAATGTCAACCTTCCCAGTGTGGCGATTGACGCGATGGCCGGTGTGCGCCTGAGCCGTCAAGGTTTGCCGGAATCTCTGGATGTTTTTGAAAAACGGGTCGATCCCCGCAACCGCACTTATTACTGGCAAGGCTGCGAAACTCAGCGCTTCGACGCGAGTCCGGACATCGACGGAACGGCCCTCGCCGAAAAATTCATTTCCATAACACCGATAAAGTGCGATATGACGGATTACGGCGTTTTGGACCAACTCAAAGATTGGGAAATCGATATTTGACGGGCCACATGAAAACGAAATTCATCCAAGACTTACAGGCCGGAGACACGATCGACGACATTTTCGTTCTGGCGGAGAAAAGCCTTGCCCGCAAGCGCAACGGCGAAAACTACCTCACCGTCACGCTCAGCGATCGAAGCGGTCGCATCAAGGGCGTGATGTGGGACAACCTCGAGCAGGTCAGAGGCAAGACCAACAGCGGGGACTATGTGAGGGTCAAAGGCGGTATTTCGGAGTACAAAGGGACCTTGCAGTTCGTGGTCAGGGAAATGGAGGCCTGTCCTGCCGACACGCTGGATCCGGCGGATTTCGTCCCGGCCACGACCCGCGACGTCGAAAAGATGTTCGCGCGCCTGGTTGACATTTCGACCGCCATCGAAACACCCCATTTGAAACGTCTCTTTGACCTCTTCTGGGCGGATGAAGGGTTTACGCAGGCCTTCAAGGCGGCCCCGGCCGCCAAGAAGATGCACCACGCCTACATCGGCGGCTTGCTGGAACACACACTTTCCATGACGATCCTGGCCGACCGCATCGCGATCCACTACGGCGGCATCGACCGGGACATGTTGATTGCCGGCGCTATTCTGCACGATGTCGGCAAAATCAAAGAGCTGGTCTATGATTCCAAGATCGATTACTCGGATGAGGGCCGACTGATCAGTCATATCGTGATCGCGATCGAGCTCCTCGATGAAAAATTACAGTTGATCCCGGATTTTCCCCAACAGCAGGCCAATTTGCTGAAACATATGATTGTCAGCCACCACGGGGCGCGTGAATTCGGCTCCCCTGAACCGCCCAAGACCATCGAAGCGGTCCTTTTACACTACATCGACGAGATCGACGCCAGAGTCAACGGTATCCGGGACTTCATCGCGTCGGAAGATTCCGACGAACCCTGGACGTCCTATCACCGGTTGCTGGAACGGCATTTCTACCGTGGCGGCAGCACAACTTCTTAAAGAGAAACCTCAATGTTCATTACCCTGGAAGGCGTCGAGGGGTCGGGCAAGTCGACTCAGCTGGGCAACATCCGAGCGTTTCTGCAAGAACGGGGGCGCACGGTGATCGTCACCCGAGAGCCCGGCGGGACGGATATCGGCCGGAAGATTCGATCGATCCTGTTGAACCCCGGCAACCGGGAGATGGAAGGGCTGACCGAACTGTTTCTCTACGAGGCCGACCGGGCCGAACATGTCCGCAAGATTATTGCGCCCGCCCTTTCCGCCGGTAAAACCGTGGTCTGCGATCGGTTCTGCGACGCCACAGTGGTGTACCAGGGATATGCCCGCGGGCTCGACCTGGAGGAGATCCGGCGCATTCACCGGTTTATCCTGGGGAACCTCAGGCCCGATCTGACCATTTTGCTCGATCTGCCACCGGAAATCGGATTGGGTCGGGCATGGGCCCAGATCGACAAGGGCGACCGCACCGGCGCAGAGAGCCGCTTCGAAAAAGAAGCGCTTGACTTTCACCGCAAGATCCGAGCCGGTTATCTCGACATTGCGCGCCGCGAATCCGAGCGATTTTGCATCGTCGATGCCGAGCAGGATGCAGCGGCCGTCTGTCGGGACATCAAGAAGGCGATCGAGCGGCTGATAGGGGGGAGATCCGGTTGAGCCCGTTTAGCCCGTTAGGCCGGTTGAACCGGCTGGCTTACCGGACCGCTTGAGTCAGTTAGGTCGGTTGGGTCAGTGGACCGGCGTGGTCAAACCGCCTTAACGAGCTCAACGGGCCTAATCGGCTCAACGGACTCAACGGGCCAACGGGCTCAACGGGCTCAACGGGCTTAACCGACTCAACTGACCATGACACGAACCATCATCGATCTGATCGGCAACACACCGCTGGTGGAAATCCGGCGTCTGAACCCGAATCCTGCGGTCACCCTGCTGGCCAAGCTCGAATATTTCAATCCCGGCGGGTCGATCAAGGACAGGGCCGCCCTGGCCATGATCGAAGCCGGTGAACGCTCCGGGGAGTTGACCGCCGATAAAATCGTTATCGAGGCCACCTCCGGCAACACCGGGATCGGCCTGGCGCTCGTATGTGCCGTCAAAGGATACCGGCTCCTGCTGGCGATGTCCGAGGCGGTGAGTGTCGAGCGCCAGAAAATTCTCAAGGCGCGTGGGGCCGACATCCTTCTGACGCCCGGTCATCTCGGCACCGACGGCGCCATCGAGGAGGTCTATCACCTGGCGCGCGAGGCCCCCGACACCTACTTCATGACCGATCAGTTCAACAATCCGGCCAACTGGCAGGCCCACTACAATGGAACGGCCGTTGAAATCTGGGAACAGACCGGCGGCCGACTGACGATGCTCGTCGCCACCCTGGGAACATCCGGAACGCTGATGGGGGTTTCCCGGCGCTTGAAAGAGTTCGATCCGAACGTCCGGATTGTCGGTGTCGAACCGTACCTCGGCCACAAACTCCAGGGGCTGAAGAATATGAAGGAGGCCTATTGCCCGGGGATTTTTGAAAAAAGTCGTCTGGATCAAAAGATCAACATCGACGATGAAGAGGCCTTTGACATGACCCGTCGTCTGGCCAGAGAAGAGGGGCTTCTGGTCGGCATGAGCAGCGGGGCCGCCATGGCGATTGCCGTCGAGCAGGCGCGCTCGATGGCATCCGGCACGTTGGTCGCCATTTTGCCCGACAGCGGGGAGCGGTATCTGAGCACCTCGTTGTTTGTGGTCAAGGAAAAAGTCAACCTGAACCTTTTCAACACCATGAGCCGCAGCAAAGAACCCTTCGAGCCTATGGTGCCGGGCAAGGTCTCCATTTACACCTGCGGACCAACCGCTCACGCGCCGATCCATCTTGGAGAAATTCGGCGCTTCATCGTCTCGGATCTCCTCTGCCGTTATCTGGCCTACCGCGGATATGCGGTCAAGCATGTGATGAACATCACCGACCTGGACGACAAGACCATCGCCGGCTCGGAAAAAGCGGGCGAGGATCTGAGGGCTTTTACGACCCGGCACATCGAGCAATTCAACCGGGACCTGGCCTGGCTCGGGATCAAACCGGCCGACGAGTACCCGCGCGCCAGTGAACACCTGGACGAAATGGTTCAGTTGGCCGAGCAGCTGGCCCAAAAGGGGTTTGCCTATGAAAAGCTGCGATCCCTGTATTTCGACATTTCCCGTTTCGGGGAATACGGCCGCCTCTCAGGGATCGATATTAACAAAATCAGGCTGGGCGCCACTGTGGACCTGGACGAATACGAAAAAGACAATCCCCGTGATTTCACGCTTTTCAAACGCGCGCGTTTGTCGGATTTGAAGAGAGGGATCTACACCAAAACCGTTTGGGGCAGCGTGCGGCCATCATGGCATTTGCAAGCGGCCGCTATTTCCATGAAATATCTCGGACAGCAATTCGACATCCATGCCAGTAGCCGCGAGCTGATGTTTCCCCATCACGAGAACATCAATGCCATTGCAGCGGCCCTCAGCGGCCAACCACCGGTGCGCTGCTGGGTGGATTGCGAACCGGTCATGGCGGATGGCCACAAGGTAGACCGGCACAGCGCCGGCGTGACGCCGGCGGATTTGCGTCGCCGGGGATATTCCGGGCAAGTGGTCCGTTACTGGCTGCTGACGTCGCCCTACCGCAAGCCGGTTACCTTTTCACCCGATCGACTCGAAGATGCCGGCCGTTCCCTGGGCCGCTTGAACAACTGCATCCGAAGTTTGAAAAACCGGCGTGACGGGCGGCCGTATGCAGACCTCGACCAACTCCTCTACGATATCAAACAGGGCTTCATCAGCGGCCTGGACGACGATTTGAACATATCGACGGCCCTGGCCTCGATCTTCAAGGTCGTTAAAAAAGTGAACTCCCTGGTGCGGGACGGGCAGATCGATGCCGCGGGTGCCGGCAAGATCATCGATGCCTTCCGAAGCCTGGATTCCGTGCTGAACCTGCTCGAATTCGAGGATGCGGCCGCCGATCCGGCGGTTCAGGCGGTGATCGCAGAAAGGGAGAGGGCGCGGTCGGAACGAAACTGGCCGCTCGCCGACCGGTTGCGGGAGCAGCTCAGGGAGATGGGCGTCGTCGTGCAGGACGGGGAAGCCGCCGCCGAAAAAAAGGTTCAGGGTTCAAGGTTCAAGGTTTAAGGTTCAGCCTGAGACCTTGGACCCTATACCCTAAACCTTACACCTTATGCCTTTAGGCCTTTGTGAGACTGACCAGCATGACACCAATTTATTTTCCACACACTTATGTGACGCGCCCGGTCATGGAAGCCGTTCAGGCCTGCTTCAGTCCGGT
>JBAVJU010000199.1:0-77705 GCA_049687935.1 Desulfobacterales bacterium | reverse complement strand
TTCCCGTCATCGTCTTCAGTCAATCTCACATTGAACAACAACCAGACCGGCTGGCCGTCTTTGCGTTTGAGTTTAACTTCGTAGTTTTCCAGCCGACCCCCGCTTTGCAAAGCAACCATCATTTTCTGCCGGTCTTCGGGATCAAAGTAGAGGGCGGATAAATCATGTTCCGTGGCCAGCAACTCTTGGAAGGAGTTGTACCCCAGAACGCGGGCATAAGAGGGGTTGGCCCGCAGGAGTTTGCCGGAAAGCGTACTCTGGAACATCCCTTGAACGGCGTTTTCGTACATCCGCCGATAGCGTTCTTCCGCAAGACGCAGCCGTTGCTGTACGAGCTTCAATTCGGTCAGGTCTGACAGGAACGACACGTAACCGGTGACCGCCCCCTTTTCGTCACGCAAGGTGCTTCTGTTATACAGAAGGGTAATATCTCTGCCGTCCTTCACCGCGAACTGCGCTTCGAAGCTGATATGGTCCTGGTTTGCGAAATAAAACGTGACCGATTTTTTATCATAAAGCGTATACGGCAGCTTGCCGATAAGCTCCTCACGCTCACATCCCAGCATCTGGAGAAGGGATCTGTTCACATCGATAATTAAAAAATTCGGATCCATGAGAATGTAGCCGCCTGAGGTGGTATCGATAACACGTCGGTACTTTTCTTCGCTGCGTCGGAGTTCTTGCTCAGCCGTTATTCTGCGGGTCATATCCGTTAGAAAAAAGAAGACCGCCGGATGGGTATCCGTCGAAAACAGGGCCGCTCTGAGCCTGACCCATTTGACATTGTTCGAACGATCAACGATTTTGAATGGTGGTACCCGGAAGGCCTGTTCGCTTCCGAGCAATTTCTCGTATTGACGCATCACCGTTTCTCTGTCTTCCGCATGGATAAATTCCGCAATCGGGCGTGCCCCCAACTCATGCTGCGTCCACCCAAACAGTTCTTCCGCTCTGGGATTGGCAAAAATGATCCTGTCGTCGCGAACCACCAGTATCGCTTCACCCGCATTTTCGACTAGAGAGCGATACAACGAAAAAGCCTCATTTTCTTCTTTGCAGGCCGCTGCTTCAGCCTCCAGACTTTGATATTTTTCTTCGAGATCTTTACAATCTATCTTTCGCGCCATTTTCTGTTTTCCTATTCCGACGGTAAAAACTTTTTCGACGCCGGTTTATGTCTTTCAGGGAACAGCAGCTATCTGGATCATCATTCAGGATCATCTTTGCAACAGGTCAAAATTTTGCATAAAATATATATTAGGCCGTTATCCAATGATTCAAGTCCTCCTGTCTTGTTCTCTCTAAAAAAGGCCGCATTGCGGAGCCGTTGCGGTTGAAATCTCTGCGACCGGTCATTCCAGAACCTCCACCGACGGAATGTTGAAAAGTCTCTTGATGACTTCATCGAAATAGTCGGGGAGGTATCGGTGCCAAAGTTTGATCGGCGTCTCCTCCAGTTCCATTCGGTTCGAGGCCGGCAGCATGAACAGGTACCCCATGAGATACTCGATGTTACAAGCGAGTTGGCCGGTGTATTGCTGCGTCAATCGCTGGCGGATGATACGGTCTTCGTGCATGCAGCGGCCGATTTCGCTCTCCAACATTTCCTGGTAACCGGAAAGAATGACCTCCAGATTGACGCTGTCTTCACCAGACAGGATGAATTGCCGGAAACGGCGGTTGGCGGCATCAGGCGCGACACCCCGCATCTGCATCACTTGTATGAGGCGTTCGCCTAGCGGCTTGGACGCCATTCGTTCCCGATCGGGTCGCAGCCTCACGATAAGATTGACCGCATTGTAGCGGCCTGTATGCGTCTCGGTTTCAACCACTTCGCAGCTTTTCTGGCTGCTGATCAGATCCATGAACCGGTTGCGGTCGGCCTCTTCCACGATCGCCTTGAGACCAGCCACATCCTGGATAACCAGGCCATCGGCGTCCTGAATCGGCCGACCCTGCCTGAGGTCCTCCAACAGGCGGCTTTCCGCTTTTTGAAATTCGACAATCATATCTTCGGGCGGTGTGATCAATTGCTCACGAGAAATACCCTGATGCCGGGCCCGGTCCTCAGCAAGGGCTTCCGCCCGTCTTTTGATGGTCGCAAACATCCTGTCGATGATTCGCCGCGCACTTTTTTCGGCCAATCTCCGGACCCGCTTGATGCGATTGGAACCGATGTAACAGGGTCCGGCCGACCGGCCGCTGAAATAGAGGGTGCCGTGAAAGGGGGTTTCGCGGAAGTAGAGTTCGGGCCGGCTGCGATAACCATGCAGCATTTCGTCCACGCGAGTGTTTCGGTAGGGGACGTTGGTCACGATGACGTCTTTGAGATCGCTTTTGAGCCGGGTCTTGCAGACTTGGAGCGCATGGGGATGAAACCGTTGAAATATTTCCTCCGAGAAGGCGTTCAGATAACGCGACACATACGCATTGTTGAGGTACACCAATTGCATGAGCTCATCCCCGTCCGTATGCCGGGAGTCGCCGTACATCCACCGTTGGATCAAGTCCCGCAGGGAATCGCGGTGTATATAGCTGCTAATGGTAATCATCTTTTGGGAAACGAGCGGAAAAGGATCGATGTGACTGTTTGCGGCCTTCACCCGCCTGACGCGACCACTCATAAAGCGCTACGGCTGCAGCCGCTGCGGCATTCAAGGATTCAACCGCTTCACGGATCGGGATCCTACAGGCAGTCCGGCGCCAAATCTCCGGCAAACCAGGTCCTTCGAGACCGATCAGCAATCCGAAAGAGGCCGGAAATACCGTGTTACGAATGTCGGCACCTTCGACCGAAAGCGCTATGATCGACAGATCGGCAGGCAATTCCTTTAGTGACGGACCCTGTCTGAGTCTGACCGACAGAGCCGTTCCACCGGACGCCCGCAGTGACCTGGGATGAAAAGGGTGGGCACTTTCAGCCAGCAGGATGACCTGCCGGGTGCCGAATGCGGCGGCCGAACGGATGACGGCCCCGACGTTTTCGGGGTCTTGAAAGGGAACCAGCAGGCTGCAGCCGTTGCCAAAACCATCTGCTGGCTGCCAGGCGTCGATCGGCGGAACCTTTAACAGAAGGAGTGGTGCATGGGTTCCGAAAATATCGAGCGTCTCGAACAATCGCGGGGCCAGTTGATACCAGCTGAGCCTATCGGGTGCATCGAGCGGCGGCGGCTCCCGGTCTCCCGAACTGATCCAGGCGTCACACCGAGCGGGAAAATTTTTGAGTATTTCGGCAATCGGTTTGGCACCAGCAACCAAGGCCCGTCCAATCTTCTTTATCCCCCGACCGCTGAGCAGTTTTTTCATTTCTTTGAACAGGGCGTTTTTATCGCTTTCGATTTTTTTTGCCGGGTAGCGCGCCATGGCTCTGGCGCGGCGAACAGAGTGCGGCTGGTCCAGACGCTCCATGACCACGAGGCGACGATTATGGCGCGTGTGGGGAATGATGTAAGATCGATCCAGAACCAGCTTGTAGGCCGACAGCCACCGGCCCCTGACCTCCTCCAGCTCCGCCTCGCAGTGCGGGCCTTTCATAAAGATCACCATGCCCCCGGGTGCCAGGCATCCACGAACTCGCTCCAAGGTCTTGGCCATCGTTTCCACGGCCCGGGTAATGACACCGGCCACCGGTTCCTGAAAATCGGCACCGATTTTCTTTTCGATGACGCGCACACCCTCCATCAGCAGCCGATCGACAACCATGGTAAGAAAATTGACCCGCTTTTGGCGACTTTCGGCCAGAAGAATCTCCAAATGCGGCCGATAGATTTTAAGGGGAATACCGGGCATGCCGGGGCCGGTTCCCAAGTCGAGCAGGGGTGAGGGAAGGTGCACGAGGTCGGCCGGCAGGATCGAATCGACATACAACTTGATGACCATGTTGTCGAAATTATGCACCCGCGTCAGATTGAGCTCCGGGTTGCTCTGACGCAGCAGCTCGTGATAAGTCCACAGCTGCTGGACCTGCAGAGCCGACAAATGAATGCCGCATCCGTCGAACAATTCCCCCAACTTTTCAGGTCCGGGTGAGCCGTTACGGTCGGAAGAAATTTCTTTTTCGGTATGCTTCATGGCCTCGCGTGCGGCAAAGGCAGGGTCGATTATTTCGTTTAGGGAAAGACGATGCTCTCTTCTATGTGCTTTTATCACCCGCGCTGGCCGGTTTTCTTTGAGGACAACCACCTGCTCGCGCTCTTCAAGCCGGCCGGCCTGCTCGCACAGGGAGATCGTTCCGGAGCGGTGTGTCTGCTGGAACTGGCCAAGGGGTGGCTGAAGGAACGCCACGCCAAACCCGGCCGGGTGTTTCTCGGCCTGGTGCACCGCTTGGACCGACCGGTGGCAGGCGTGATGCTGTTCGCGCGCACCTCCAAAGCCGCTGCCCGTTTAAGCGCCCAGTTTCGTTGCGGGACGATTCAAAAAACCTATCTGGCTGTTGTCGAGGGCACGCCCGTCCAGCCGGACGGAAACCTTTACGATCACATCGAACGGCAGGGCTCTTCGTGCCGCATCGTTTCCAACCCCACCGAACGCAGCCGCGAAGCCCGTCTGCAGTACCGCCTGCTCGAAAGCACCGGGGACAGGAGCTTGCTGCAGGTGGTGCCGGAAACCGGCCGGCGGCATCAGATCCGCTTGCAGCTCGCCCATGCCGGCCACGCGATTGTAGGGGATGTGCGCTACGGTGCCGGCAGCCCCCTGCAAGACCGCCAGATCGCACTGTTGGCCAGGGAGATCATCGTGATGCATCCCACCCTCAAAACGACGCTGCGATTGGTCTGTCCGCTCCCGGCCGGCTGGCCCTGGTCCGCAGGACCGGAGGAGGTACCGGCACCCTTCTGGAACTATGACGATTTCCTCCGCGACGGTGACGGTTTCCCGCCGGTCTGAAGCCATCGGCTCAGTGCTCTGATCCGCAGGGCCAATCAAATTTAAAAATCCCTCCCGACCTAGCTTCTTAAAGGGGATCAGAATTTTCTCCTTTGCATTTCGGTTTATCCGGATGGAAGTGCCACCGCTGTTTGCCGGTTACGGGTTCTGAGTCTCCAGTTTTTCGAATTTCTATTTTCTAAAGCCCTCACTCCCGGGTCAACTGCCGGTATTTGATCCGGTGGGGCTGGTCGGCAGCCGAACCCAGCCGGCCGCGCCGGTCGGTTTCATAGTCCGTATAATTCCCCTCGAACCACACCGCTCGGCTGTTGCCTTCAAAAGCCAGAATGTGGGTCGCTATGCGGTCCAGGAACCAGCGATCGTGACTGATGACCACGGCACAGCCGGCAAAATTCTCCAGGGCCTCTTCCAGTGCCCTCAAGGTGTTGACGTCCAGATCGTTGGTCGGTTCGTCAAGCAGCAGAACATTGGCACCCTGCTTCAGCATCCTGGCCAAATGAACCCGGTTGCGCTCGCCGCCGGAAAGCATACCGATCCGTTTCTGCTGGTCGGCCCCTGAGAAATTAAACCGAGCGACGTATGCGCGCGACTTGACGGTCAGGCCACCTAAATCGACCACATCCTCACCGTCGGCGATCATTTCCCAAACCGTTTTTTGCGGATCGAGCGCGTCACGGCTCTGGTCGACGTAGGCCAGGCGAACGGTGTCTCCCATGCGGATGCTGCCGGTATCCGGCGGCTCCTGTCGGGTGATCATGCGAAACAGAGTGGTCTTACCGGCACCGTTGGGACCGATGACCCCGACGATGGCACCCGGCGTCAGGGTGAAGGTCAAGTCTTCCAACAAAAGCCGGTTGCCGTAAGCTTTGGTGAGGCTGCGGGCCTCCACGACCAGGTTCCCCAGCCGGGGGCCCGGGGGAATGTAGATTTCCATGTCTTCGACCCGTTTGGCACTTTCCTGCGAGAGCAGCTTTTCGTAAGCCTGGATACGCGCTTTCGACTTGGTGCGTCGCGCCTTGGGAGACATGCGGATCCATTCCAGTTCGCGCTGCAGGGTCATCTGGCGCTTGCTCTCGCCCTTTTCCTCCTGCTGCAGACGGTTCTGTTTCTGCTCCAACCACGAGCTGTAGTTCCCCTTCCAGGGGATTCCCCGTCCGCGGTCCAATTCCAGAATCCAGCCGGCGACATTGTCCAAAAAATAGCGATCGTGGGTCACGGCGATGACGGTGCCCGCATACTGCTGTAGATGATGCTCCAACCAGGCCACGGTTTCGGCATCGAGATGGTTGGTGGGCTCGTCGAGCAGCAGGATATCGGGTTTCTGCAGCAACAGCCGGCAGAGCGCTACCCGCCGCCGCTCACCGCCCGACAGGATCTTAACCGGTGTTTCTCCCGGCGGACAGCGCAGCGCCTCCATGGCCATCTCGAGCCGCGAGTCGAGATCCCAGGCATCGCGGGACTCCAATTGCTCCTGAATTTCTCCCTGGCGCCCGAGGAGACGGTTCATGTCTTCTTCGGACATCGGTTCGGCCAACTGATCGTTGATGCGGTTGTAAGCCTCCAGCAGATCCACGGTTTCCTGTACACCTTCTTGGACGACTTCCCGCACGTTTTTAGCCTCGTTTAAAGCCGGTTCCTGCTCGAGAAAACCGATCGTAAACCCGGGGGAAACGATCGTCTGACCGACAAAGTCTTTGTCGACCCCGGCCATGATGCGCAGCAGGGAACTCTTTCCGGACCCGTTCAGTCCCAGCACCCCAATTTTGGCACCGTAAAAATAGGATAGAGATATGTCCTGCAGCACGGGTCGCTTGTCATGATATTTGGCGACACCGATCATCGAATAGATGATCTTGTTGGGTTGATCACTCATGGAATAAGTGTTCCTCTTTTTTTATTATTTTAATATAACTCGACAAATTCCCTTTAAAAATCCGTCTTTCCTCTTTGCGCAGGCGGGGAAATAAGGAAGGTCGGGAGGGATTTTACAATAAGATCGCAATGACATTAAAGAGTACTTAGTGACACCGGTCAGTTTTTTTATTTTTCCGTATCATCGCCGAAAGCGGATCCGCTCACCGTTTCTGTTGTCAAATATGCTATTCTGGGTATATTTGCAATGGCTGACACGCAGGGCCTGTTGGCCGGACCGGAAAAAATACCAACTGATCCCTTTGATCGATGCAGTTTGACGAATCACTCGAGAAGACAGACTTCATGCTGGCGGAGGCGGCCGTCATCGAAGCGCTGCGGCGATCGGGCGCGACCGCGCTGCACCCCCGCCTCGAGAACGCGCTCATGATTTACGACGGTCCCGGCCGAGCCGCTTTGGCCAGCGTCTACCGCAAATATGTATCCATCGCCCAAAAGGCCGGAGTCCCGATGGTTATCTGTACGCCGACGTGGCGGGCCAATCCCGAGCGCATCTCTGCCGCCGGCATCACACGGGACGTGAACGGCGATGCTGTCGCATTTCTCAAGCAGTTGAGAAACCGCTGGATGAACCGACGCTCAAACCTTTTCATTGCAGGTCTTGTCGGTTGTAAAAACGACTGTTACAAGCCGGAGGAAGGGATGTCGACCTCGGCAGCCGAAGCCTTCCATCTGGCGCAGGTTCACCGGCTGGCGGATGAAGGGGTCGACTTTCTTCTGGCCGCAACTCTACCGGCGCTCGACGAAGCCTGCGGTATCGCACAGGCCATGCAAACCACCGAGCTTCCGTACATCATCAGCTTCGTGATCAATCGTCGAGGACGTATTTTAGACGGCCAGTCCTTGGAACAGGCTATCCAAAAAATCGACACGGCGTGCCGGCGGCGGCCGCTCGGCTATATGATCAATTGCGCCTACCCGTCCTTTCTTCAAGCCGGACGGCTGCCCCGAAAAGCGGCGGCGCGATTGATCGGTTTTCAGGCCAATGCCTCGTCGTTTGATCACTCGGAACTGGACGGAAGTGAACTGCTCCAGGCCGATCCGGTCGACGATTGGGGCAACCGGATGATTCTTTTAAATCAGCACCACGGCATCAAAATTCTGGGCGGCTGTTGCGGAACCGGTCCGGATCATCTGGAATATATCACTCTTCGTTATATCTTCGCGAGGCGCTCAAGGTTGGTCAAATGAACATTTTCACCTACGGTTCCCTCATGTTCGACCGGGTGTGGACCGTCGTGGTAGCCGGCACTTACCGGAAAACAAACGCACGGCTTTTCGGCTATCAGCGCCGACAGATCAGGGGGGAAGCCTACCCGGCCCTTGTCCCGGGCACTGCGGACGATCAGGTCGACGGCGTGGTCTACCTGGACGTCGGGCAACGCGACGCTGTGCGGTTGGACCGCTTTGAGGGGGCTTATTACACCAAAAAGAAAGCGGTCTGCTCACTCCCGAACGGCAGCCGGATTTCGGCCTGGGTTTACGTTTTCAATGATAAATTTATCGACCTTGTGGAAGACCAAGCCTGGGACCCAACATGGTTTGAAAAAAACGGCATTCACGGTTTCATGACCGCCTATCAAGGGTATCGATGGATCGATGAAACCACAGGCGAGACTGACTCCTGAGTTTGACGGTGGCACAGGACGTCGTCCCTTGCCGCACGCGAAACGGCGGCCGATTCATATTGGGAAGACCAATCACGGTAAATGGCGCTCAAATGAACCGTCGAATTGACAAATACCGGTGGCTCTAATAGGTACCTGTTTACAGATGATAAACTGGCGATGACATGCCGAGGCCGGTGCACCTCTTACAAAAACCCCCCGAAAAAGGCTTAGGAAAAACCGATGAAAAAATCCCTGGGTGCCAAGACCCTGGTGTTTCCCACACCGGTATGGATCGTGGGAACCTATGACAAAGACGGACGGCCCAACGGCATGACGGCCGCGTGGGGCGGCATCTGCTGCTCCAAGCCTCCATGTGTTTACGTGGCGCTCCAGAAGCCGCGTTACAGTTACGCCAACATCGTCGAGCGGCAGGCCTACACGCTGAACATCCCTTCGGAGAAATTTGTCCGTGAGGCCGATTACTTCGGGATGGTCAGCGGTCGAACGACCGACAAATTTGCCGCTACGGGTCTGACCGCCGTGAGGAGCGATCTTGTTGACGCGCCTTACATCGCCGAATTTCCGCTGATCCTTGAATGCAAACTCATTCGGACAGTGGAAATCGGTCTCCACACCCAATTTATCGGCGAAATCATGGATGTCAAAGCCGAAGATGCGGTTGTCGACGACAACGGCCTGCCGGATATCGAAAAAGTGGCGCCGATTATTTTCGGCCCGGAGATCCGCTCTTACCACGGAATCGGTCACTACCTGGGCCGAGCGTTTGAAATCGGTAAAAAAATCTGACTGGAAGTCGACCGGAGGCTGATTTGGATTTCACCCCGCTCTTTCATCCCAAAACCATCGCCGTTCTGGGCGTGTCGCTGACCAATGACCGCCACCCGGCCAATGTCATCTACAATAAAATTCACCTGCGGTACCCCGTAAAAGTCTACCCGGTCAATCCCCGCGGCGGACAGTTCCAGAGGGACCGGGTCTACGCCGACATCGCCGACGTCCCGGCCCGTATCGATCTGGCGGTGGTCGCTGCCCGCGCCGAATTCGTCCCGGATATTCTCGAGCGCTGTATCAAAAACGGTGTCGGCGGGGCCGTGATCATTTCAGGCGGATTTGCCGAAAGCGGGCGCGCAGATCTGCAGGAGCGGCTGGTCGCTTTAGCACGGGCAGCCGGCTTTCCCTTCATCGGGCCCAACTGCTTGGGGATCTACGCACCGACCCGCTTCGACACTTTCTTCCTGCCCGGAGAGCGCCTGGTGCGTCCCGATCCCGGACAGGTCGCCATCATCAGCCAAAGCGGCGGCGTGCTGGTGGATCAGATGGTCAAGTTCGCCGAGCAAGGGGTCGGGCTGTCTCTCGCGGTGAGCATCGGCAACAAGGCCCTTATCCGTGAGCTGGACATGCTGGATTACCTGTCCGAAGATCCCGCGACTCGCGTGATTGCCTTCTACGTGGAGGGTTTTGACAAAAATGAGGGCCGCCGTTTCGTCCAAGCTGCCGCAAGCGTCCCCAAGCCGATCATCGTGCTCAAGTCCGGCAAAAGCACCGAGGGCCGGCGGGCGGCCTCCAGTCACACCGCCTCTCTGGCTGGCGACCACAAAGTCTTCTCCTCCGTATTGGCCCAGCACGGTATCGTGGAAGCCGACAACGAGTTCGAGATGGTGTCTTTCTGCGAGTCCCTCAGCTGTTACCGCCAGAAGGTCCAGGGTCGGGTGGGCATCATCACCGTCAGCGGCGGGCACGGCGTCCTCGTTACCGATATCTGCGCCGCCAGGGGCTTGGCCGTCCCTCAGCTGTCCCAAGATACCCGACAAAAGATACAGGAGAACCTGTCCGCGAGCGTTCAGGGGATCGCCTCCCTCGAAAACCCCGTCGATTTGACCGGCAGTGCCCGGGATGACGATTTTGTGGCGGCCGCCAACGGACTGAGCCAGGCTTCGGAGGTCGATTGCGTGATCTTGCTTTTGCTGCCGTACTCACCCGGGATCAGTTCCGACCTCGGGGCCCGGTTGAGCCACGTGTTCCGGCGCGAGAACAAACCGCTGGTGGCTTACGTGCCCCACCAGGAAAAATACCGGATGTTGATCGAGGGTTTCGAACTGAACAACGTCCCGGTCTCGTCTTCCATCGATGGGGCGGTGCTGATGGTCGAGGCCCTGCGGAGGTGCCGGACATGCTGAATAAGAACATGAAGGACATCATTCGCCGTGCCGAGAAATACGGCTGGGTATTGGAACCGGAAGCCAAGCAGATGCTCTCTTTGGCCGGGATTCCCGTGCCCGATTTTCGCTGGGTAACGACTCTGCCCGAGGCCCTTGCCGCCGCTGAGGATATCGGCTACCCGGTGGTGGCCAAGATCGTCTCTCCGGCCATCGTGCACAAATCCGAGGTCAAGGGCGTGGCCGTCGGCCTCGAAGATGCAGATGCATTGACCGATGTCTTCAGGGGTTTCAGCCGGTTGGAGGGATTTGCCGGAGTCCTCATCGAGCCGTTGGTATCGGGGGTCGAGCTGATCATCGGTGCGAAAATCGACTACCAGTTCGGCCCGATCATATTGCTGGGTATCGGCGGCACCGGAGTGGAAATCTATCAGGACACCGCCTTGAGAATGGCCCCGCTTTTGGACAGCGATGTCTCTTCAATGGTGGAAAGCCTCAAAGGCGCTAGACTTTTAAAAGGGTATCGCGGCGCGGAGCCGATCGACATGCCGGCCCTGATACGCCTGGTTCATCATTTTTCAGTTTTGGTCATGGACATTGCGGACCGCATCGACACCATCGATCTCAACCCGGTCAAGTGCACCGGAACAGCATGTGTGGTGGTCGATGCCCGCATCATGCTGGCCAACGCCGCCATTCCCATCGAACTGATATGAAATAACGGCCAGCATGCTTTCCAATTCGAGTGAATTTCTACTCAAGCCGTCAACGCCACTCAGCAGAAAACGCCACTTCATGCCGCTGTCACGACGTTTTTTCTGCAGGATCTTTATGGCATTCCGATTCAATCCGTTCACATTTTGGAACAATTCCCGCCCATTCGTCTGGTTTCGGTCATAAGCGCTGATGATAATATCGAAGTCCATGAGTTGCATTAAGGTCAAAGCGTCTTTGGCCGAATTTACGGCAAACAAATCGCAATCGGTTTCCATGATCCGGGAGTGAATAACATCCCAGATGGGCTCTTCGTTGTGGACCAGTAGAATACGATATCCTTCGAATTTATAGGCTATATCCACGCTCGCTCCAACGATATGCATTGTATATCATTTGTATTATAGTCGAAGGGCGGTTCAGGCGTCAAGACCCTTGTCTGATTTAGTGTTGTCAAATCATGGAACAATTAATAGATTTACCAGTTATGAGTCAAAAATGGTCGATGGGAGGTTGAATGAGAATTCTTTCCTTGTTTTACGGTCATGATGCCAATTGCACCTTAATGGAGGACGGCGAACCCGTTGTCGTACTGGAGAAAGAGCGCCTTACGCGTGTCAAACACGACAAAGGGTCTATGGACATCGGGGCGATTTTAGAGGAGTACGGCTGGAATCCCGAAACCATTGACGTTGTCGCCATCAGTCCCTGGGTCAAACCTACTTTTGAAGGCCGATTGGTACAGTGGCATTTAGAGGGCGAGACCTATCAGGAGCATCCCGACTTCAAGAACACCGGCTGGCGAGGACCCGTCGACAACCGTTACAGCCGGCATCGCATCAACCTGTTCGATCATTGGTACGATTGCATCGCTGTCGACCATCATCTGGCACATGTTGCCGGTGCATTGTTTACATCGCCTTTCGAGAAGTCCGGAATTCTGACCGCCGACGGTGGGGGCGACTATCGCAATTGTGCCCTGGCTTACGGAGAGGGTAACAGAATCGAAGAAATCGAATACGGATGGGGCTACGAAGGCCGCGGGAAAATGCAACTCAATATCGGCCGCACTTGGGCCTCGATCGGTGAATACAATTTTGGGATGAAGCGGTTGGAGGGCGCCGGAAAAATCATGGGCTTGGCCAGCTACGGAACCCCCCGGGACGAGTTCGTCGACGCGCTGAAGCAGCAGATGCTCTATCATCCGTTTTCTCCTTATCTGCGCGATGACACCGGACGGTTCAACATCGTTCCATTCGACCCGAAAAATGGATTCGCTCAGGATGTGTGCGCTTCCCTGCAAAAACTGACAACAGAATTTTATCTTGAAGCCGCGGTTCGGATGAAGTCCTGGCGGCCGGTAAATCGGCTTGTCATGACTGGGGGCTGCTCCATGAATTGCAATGCCAACACCGCGGTGCATAAAAGTGGATTATTTCAGGAAACCTGGGTGCCGGCTCAGCCGCACGACGGGGGTATCAGCCTCGGCCAGGCGCTATTCGTGTGGCACCACGTTTTCAACCGGCCAAGAGTTGCACGCGCATGGCAACCCTATCTCGGCACCGATGCGGGAAGTGTCGGCCATGACCTCATTCCGGATATCGTGCGGTTTCTGGAGGAGGGAAAAAGCGTTGGGTTGTGCTACGGTCGCGCGGAGTCCGGTCCGCGGGCCTTGGGCCATCGCAGCATTCTTCTCGATCCCCGCCTCGGCGACGGAAAAGATCGGCTCAACAGGGATGTCAAGCATCGCGAATGGTATCGCCCGTTTGCACCCATGGTGCTCGGCGACTGGGGGGTGCCGAGTAAATACATGTCCTACATTGTTCCAACCAATGCCGAGCAGGTTCCGGCCGTAACCCATGTAGACGGCACCAGCCGCCCCCAAATCGTCGCCGAGGGCGACGATCCGTTTATTGTTAAGCTGCTGTCGGCCTGGAGGGATAAAACCGGTTGCGAATTGCTACTCAATACGTCCTTCAACTGTCAGGAGCCACTCGTTGATACGCCGGAGCAAGCGAGAGCGACCTGGAAAAGAACCGGGCTGGACGTCCTCGTATCACCGGCAGGAATAGAGATCGATAAAACCGGTGTCTATGAACCACGCCTAAACCCGAAAGACGCCCCTAATTAGTGATCATCCACGGTTTCATTAACGGCACTGGTGGGTTTCCGATCCAGAAATGAGGAATTTTTTACAAGTTCAATGAAATCGGCGGCATTGCTCTGCGGCATACGCATGCAGGACGCACTGGCAATCCCGCCGACCTGTCACGTTTTTAGCGTGATTGACGCCATAATAGCGGCAAAAGGCCATTTAGGGACGAAAACTGATTCGTGTACTTCTAAATACCATCATCCGTGAATTTTCTTTTTAAAAAAAATGCGTTGAGACGCACTTAACATGCGCCTCAACGCCTGTAGCCACGAACTTGTTATTTTCCTCGAACCCTTAGCCCAGGTGCACCTGGGTGACCGTGAGAATGTTCGGCAGGGCCTCGATGTCTTCGAGGACCCGGTCGTCGGCCGGTGTGTCGATGTTGACCATGCAGAGGGCGCGGTCGCCGCGGCGGCCCAGCTGGAAACGTCCGATGTTGATGTTGTGGCGTCCGAGCGTGGTGCCCACATTGCCGATGACACCCGGACGGTCGATGTTCTGGATGATGATCATCGAGCCGCCGGGAATCGCATCCAGGTACATCCTGCCGATGCGCACGATGCGCGGGTATTTCTTGCTGAAGATCGTGCCCCAGATTTCATCGGTTTCCTCGTCCAGCCCCTCCAGCTTGACCTTGATCAGATTCGAAAAATCGGCTCTGGCCTGACTGGTGGTCTCCCGGACGTGAATCCCCTTGTCGCGTGCGATGGCCGGCGCGCTGACGTAATTGAGGGGTTTATCGGTGAAAGCACCCAACAGACCCTTTAAAACCGCGTGCGTTAGGGGCCGGGTGTCGAACCGGGTCACATCACCGCTATAGGTAATGGTCACATCATGGGGTTTTCGCACCAGTTGGCCCATCAGGGAACCCATTTTCTCCGCCAGATCGAGATGGGGACGGATCTGCACCATGACCTCCTGCGAAACGGAGGGGAAATTGACCGCATTGGTGATGATCCCCTCGACAAGGTAATCGGCGATCTGCCGTGCAATCATCTCGGCGACCTTGTCCTGGGCCTCGCCGGTGCTGGCGCCCAAGTGAGGCGTGAAAATGACATGCGGGTGTTTCAGAATGGTCAGAGACGGTTCGGGCGGTTCTTTCGGCAGTACGTCCAGTGCCGCCCCGCTCACATGACCGCTTTCAAGCGCCTGGTAGAGATCGTCCAGGTTGACGATGTCGCCGCGCGAACAGTTGATGATGCGAACGCCCGGCTTCATTTTGGCAATCGTTTCCGCATTGATCATCCCGATGGTTTCCTTCAAGCGCGGAACATGGAGCGTGATAAAATCCGCCGCCGGCAGCAGCGCTTCCAAGGGCACCAGTTCGACGTGCAACTGCTTGGCGGCCTCGGGGCTGACGAAGGGGTCCGAGGCGATGACCTTCATTTTCAACCCCAGAGCCCTTTCGGCCACCACCCGCCCGATATGACCGAGCCCGATGATACCCAGGGTCTTGCCGGTGATTTCCACCCCGGTCAGCAGCTTTTTCTCCCATTTGCCCTCACGCATGGAAGCGGTGGCCTGGGGTATGTTGCGGGCCAGGGAGAGCATCAGCGAAACGGCGTGCTCGGCCGTGGTGACGGTGTTGCCTCCCGGAGCGTTCATGACGACAATGCCGTGTTCGGTGGCGGCAGCCACATCGACGTTGTCCACGCCAACGCCGGCGCGGCCGATGACCTTCAGGCTGCCGGCTTTCTGCAAAACCTGTTCGGTCACCCTGGTTCCGCTTCGAATGGCCAGCCCGTCGAAGCCGTCGATGATTTCCGCCAATGCCTCGGGGCTGCCGGTGGCTTTCTCGTTGTCGACCACCACTTCGATTTGACCGGTCGCTTCCAGAATTTCCCTTGCAAGGGGGGACATGCCGTCTCGAATCATCACTTTGTACATGCGTCACGCTCCATCGTTTAGTGATAAAATAATGACGGCATTTATTACACCCGAACATCCGTCGGGGCAAGTACAAAAGAACCGCGTGCGTTGAAAAGGGTCTCCGATACCGATTATCTGCTCGCAACCATCCATCTTATCGTTGCCTTGATTCGTTTCGGTTCACAAATGACCTTTTTCAATTGATCCACGATTGTCATCGATGGCCGTCCTAACCTTCAGAAACATAACAAACGCATATGATTCTGATATCATTATTCAATTATCAGGCGTTTTTCTTGCTCACCCTCTTGACATATCATTTTAAGGGATACAATAACTTAGAGTAAATGATGCGCACCTGGATATTGTCAACCATGATACCCTCTTCTTTTTTTTCAGGTCCTTGTTGTGATCCGCTTGCATTTTTCGAACAGACTAGTGCCGTTGTTACACACCTATCGCTCAAATTCATTTTTAACAATTAGTCCCGGGAGGGCGTGAAAAATGATGTGGCGTCAACATTCCTTGCTTGTTAAGATGATGGTGGTGCTGCTGTTTCTAGTGAAAACGGTAATGGCCGAATCTGCAGATTCTGTGAGCTCCGGGCAACCGGCCGTTGGCATCAGCGGTGATGCTGATTCAGGGTCGACTGAAGCAGATCGGTCTTTCCCCGTTTATGCAAGCTGGCGTGGTATTTTCGCCCCCGGCTCGGATTTGTATCCGCGTTACATTGCAGATCCTTTGCAGCCCACGATGGCAATGCAGTATCTGATCATATTCGACAGCGATATTCCGAATACGGGCGACAGTCGTTTCCTGTACAATTTAGGTGGACGGTTCGGTCTGGTGCGGCTCTATCCGAATAATAGAACAGACGCCGGAT
The DNA here is from genome assembly GCA_049687935.1 of Desulfobacterales bacterium. GTDB lineage: Bacteria > Desulfobacterota > Desulfobacteria > Desulfobacterales > SG8-13 > JARFQH01. The sequence goes on along the minus strand of JBAVJU010000199.1, from coordinate 61,481 downwards.
TTCAGATCGATGTGCAAGCCGCTTTTTTAGGCATGTTCGACATCGAAAATCAAACCGACAACATCGGCTGGGATGGACTTTACGGGTTGCTTCTCACATGGGCCGACGGACAAGGGACAGCGGTAAAGGTCGCCATACAGCATGATTCCAGCCACATAGGTGACGAATATATCGAAAGCACCGGCCGCACGCGCATTAACTATACCCGCGAGGAGGTCGTGCTTGGTCTGAGCAGGAAGATTATTTCGGACTTGCGGGTCTACGGCGAAGGGGCCTACGGGTATGATCTGAGAAATACAGAGATCCAGGATCCCTGGCGTCTGCAAGGAGGCCTTGAGTATAAAGACGACGACCGATTCATGAGCGGTCGTCTGGGATGGTACGCCGCCGTGGACATGACCTTCTATGAAGAAAACGATTGGGACCTGAACCTGTCCATTCAAGCGGGCCTGGTAGCGCCGATCCGAAATCTGGCCCGTACGTTCCGCCTCGGCGTAGGTTACTACAACGGCAGGTCGATTCTCGGTGAATTCTCGCAGTTCGACGAAGAATACTTTTCCTTTGGATTATGGGTGGATTTGTAGGGCTGTTGATTGGATCTGTTAAGCTTGGTCTTTCTCTAAATTGCATTCTCGGCAAAAGTGAAACTGCGCCCTCACCCACGATTTTATCGATTATCTGCCTACAACATTCCAGCTGCCGTGGTTGCAACTCGTTTCCATCCACACATACCCTCGGTCAGCAGAATGACCTTCTTGTTGAATGGAATGGTCTCTGGACAACAAGAATTTCGGTCACAGAACCAGATAATAAATTACATAAGATCACTTCAGGCCGGCAGCACGGAATGCGTTCATGATACGGTTTTTAAAGGGACCTTCTTTAGTCGGTGACAACCTGGATTCGCTTTCTAAGTTGTATTTCGGGTTCATTCGCATCACATTTTGTGCCGCCCACTGGGCATCGGCATGCCGGCCTGTCAGTTGGTGCGCTGCAGTGAGCCCTTTGTATGCCAAATAGGCGTAATAGGATGTGGGGCTGCGATCGATAACCTCTCTAAATAAGGGTAAGGACTCGTCATATTGTGCATCTCCTACCATAGACCATCCAAGTTGCATAACATAGTTCACCGGCCTGAAGGGTGCGAGCCGAAGCGCGGTTTCGCAGACGTCAATGGATTCGTCGAATTTCTCTGCCAAGTACAACGCAATGCACAACATGTAGTGCTGGCCTGAATCGGTAGGCCCCTGCTGAACGCCCTTGCGGGCATATAAGATGGCGCTGTCCATATCTTTCTTTATGCGGCTGATGCGGCTCAACGTGCCATACGGCGGATAGTCCGGGTCCGCGGCAAGTGCTTTTTCAACCGCCGCTTCGGCTTTTTCCAAAACCTGTTCCTTCTGCGTTGTCAGGCGCAGTTCGATTTCATCCAGATAGGTGTTGGCCAGCCAGGTGTAAGCCCTGCCGTAATTGGGATCGATGCGGATCGCCTCCTCGAAGGATTGTCGTGCCGTTTGAACGTCCTCGCGCCTACGGCCCAGATGAAAGTACAAACCTCTCAGGTAGTGTTCGTACGCTTTCAGGCTTTTGGGCCTCGAGTGCTTCAGCGCTCCAGCCGTATAGCCGGTGATTTGAACATTCAGAACAGCCAGCACCTCCAAACCGATGTCATCCTGAAGAGCAAACAGGTCGGCAGTATTGCGGTCATAGCCTTTCGACCAGATGTGATTGCCGTTGCGGCCGTCAATCAACTGAACATTGATGCGCACCCGGTCCTTGTCGCGCTGCACGCTGCCTTCGATCAGATACTGCACCCCCAGCTTTGCGGCAATTTCTTGCGCCGGCATGGGGTTTCCTCTGAATGTGAAACTGGAGGTGCGGGCGGCGACATAAAGATACGGTCCCTGCGACAAGCTCGTTATCAATTGATCGGCAATGCCGTCGCTGAAAAACTCCTGCTGGGGATCGCCGGTCAGGTTTTCAAACGGCAAAACCGCCAGGGACGGTTTATCGCTGCTCGGGTAGACCGCAACGCCCAGGTCGACGCTTTGAGTCGGCGCGGGCGCTTTGTAAACAGTGAATCGCCACACGACAACGGCGATGATGGCCGCCGCCGCGATAACCGCCCAGCCCCATATGGCCTTGCGGGTTCTCTTACGAGCAACCCGCTCTTTTGATGCTGGTTCAGCGGTGGCTGAAACCCCTGGTTCCTTGAGAATCTCACCAGCCACGGGCTTGAAATTGAGACGATTGATAAACTCCTCCCAGGCCGAATTGTCCCGAAGATCCCCCAATGTGACCGAAACATCATCCAAGCCGACAGACGCCGAATCGACTGCAAATTTAAACCGCCATGTGTTGTTTTCATCGTATCCGAAAAGGCCTGCCCAGGCATCGCACTCTGCCTCGGCGCATTGGTACCTGTATTTTCCCCCTTTTTCATAGGGCGCGACGAGGTCCCGATCCAGGATTTTAAAGAGCGCCGCCGACTCCAGGTCCGGAAGTCTGTGGCGCCATGCCATTTTAATTTTGGCCCACATGCCCTCCGGATGTTCGGATGCATTTTTACCCGAAAGAGATTTGTCGAGCCGTGTCAGAACGTTCTGGTGCCGGTGTATATGGACGAATCCCGGCCGGCTCTGCTTTTTCATCTCAGTTATGATCAGGGCAATGACCGAAAAATAGAACCTTCTGGAAGGGGTATCGAAATGAACGACAAGCGGTGACTCGCTGCCGTGGAATTGAAGGGTGATCTTGTAGACAGTCAAGTCGCATTGAATCGTTTCAAGCTTTTTCATAGCGGCGTCTTTAAAATATTGAGCGAATAATGAAAAAACTGAACCGTTTAAACGGTTATACGCTTACATTTTATAATAATCAATCTCGCATCATAATGGATGATACCCAGGCGGGTTGAAAAGACAGCGCAACGAAAGGAGAAGTAAGATGAAAAGACACTTTGCCGTTATATCGATCATCGGGTTGTTCCTGTCGTGTACGCACCTGACGTCAACCGAATCCACCCCCTCATTCGATTCTATCGTCACCGGTCAAGGTGATGTTGAACAGGATGTCCAAGCGGTCCAGGAGGCCATTGACAAGGGTGGGACCGTACTCCTGAAGGGGACCTTCGATTTCGGACCAAAGGGAAGGGTGGATATCAAAAACGATGTTGCGGTATGGGGTGAGAGCGACAGCAATGATCGGCCGTTGACAAAAATAATCGGCGGATTTTGGACCTTTCACAGCCCGCTGCCGTCGACGGATCTCCCGCTTCCGGGTCCGGGCCCCAAAATCAAGATTAAAAACATTCATTTCGATGGCGTTACCTGGTCACCAATGCATTTCCCTTTCACCAGCGGTGTTGAAATCACCGGTAACGAAATCACAAACGTTCAGCCATTCAAGTTGCCGATTAAGTGGAAAGGCGGAGATTTCGTTTTAGTGCAAACCGGAATCGTTCTCGGAACCCGTTTTGCGCACAAGGAAAAATTCCTTCCCGGAGCCGTAACCGGAAAACTGGTTGTTGAGAATAACGAGATTGATCTGAAGTGCGAGAACCCGAAAATAACCATGGGCCACGGTGTGTTTTTCCCGTGGACATGGGGGGCAACGATCGAGGTAAAGGGCAACGCCATCAGAAATGTATCTCGAAATTCGATTGAATCATTGGACAACTATCTTGACGCAGACGGCCGTGGTAGTGTGACCATCACCGGAAACGATATCGTGACGCCTGCAGATGGGTGTCCATTTCCGGGTGCCACGACGTATCCAAGTGGCATCGTGGTGGGGTGGTTTTTTGACAGTTCTGGAGGCGCAGACCCGACAAAGAACTCGAAAATCACCGTAGCCGGCAATTTTATTCAGGCCAATGGTGAACTCTCAACCGGCATCTCGTCCATGTCGGATGGAACCCTTATTCTGGAAAATAGAATTGAACTTAACGGCGGTCCGAAAACGAAAGGGATAACGCAATCAGGGTCTGATGGTAACATTTCCAAAAACAAAATAATGGGAACCGGTGCCTGGGCCGTAGCGGCCATATCATGGGAGTCTTTCAAAGGCAGCGGAAATATATTCGAGTGGAACGATCTGAGTCAATTCAAGGCTTCAAGTGCTGATATTTATTGCACAGGCAACAAAAACACGTTTATTGGCCCTGAATGCAAGGTGATTGACAAGGGAGAAGATAACAAAATCTTGGTCAGAAATTAACGGGACAGTACGATCGTTAATCAGCGGAATGTCTTTTTGTGATCATCTCAATACCGATTGATTGAAATATCAGTGGAAAGGAGGCACTTCATGAAACATCTAATTTTCGTCACATTAGCAAGTTTTATTCTCGTGATCACTTCTGGAGGGCAAGGCTTGGCTCAGAGCAAGAAAGAACGGAGCTTTTCGGGGACCCATTACTACGGGCATACACCGAAAGTCTATAAACTCGACGAGGAGCAAATGATTATACAATTTGAAACCCTCGGCGTAAGGGTTAATGACAGCGGTGATGGTCCTTTCCACGAAGCATCGGTCCATATTGTGGGCTTGTTGTATCGAGGCAATGAGGGAAGCCGGCTCAGGGCCTTCGAGACATGGACGGACAGTGATGGTGACAAATTGATCTGGGAGCTTGTGGATAAAAAAGTCGAAGATTCACCACCCGGTGCGACACCCGGCACAGCGAAAGTGTTTTCGGGTACCGGCAAGTACACGGGTATGGAGGGCACAATGGATTTTCTTGTGCGAAATCCGAAATCCTTTCCTGCAGGGACAGGACGCGGAATATGCCGCGAAGAGGTGACGTTGGTACCGTCCAATTAGAGCCTTCGGCTGTTACAATTTGTTTATTAAAATTGGCTGAGGCGGCGGGAGTCGAACCCAAGTGCCCCCACGGCTGGCAAGGGTTTACAGCGAAGGGGGCCACATAGGGGCCTCGTTGGGCCACAAGCTCATTGGCTTTCAGCAACCGACGGTGCCTGCCTTGTTTCAAATCGAAAAAAATCAAAATTCATCCACAATAGTAGCAGCACCAATCCAAAAATCGTGTTGTAATCACAATTTTCCAACAATCTCGTCGACCACAATATGTTGATGTCTCATTTTACGGCCTTAATTTCCGGCTTTTGGCAAGTAATGCCAAGTTTCGAAATCGTACGTTATTGTGGTATAGTAAGAACATAATTGTCTGGATAGGATCCCATCAGGATTGTGACTCAATGCCTTCAACCTCAGTCGAAGATTATTTGAAAACGATATATGCTCTCCAGGAGAAGGAAAGCATTGCCAAAACAGGAGCACTGGCAGAAAACCTAGGTATTTCCTCCGGTTCGGTATCCGAGATGCTTAAACGCATGGCCGGCATGTCACCGCCTTTGATAGATTACCGACAGCATCACGGCGCAACCCTTACCCGGCAGGGCCGATTGAAAGCAATGGCTGTTATCCGCAGGCACCGTCTGTTGGAAACGTTCCTTTATCGTATTCTAAAGCTGGACTGGGACTCAGTCCACGAGGAAGCAGAAACGCTTGAACATCACTTATCGGAGCGCGTGGTCCATGCTATGGACGCCCTTTTGAGTCATCCTAAACGGGACCCCCACGGCGAACCGATACCCGACGGATCGGGTGTGATGAGTTCACCAATAGGCGAAAAGTTAACCTTTCTAAACCCTGGAGAAAAATTTCGCATCGTGCGCGTTGATCCTGGTATGGATGGCATACTCACTTACCTTGATACTTTGGGTCTTGGCATCGACAGTATTGGTAAAGTCGTTTCTCAGTCCCCTGTCGATGAGACCATAAGTTTGCAAATAATCACCGATCGAGGTTCTCATGGCACGGTAATCGGCCTTAAGGCCGCCGAGCACATATACGTTTTACCCGATTGAACGTGCGATTAAACTCCAGATCCACCGTAATTCCATTTGACTCCGAAAATCTTCTGATTCGTGGGGAATCCATGCTGATCTTGCACGTCTGCATCCAGAAAGCTCTATTGCCCAAAAAATATTTCTAGGTTGACCTAAACTTTTTTAGACTTATTCTTTTGTGTCACTCGTCAGTTTCCAGAAAAATGGCAAGGGGGCATTATGACGATATTATTGCGCATGTGGCATTTGGTATGGACTCGTTCAATAATCCTGACTACCGTGACGATGTTGCTGGGAGCGACACCGGCCTTGACCAAGACTTTTAATGGCGACTACCCCATCCGTACCGGTGCCACCGTGGGAATGGTGGCCGATATTGTTCGCGAAGTCGCTGGTGATAGGGCCAAGGTGACCAATATCATCGGCTCAGGGGTGGATCCGCATGTTTACAGCCCCACCCGTAGCGATGTCGCCGTGCTGCTCAAATCGGATATTATTTTTTACTCGGGCTTGTTACTGGAAGGCCAAATGACAGATATTTTGGCCAAGATATCCCTCAAACGGCCAGTCTACGCCGTCACGGAGCTTTTAAGTGACGACTATCTGCTGCGTGATGCACAAACCGGCCACCATGATCCACATGTTTGGATGGACGTCCAAGGATGGAGTAAGGCCGTGGAGGTGGTCTCAAACGCGTTTACCGAATTTGACCCTGCGGGCGCTGCTGGGTATCGGAAAAATGCCGACGCCTATCTATCCCGTCTTGAGCGTCTGGACGAATATGCCCGCACGGCGATCAATTCTATTCCTGAAAATCAACGTGTCCTGCTTACGGCCCATGACGCCTTCAATTACATGGGACGGGCTTACGGCATCGAGGTGAAGGGCATTCAAGGAATTTCGACCGAATCGGAGGCCGGACTCAAGGATATCAACCGACTGGTGGACCTGTTGGTAAACCGTCGCATACCCGCCGTCTTTGTGGAAACCAGCGTTTCGGACAAGAATGTCAAGGCCCTCATCGAGGGGGCGGCTGCCCGGGGCCACCGGGTCATTATCGGCGGTAGCCTTTTCTCCGATGCCATGGGGCCTCCCGGCACCTACGAAGGTACTTATGAAGGTATGATCGACCACAACATTACGGTTATTGCCATGGCCTTGGGTGGTAAGGTTCCCGCCAAGGGCATGCAGGACAAGCTTTCAACAGATTGAAATCGTCAACCTTTTAGCATCCGGAGATTCAACCAAGAAGGGTAAGAGTAGATATGGCTCAATCCCAGCAATCAATCCAATCCTCCCCAACAACGCCACTACCCGAGGAGGCTTCGCTTTGGGTCAACGACCTTACCGTCGCCTACCATCGCAAGCCTGTGCTTTGGGACATCGATCTGACGCTGCCCGAAGGCCGGCTGATTGCCGTTGTTGGCCCAAACGGTGCCGGCAAGAGCACATTTATTAAGGCAGTGTTAGGGCTGGTGCCCTGTGCGTCAGGATCGGTGACCATTTACGGCGAGTCCTATGAAACCCAGCGGCATTTGGTAGGGTATGTCCCCCAGCGTGAGAGTGTCGACTGGGATTTCCCAGTAAATGCTCTCGAAGTGGTGGCCATGGGGCTATATCGGCGCATCGGCTGGTTCCGACCGGTTGGCCGATCTCACCGTCAAACCGCCATGGAGGCTCTGGAAAAAGTGGGCATGGCCAATTTCGCCAAGCGTCAGATTAGCCAGCTTTCTGGCGGCCAGCAGCAACGGGTCTTTCTTGCCAGAGCACTCGCCCAGGATGCGCAGATTTATTTTATGGATGAACCGTTTGCCGGCGTTGACGTGGCCACCGAACGCGCTATCATCGCTCTGCTCAAGGAACTCAAAGCTGCAGGGAAAACTTGTGTGGTCGTCCATCACGACCTTCAGACCGTGCCCACCTATTTCGATCATGTGGTGCTTTTAAACATGCGCCTGGTGGCCGCCGGTCCTGTCGACACGGTTTTTAACGAAGAAAACCTCAAGAAAACCTATGGCGGCCGCCTCACCCTCCTAAGCCAGGCGCTGGATGAGGTGGCCAAAGGACCTCACTTTCCTTCCGCCCAAGGATGAGTCATGGACTTAAACGCAAAGGGGATCAGTCTGTTTGGAGCCATTTTGCTGTTTATGCTGCTGGCAGTGCCTTTGGCTAACGCCCAGACGGTTGACACTATTGGGCCATTGGATGACCTGATACGGGTGTTCACCTTTCAAGACTACAATACCAGAGTGGTGGTGGTCGGAACGACCCTGCTCGGCCTGGCTGCGGGACTGATCGGTACCTTCCTGGTGTTGCGCAAGCGCGCGCTGCTCAGCGATACACTCAGCCACGCTACATTACCGGGTATTGCCCTGGCGTTTATCGTTATGACGCTGCTAACTGGTGATGGCAAACAGCTTCTGGCACTCATTGTTGGTGCGGCAATCTTTGCAGTATTTGGCACCGCATCTGTATTGGTCATTCAACGTTTCTCGCGGTTGAAAGACGATGCGGCATTAGGCATCGTTTTGAGTGTCTATTTCGGTCTGGGTATCGCCTTGATGGGTATGGCCACTCGCATGGACGCGGGCAACGCCGCCGGTCTGTCGTCGTTTATTTATGGCAAGACAGCATCCATGTTATTCTCGGATGCTCTTTTAATTGCTGTCACGGCTTTGGTGGCCGCAATTGCCTGCATCGCACTATTCAAGGAGTTCTCCCTGATCTGTTTTGATGAAGATTTTGGTCGAACACAGGGCTGGCCCGTGACACGGCTCGATCTTCTAATGATGACCCTTGTTGTCCTGGTGACGGTGATCGGTCTCCAGGCCGTGGGATTGATATTGGTTGTGGCTTTGCTGATCATTCCGGCCGCGTCTGCCCGCTTCTGGACCCATCGTTTGCCTATGCTGCTCGGCCTCTCGGGGCTTTTTGGTGCGCTGAGCGGTTTCCTTGGTTCGGGCATGTCTGCATTGATGGCCAACCTGCCTGCTGGGGCCGTCATCGTCCTGGTTGCGTCCTTTTTTTTCTTAATCAGCATGGTCTTCGGGTCGACCCGAGGGTTGCTGCGTCTGGGTCTGGATCGATTGCGACTTCAACGCAAAATCATGAACGAAAATCTGCTCAGGGATTTACACGAATGGGGGGAGACCTTGACCGATGGAGACAAGCGGGCACCACGGGCAGGAACGCTCATGCTTCGTCGGGCGTGGTCGACGAAGGACCTGAAGCGTACCTTGCGTAGACTGAATCGTCAGGGACTGATCCGCCAACCCAATGATGGAACGATTCGGCTTACCGAAATTGGAAGGACTGCCGCTCGCGAAATCGTTCTCCGCCACCGGCTTTGGGAAACCTACCTGATCACCCATGCCGATGTGGCCCCAGGTATGGTGGATCTAAGCGCCGACCGCATCGAGCATGTCCTGGATCCGGACATTATCCGAAGTTTGAAAACGCTATTGGATGCAGGTAGAGAGCATGATCCGCCACCCAGTCCCCACCGGTTGACCGATATGAAAGGAGCCCACTGACTGTGGAATGGACCTTTATCGATACATGGATTGCGGTGGTTGGGGCCCTGAGCGCCGCCTCCTGTGCACTGTTGGGAAACTATCTTGTGCTCAGACGCATGAGTATGATGGGTGACGCCATCAGCCATGCCGTGCTTCCGGGGTTAGCCATCGCATTTTTAGTCACCGGTAGCCGAGACAGCCTGCCCATGCTATTGGGAGCCATTCTAATCGGGGTGGCGACCACGTCGTTGATCCAGAGCATCGATCGGCTCAGCGGACTCGATCGCGGAGCGTCCATGGGAGTCGTTTTTACCACATTGTTCGCTATTGGATTGATCCTCATTCGTCAGGCGGCCGATCATGTGGATCTGGATCCGAGTTGTGTTCTTTACGGGGCTATCGAACTTGCCCCGCTGGACACGGTGCTGCTATTTGGTCATGATATTCCCCGGGCCGCCATAACCAGCGGGATGATGCTAATCGCTAACTCGATTTTCGTGATCGCATTTTTCAAAGAACTTAGAATCACCGCCTTCGATCCGAACCTGGCGACTACTATGGGTATCAATGCCAACCTCATGCACTACGCACTTATGACCCTGGTGGCGGCAACCACTGTCGCCGCATTTGAAAGCGTGGGCAGCATTCTGGTTATTGCGATGCTGATCGTTCCCGGAGCAGCGGCACACTTGATTACTGACCGTTTGTACAATATGCTCTCGTTGAGTATTGTCTTTGCTATTCTTTCTGCTGTTTTTGGGCATTTAGGCGCCATTACCGTTCCGCAATGGTTTGGTTTTCAGGACACAAGTACAGCTGGTATGATGGCCCTTACCACCGGTTTGTTGTTTCTTTTGGTATTTCTTTTTGCACCGCGCTATGGGGTGATTGGAAGGGCACTCAACCAGCTTCGTCTAGGATTGAGCATCGTAGGTGACGATATATTGGGCTTTCTCTACCGCTATCAGGAACTGTCAACGCTGGACGCGGCACCTGTTTCGATCAATGAGTTGCAACTTGCGCTCAACGCCAAGTCCACCGTCCGTCTGATGGTATGGAGACTCTTGAGACGAGGATTGGTTCAAGCAGAAAAAGAAAAGTTGGTCCTAACAAACAAAGGTAAACAGATAGCAAAGGGATTAATCCGCTCCCATCGCTTATGGGAAACGTATCTATGTAACGTAATGGGATACTGCCATGAGGATGTTCACCGACACGCCCACAATTTCGAACACGTCACCGATTCTAATCTCCAGGAAAAACTCCGTGAGGTAACGGGGAGTCCTCATTTTGACCCGCATCAGCGATCCATTCCATGATAAATCTTCTCAATTTAACATTAGAGGTCTCGGCACCGATGGCCCGATTAATAATGGTTGAACTGTTCGCAAGTTTTGCCCCAAAGGTGGGTGCATTTTGTGAGCAAAACTGGCCTGTTTCGCTTAATTCGGCCAGAAAACAAAAAAGGCGTCTTGCCCGTAAGTGACCAAAACGCCTTTAAAAAACCATATGTCGCTGCCTGTTAAGTTGCCCCGACAGCTTCTTTCCAATAGGGTGACATGCTCCGCAAGCGTTCGATGATCGGTGGCATTTTTTCAATGATAAAATCGATGTCTTCCTCCGTGTTATAGGTGCTCAGGCTGAAGCGGATGGAACCATGTGCCGCCGTGAAAGGCACCCCCATGGCCCGTAAAACGTGCGACGGTTCCAGCGAACCGGAGGTACAGGCCGAACCTGACGAGGCACAGATGCCGTACTCGTTCAGCATCAGCAGGATCGATTCGCCCTCGACATACTCGAAGGCAATGCTGGTGGTGTTCGGCAGCCGGCTTTTTCGATCACCGTTGACAACGGCATGGGGGATTTTTTCCAGCAGCCCGGATTCCAGCTTGTCCCGCAACTGTTTCACCCGTACCATGTCCTTTATATAATGTTTTTGAGCCAGTTCGCAGGCTTTGCCGAGACCGATGATCGACGCCGCGTTCTCGGTGCCGCCCCGGCGACCGTGTTCCTGGTGACCGCCGATGAGGAATGGGGAAAACTTGGTTCCCTTGCGAACGTAAAGGACGCCGACCCCTTTAGGAGCATGGATTTTGTGACCCGACAAGGAGAGCATGTCCACACCGTCCGCCTTGACATCCACCGGTATCTTTCCGGCGGCCTGGACGGCATCGGTATGGAAAACGATTCCTTTATCTCTGACCAGCTCCCCGATCTCCCGGATGGGAAAGATAACCCCGGTTTCGTTGTTGGCCCACATCACGCTGACCAGCGCCGTGTCGTCACTGAGGTGCCGTTTCAGATGGTCGAGATCCAGCCGGCCCTCGCCGTCCACGGGCACGAAGGTCACCCGGTAGCCTCTCTTGGTCAGCGTTTCGCAAAGGTTTTTGACCGCTGGATGTTCCACCCGGGTGGTAACGATGTGTTTCTTGGTGGGATACGAGTTGAGGGCGGCCCAGATCGCCGTGCTGTCGCTTTCGGTGCCGCAGCTGGTAAAAACGATCTCATCGGGTGCGGCACCGATCAGGGCGGCCACTTTGGTCCGGGCGTCCCTGATGTCCAGGCCCACCGTCCCGCCGAAGCTGTGCATGCTGGACGGGTTTCCGTAGCGTTCCGTCAGATAGGGCATCATCGCGTCGAGGACTTCCGGCGCGATGCGGCTCGTGGCATTGTTGTCGACATATACGGTTTTCATCAGGCCACCTCCTCTACCACAAGTTCAGGCGTCACCAGCTCCTGAAGCTTGGTTTCGACATAGTTTTTCAGTGTGACCTGTGAGGCGCTGCACGCGGAGCAGGTGCCGCACAAGCGCACTATCACCGTGTTGCCGTCCACGTCGACGAGCTCGATGCCGCCGCCGTCTTTCTGCAAGGCCGGCTTGATTTCCCGCTCCAGGGTTTCCTCTATCAGCCTGATCTTTTGAATGTTGCTCAACTTCGGCGGTTTTTTGGCAGCGGGCCGCTCGGTGCCGAGGATCGAATCGATGATTTCCTGAATCCGATCGTGACAGTTTCCGCAGCCACCCCCGGCCTTGACATACGAGGTCACATCCTCGATGGTTCGCAGGTGGTTTTCCCTGACGGCCCGCTCGATCTCGCGGTCGGTGACGCCGAAACATTCGCAAACGATTTCACCCTCGACCTTTTGTTCCGGTTCCCCGCGGTAATAAGCGATGGCTTTCTCCAGAGCATCGCGCCCCATGACCGAGCAGTGCATCTTTTCTTTGGGCAAGTCACCAAGATACCGGGCGATATCCTCATTGGTGATCTTGGCCGCTTCTTCGAGCGTCAGGCCTTTGATCATTTCGGTCAACGCCGATGAAGAAGCAATGGCGCTGGCGCAACCGAAAGTCTGAAATTTGACGTCTCCGATACGTCCGGACGCATCGAGTTTAAACATCAGTTTAAGGGCATCCCCGCAAGAAAGAGAACCGACCTCGCCGATCCCGTCGGGGTCCTCGATCACGCCCACATTGCGTGGATTCAGAAAGTGATCCTTCACTTTTTCGGTATATTCCCACATGGCTCCCTCCGAATGGTATACCTGACCTCACTCTTTATACAGTGAAACCGGTTTATTGTTTTGTTACGCGTAAATCGACGTCATTAAAATAGTCACGCTTTCCCGAAAAACAAAGACCGATCACCGGTTTGAGTATCGGGTTGTCATTCGGCCGCCACTGATTTAAGGTGTTACAGTGATTCATATTTCATGTAAGACTCACACGGGCAAGACAAAAGGAGGAAAAAGCGATGGACGTGCGCAAAGCAGACTTTGCCGGGAGCTGGTACCCGGCGGAGTCAAAGGCCTGTGAGCGTGAAATTCAAACATTTTTGGGGGAGTGGGAACACACTGTGCTACTCGGCAGTGAGTTTATCGGGGGGATCGTGCCCCATGCCGGGTGGTACTATTCCGGGAGCATCGCCTGCAACGTGATCCACACGCTCTCAAAAGGGACAGCACCGGAGGTGATCATGGTGTTCGGCATGCACCTGCACCCGGACGCCGATCTTTACATCATGGCCGATGGTGCCTGGGAAACACCCTTCGGAGACATTGAGATCCACCGCGACCTGGCAGAAAAACTCCTGGAACGCTTCGATTTTCAGGTGGAAACCGGCCGGCACCACCACCCGGACAACACCATCGAGTTGCAGCTGCCATTCATCAAGTATTTGCTTCCGGAAGTGAAAATCATTCCCATCGGTGCACCACCGACCGCCACGTCGCTTGAAGTCGGCCGAGCGGCAGCCGACATCGCCTTGGAACTGGGGTTGCGCATCAAAGTGATCGGTTCGACCGACTTGACCCACTATGGAACAAATTATGGGTTCACCTCACATGGCCGCGGCCCTTCGGCGGTGGATTGGGTCAAGAGCACCAATGACAGCCGCATCATCGAAACCATGCTGATGATGGATCCCGTCAAAGTCATCGATGAGGCCCTGGCCAATCAGAACGCCTGCTGCGCCGGCGCGGCGGCGACGGCCATTGCGGCGGCCGGCCGTCTCGGCGCCCACCGGGCCCAGACCGTGGTCTATGCAACGAGTTACGACAAGAGTCCCGCCGACAGTTTCGTGGGATACGTGGGGATTGTGTTCGACTGAAGATACTCACCGGACGCGATCGGACGATTTCTTCTGTTTTTGCGCCTTATCGATTTTCGCCCAGGTATCCTTCAGTGTCACGGTGCGGTTGAATACCGGTTTTCGGGCTGTCGTGTGCTTCGTGTCGATACAGAAGTAGCCCAGGCGCAGAAACTGGTAGCGGCTCCCCGGCGGCGCCGCTGCCAGGCTCGGTTCGACGCGGCAGGCGGTCAACACGTCGAGGGAGTCGGGGTTGATATAGCCGGTGAAGTCTTTGCCTTCCTCGACGTCGTCTGGATTCTCACGTGTAAAAAGGTTCTCATAGAGCCGGACTTCGGCTTCGACGGCGTGCGCGGCCGACACCCAGTGCAGTGTGCCTTTAATCTTGCGTCCGTCCTGCGACCAGCCACCACGGGTTTGCGGGTCGTAGGTGCAACGCAGTTCAGTAATCTCACCAGTCGTTTCGTCTTTGATTACCTCCGTGCAGGTGATGTAATAGGCGTGTTTCAATCTGACCTCGCGTCCCTGTGCCAGGCGAAACCACTTTCTCGGCGCATCTTCGCGGAAATCCTCGCTCTCGATGTAGAGAACCCGAGAAAACGGCAGCTTGCGCGACCCCATGGCCGGGTCTTCCGGGTTGTTCTCCGCCTCCAGTTCCTCGACCTGCCCCTCGGGATAATTGGTGATGACCACCTTGAGAGGGCGCAGGACGGCCATCACACGTGGAGCAGACTTGTTCAGATCCTCCCGAATGCTGTATTCGAGCAACGCCCTGTCGACCGTGCTGTTGCTTTTGGCGACCCCGATTCGATCGCAGAAGTTTCGGATGGCGGACGGCGTGTAGCCGCAACGGCGCATACCCGAAATCGTCGGCATGCGCGGATCGTCCCAGCCGTCGACGTATCCGCCGTCGACCAGAGTGATCAACTTACGCTTACTGAGCACGGTATAGGTCAGATTCAGACGCGCAAATTCGATTTGCCGGGGATGGTAGACCTCGAGCCGGTCCAGCACCCAGTCGTAGAGCTCCCGGTTGTTTTCGAACTCCAGGGTGCAGAGCGAGTGGGTGATTCCCTCGATGGAGTCGGAGAGGCAGTGCGTAAAATCGTACATGGGGTAGATACACCATTTGTCCCCGGTCCGGTAATGGCGCACATGTTTGATCCGGTAGAGGGTTGGGTCGCGCATCAGCAGATTAGGCGACGCCATGTCGATTTTCGCACGCAGCACATGGGAGCCGTCCTCAAAATCGCCGGCTCGCATGCGGGTGAACAGGTCGAGGTTCTCCTCAACCGCCCGATGGCGATAAGGGCTTTCGCGACCCGGTTCGGTGAGGGTGCCGCGGTATTGTCGGATATCTTCGGCGCTGAGGCTGTCGACGTAGGCCTTGCCTTCCCGGATCAGCTGCACGGCATAGTTATAGAGCTGCTCGAAGTAATCCGAGGCCGCGTACTGCCGATCGCCCCAGTCGAACCCCAACCAGCGGACATCGGCCTTGATCGACTCAACGTATTCGACGCTCTCCTTGGCCGGATCGGTGTCGTCGAATCGCAGGTTGCACAGCCCGCCGTAATCGGCCGCCAAACCGAAGTTCAAACAGATCGATTTCGCATGGCCGATGTGCAGGTAACCGTTCGGCTCGGGCGGAAAGCGGGTCATGACCCGCCCACCCCACTTGCCTGTTTTCAGGTCTTCATCGATAATGGTCCGAATGAAGTTGGGGGGCGCGGTCGAGGACCCGGCGCTTTCCGCAGGCTTTTCTCCTGCAGTGGCATCGTGCGTATCTTTCGAATTTTTCATGGTATTCCCCCAAGATAAGTTAGAATATCGAAACAGGTTGCCAAGACGTTCCGTAAAAATTACAATTATAATAATTTTAAGGTGATCGCAATTAAATTAAAAACCGGCCCGGCAGGAGGTTGAGATGCGCGTAAACGTAGATGACATCGGCGACGGCGACATAGGCCTGACATTCGAGGAAAGCGCCGAATCGTTCCCGTCACTGCTCGAGATCAGCCGCGGCGGAGAATGTGTTTTTCTGACGCCATTGACCATCGATCTCCGCATCCGCCGAATCGGTCAAATGTTCGAGGCGACCGGTCGTTTCGAGACCCGGGTTCGCCTCTTATGCAGCCGCTGCCTGGCCGACTACGAAACCCCCCTTGCGGCCGACTTTATCCTGTCCTTCAGCCGGGAGCAGCCGGAGGCGGCCGATCCGACGCAGCACGCAGAAATCGAGCTCGGCGCCGAGGAGATCGGCCTGATCCTTTTTCACGGGGAGGAGATCGACCTGCGCGACGCCGTCCAGGAGGAGGTGCTGATGGCCGTGCCGATGAAAACCCTCTGTCGACCGGAGTGCAAAGGCCTCTGCCCGCAGTGCGGCGCCGACCTGAACCAGGGCGATTGCGGCTGCGAGAGAAAAATCATCAACCCGAAATTCGCCGTGCTGAAAGGCTTGAAGCTGGGGAAGAAGTGAGCCCTTAATAGACACAACCGCACTTTCCCACCATTCTCGTCTCCACAAATGACAAATTCCCATCATTGAAATCTCTTCTGAATCGATCCCCATGCCGTTCGCTTGTTGAGATATGACCCATCAGGCAAGTGATTTTCTGCAATTTATCTAATTATTTTTGAAAGTTGGCGCTTATTTTGCATGTGTCTTGAGATTCGCCGCAACATGTAATGGTGCCGTGCGCCCTTTTATGATGAACCAAACATGAAAAAGATCGTTTTTCTTCTGATCGGTTGCCTCCGCAGGTGACCCAAATAAGGAATCGTTATGTCAATTAATACCTTAGAAGGGATCGATAAAAAAAATAACCTCGATCTCGAAACTGGAACCGAATTGAGCCTTGCCGTCGATGGTCTTGACGATGCGCTGAAGAGCACCTTTGTCGGTAAAAAGGGGAGTCAATATATCGTCATTACCCCTCCTTCAAATTTTAATAGCATTGAAAAGAAGCTGCTTCAGAGCGACCGGATTAAAATTAAATTTTCGTTTAAAGGGAATATCTTAAAATTCACGTCCAAGTTAATGGAAATAACGAATAGCCCCCTAAAATTGCTCTTATTGGAATACCCCGCATCGGTGATGAAGCAAGAATCCCGATCCCATAAAAGAATCAGCTGCTTTATTTCCGCTAAAATCGACATTAATAACGAAACGAAAGCCGGGGTCATCAAAAATATCAGTAAACGCGGCTGCTGCTGCGTCTTTGAAGCGGCTGCAAAAACGGATCATACGTTGCGATGCGATGATCTCATTACCATGAGCTTCAACTTTCCGGGGATTGTCGATCGGCAGGAGGTCCTGGGAAAGATAAAGGATGTTCGAAACAAGGAAAAACAATTAGAGGTCAGAATTGAGTTTGCGGAAACGGCGTGGTGGGTTCCCCCATATGATTGAAATTGAAAATGTGATGATATTTTTGAGTGAGCCCTTAAATTGCATTGGAAATAAATATGAGCTTGTTGAATGAAGCGATCCGAAAAAAAATGGCGTGCATCGGTGAAAGGTTGGTCCTATCAGGCACATTTATCCTTGGTGCGTGGTGTTTCTCGGGGTCTCTGTCCGCCCAAGAAAACATCCCGAATGCTGCCAACAGAGCCGTGCAAGCAATTGCGCGAAATGAAACAGCCAAGCCCTTACCATCTCATGAAGAAGATATTTTTTATCAAAAGGCGCTGCGCTACCACCGCGGGGACAAGTTAGATCAAGCCATTCAAATGTATAAACAAGTCATCAGAGTAAACCCCGATCATCGTGACGCCCTGTTCAATCTCAGTTCAGCCTATATCCAATTGGCAGCCTATTCGGATGCTTATCCCCTCCTAAAGCGGCTGGAGACGAGCGATCACCGAAACCCCGATATTTTGGTAAACCTCGCAATCACTGAAATCGGTTTGGGGAGACCCGCAGAAGCGATTCACTTATTGGATTCGGCTGCCAATCAATGCGAGGAACCACGCTTTGGAATTTATTTTCATCGTGCCGCTGCCCTGAGTCGGCTCGGCAAGTTGGAAGAAGCTCGAATTTGCTATAAAAAAGCAGAGAAACTCAATACCAGTCATAATAATCTGATCTTCAACCTGGCGGTTCTTTCCGACAAATTACAACGATATGATGATGCCATTCACTATTACGGTAAATTTTTGCAGCAAAATAACACGTTGCCACCGCATGATAAAAAAAACATTGAAACGCGAATCAGGTCCCTGCACGCTTATTTAGGCGCAAACCGGAATCAGACAGAGGGCAACAGCGCAAGTGAGAGTAAAAGGTCGATAGAATGAAAAAACGCATTGGCGATATATTGATTCAAATGGGTTTCATCGACCAGGGCCAGTTGGAGATGGCATTGATGGAGTCCAAAAAAACCGGGGCTATGCTCGGTGATGTTCTGATCCGCCTCGACTGGATAACCGATGACGAACTCCAAATGGCCATCGCCGTTCAAAGCGGTGCCGAAATATTGGATACATCCTCGGTTATGATCGATCACGCCTTGGTTGATAAGATTCCGGCAGAATTTGTCAGTAAACACAATGTGTTTCCTTTTGCCCGGGAAGATGACACCCTGAAGATCGCCACCGCCAACCCTTTTGATGTGATCACCAAGGACGAACTCGGCCGTATGACCGGGTGCCGGGTGGCAACATATCTGGCCTCCAAGGAGTGGATTGCCAATGCCGTGGAACTGCATTACAAGCGCGCCCGCACCATTGACGTCGAGATCGAAAAGCTGACGCTCACACCTTCGGGCGCAGGAGAGGCTGCCGATGATCAGATCGTCAGGCTCGCCAACATGTTGATCGAAAAGGGAAATGTGCTCAGGGCCAGCGATATCCATATCGAGCCCGATAACAATCTGGTCAGAATCTATTATCGGATCGACGGGGTGCTGCAACAAAAACATATTTTCCCCAAAAGCTTTCACCAAAGCCTGTCCACCCGCTTCAAAATTATGGCGGATATCGATATCTCCAATACCAACATTCCCCATGACGGCCGTTTCAAATACCAGGGAAGCGCCGGTGAAATCAATCTGAGAGCATCAACTTTCCCGACGCATCTAGGGGAAACGGTGGTTTTGCGGCTTCTGAAGTATACCGATGTCGTGGGGGATCTTTCCCGGCACGGTTTTGAGAAGGACGACCTGGACAGGTTTCTGCAGAACCTGAAGCGCCCCTACGGTCTGATCCTGTCCACCGGTCCCACCGGATCCGGCAAAACCACGACACTTTACTCGGCGTTGATGAAAATCAACAACCCCAATATCAACGTCATGACCATTGAAGATCCCATCGAACATGTCATCCCGACCGTCCGGCAGACGGCCGTCAATCCCAAGGCCGGCCTGACCTTCGGCAACGCCTTGCGATCGGCGATGCGGCAGGACCCCGATGTCATCCTCGTCGGCGAAATCCGGGATCTGGAGACCGCGGAACTAGCCCTGAGAGCTTCCATTACGGGCCACCTGGTTTTGTCCACCCTGCATACCAATGATGCCGCCTCGGCCATTAACCGCATGCTCGATCTGGGTATTAATACCAGTATCCTGGCATCTTCACTCGTCATGGTGGTGGCCCAACGCCTGGTGCGCAAGATCTGCCCGCACTGCAGGACCATGAAAACCGCCGCGCCGAAGGAAAAAGATCTCTTTCGGCGCCATGACCTCGAACCGCCTGGCGAAATTCCCCATGCCGTGGGGTGCCCGAGTTGTGATCAAACCGGGTTCAACGGCCGCACCGGAATTTTTGAGGTTCTCGAAGTGGATCGTGCCATGGAAGAATTGATCTCTGCCGGTGCACTTCACAGCAAAATACAGGAAATTGCCGTTCAAGCGGGAACCAGTCTGATGTTTAAACAGGCCCTGAAAAAAGTCGCCCAGCAGATCACCTCGGTAGAGGAAATCCAGCGCGTGGTCGCCTATGCCTAACTATAGTTATAAGGCCATTGATGATGCCGGTAGAGTTCGGCGCGGGAAAGTTATCGCACTCGGTGAAAAAGATGCGGAACTGCGGATAGCCCAGGAGGGCCTGACGCTGATTGCAACCAATTCGCTCAAGGACAGCCCATTAGGCAATATTTTCAGCGGTCTTAGAGTCAAACCACGGCTTCGGATTGAATTGTACCGGCGGCTCTCACAGACACTGGACATGGGACTTCCCATCGTCTCGGCCCTGGAGGAAAATTCCAAGCTACTGCCCTCCAGGACTCTTAAAAAGGCGCTCAGTGAAATCCGGCTCTCCATCGAAAGCGGCAAGACCCTGCATGAATCCATATCCCGCTTCCCGAAGGTTTTCGGCAAGCTTGATCTGGGCATCATCCATATGGGCGAGCAGACCGGTGTCGTGCCCAAGTGTTTGAAAGACTTGGCTAATTTTCATGAATGGAAAGAAGATATCCGCTCGACAATCAAAAGAGCGGCTATTTATCCGTCCTTTGTGCTCGTGGCTCTCGGCGTTGTCATCGGCGTCTGGGTCGGGTACGTCCTGCCTCAAATGGCCGTGCTCCTGAAAGAAATGGGGGTCGTCCTTCCGGGCGCCACCCAAGCCGTTTTGACGATGAGCAATTTTATTAGAGGCTATTGGGTCGCCTTAATCGCTGGCGTCGCTGCGATTGCCGCACTTTTCTTCCTGCTGCAGCGCAGTCCCAAGGGCGGGATTTTCATACAAAAATATTTACTGCAAGTGCCTCTGATAGGCCAAGTCGCTCAAAACATCGCCCTGGCTCGTCTATGCCACTATTTTGCCACCATGTACACCGCCGGCATGTCGATCAACGCTATTTTTGAAATCCTGGCCGATAACGTGCTCGGCAACAAGTACCTGGAGTCCCGTTTGCAAGCGGCCTATAATGATATCCAACTCGGCCGCACGATTGCGGAGAGTTTTGAAAAAACGGGCGGTTTTCCACTGCTCCTGGTCGGCGGGATCAAAAATGGAGAAACCACCGGTACCCTGGATGATACGTTCACGCGTCTGGGAGATTTTTATGACAGTGAAGTCAAAAGAACGGTCCAGGCCATGGTCAGCAGCATTGAACCGCTGACCATCATCCTCCTCGGAGGTGTGTTCGGTCTGATCATTCTTTCGATCCTTCTGCCGCTTTATGATGTTTTCAGCCAGCTGGGCAAGGCGTACTAGATTGGGATTTCAAGGAAGGGTTATGGTAAAGCCGCGACCGGCGAGTGCGAGCGGGGTCGGCGGAGTGGATGGGACGTTGCCACCCGAACCGTTTCGGATTTCAATCTGAGTACCGGACAGGATCGTGTAAGTGCCGAATCCGCCGTTGGCGAGAGTCCCCAAATCGCTGCCCTGCGTGCGATTATGGACATAGACGGTCCCGCCGGAGTTATTGTTGACCGCCAGCGAAAGAAACTCGCAGATTTCTGCGTATAATTGATGCTCGCCTAAGTAGACGACCAGATCATCAAAGCCGTCAATCGGTGGGTATCGTAAAAAATTAGGGGACCCGTCGGTGTTGTCACCCTGATGGGTGCCGGTGCCAATGCGGTCGAAGACGTTTCCGTCACCATCGGCATCTGCGGGACCGGCGCTGATAAGAATAGCGGCCGTCTGAAAAGAGGAGGCGGCGCCGTCGGCATCGACGACGGCGGGCCCACCCAAAAGCCCCGCGCGCAGGGCGGTGCAGCTGGTTGTTCGATCGGTGCCCAGGTTGCTGTTCAACGCATACTTAAGGACACGTTTGTTGGGATCGGTGGGAATCAATTTAAGGGTTTGATAGGGTAAGTTTCCGGAAGACGCACCACTATTTTCATTGCCGTTTCCGCTGGTATCGGCCCAGGGAAGCCTGCCGTTTATGCCGGCGAAGCTGATCAAGGCGGTTTCGGCCTGTTTCAGGTAATCGATGGTCTCGTTGCGCGCCTTGCGTTGGGTGAGCGCACCCATCAAAGATATCCCGCCGCCGGCCAGCAATCCGATAATGACCATGACAATGGCAATTTCGATCAACGAAAACCCGTGCTGTTGCGCGAACAGGACGAAGGCGGACCTCAACCGGCTTTGGGGTATTTTTTCTCTCGTGTTCAATTCAGAAGAGTCGGTGTGCTAAAAGAAGGACCCGCCAAAGGCGGGCCGTCATTTGAAAGCACCGTTAAAAAAGAATATAGAGAATGGGTACCGTTGTTCCTGCGTTATAAGCCACACTGCCGACGATCGAGCCTGTATTCCAGGTACCGTTATCGAATTTCTGATCGATCTCCTGACACACCTCGGCGGGTATATTGGTGTACATGAAATAGTGATTGAACGTCCCTGCCCCCGGCGGATCAACCCACTGAAGACGTACCGTGCCCCCAAAGGCATGACTCGGAAGTTCAGAGGTGCCGTTGTAATCACCGGCGATCAGCTCGGATCGCACCAAATCCCTGTAGACCTCAAAGGTTTCATTGTTGGACGTCTCGATCAATCCATCGCCGTCGCCTTCACCGTCAGCCCCCGGCGGAACGGCGGCTTGATTCTCGTCCCCGGGATACACCCCATATTTATCATAAAACCCCATCACCGCGGCTCTTAATTCATCCGCTTGTTTGACGACGCGCTTTACTTTTGCATTTTGAATCATGCCCTGTGCTTTGAGAATACCACCGATGAGGAGGCCGATAATAACCATCACGATGGCAATCTCCACCAGAGTGAAACCAGCCTGGGAGTTTTTAACATTTCTAATTTTCAGCATTTTTTCATCCTTTGCAGCTATATTTACGAAATGTACCCATAAAATTACGACATTTTTAGCAAATTTAATGCCAATGATAGTCGCATCAGCCCGAATTGATTAAAATATGATTATTTTCTATAGGTTATCATAAAAAACGCGTTCCAGAGAAAGGCCACGGTCATACCGCAGTCAAGAAAATGACGCAAATTGTCAGCTGCCTTGGGGATGTGTTTTGAATTCCGTGAAGAGAGAAGTTGCCGGCGGCATTTTCACATCGATTACATGACATTTTTTATGTAGGGGGTGAGGAAGATCACCAATTCACTGTTTTCATAAGACTCTTTGATTCGGCTAAAAAAGTATTTGGCGAAGGGCAAGCTGTCGAACCATGGCAGACCTTCTTGGTCGAGATTCTTTATCTGACTGATCAGCCCGGCCAGAACCACTGATCGCCCTTCTCTAACCCGGACCGTCGTGGCCAACTCCTGAAGATCGATCACGGGGTTGGTAATGGACTGCCGGATCGTCGCCGTCAGAGGGATATCCACCTTGATTTCATCTTTGATGCGGGTGATGGTTGGTACGATCAGCAGGGACACGATGCCGTCCTTGGATATCTGCGGCGTCAAACCGAGTTGAAGCCCCAGAACAACACGCTTGATGGAGGACCGATAGGTAATCGTGCCGTACTCCAGATTCTGATCCGCGCCGTCGATATCGCCGAAGGGAAACTGCTCCCCCACCGTCAACACGGCCGACTGGCCGTTCATGACCGTCAGATGCGGATTGGATAATACCGAGACTTCACCCTGGGTTCTCAAAAAATCGATCACCGCACTGAAAGCGGATTGATCCGCCAGGGCAATGGTGCTGCCGCCGTTTAGGAAGAGATCAAAATAATCCGGCATATAACCCGCGTGGGATTTGAACAAGACCTCAAGATTGGTCCAATCGATGCCGTACTTATTGGTGTCATTGAGTTTAACCTCCATGATTTTCGCCTCGATGAAAACCTGTCGGTGCAATGCTTCGGCCAGGGAATCCAGGAAATTGACCATGGTTTTTATCCGCGTGGGAGTGTCCGCCATGTAAATGATGCCAGCATTGCGGTTGATTCGCAGTATACCTTCCGGTGATTTGAGCGCTTTCAAAGACTCTTCGACCCCGGTCCAGACATCGGTCTTCTCAGCGCTGCGTTGGGCCTTGACTTGAAATTTACCGGCCACGCCGGCCGCTTCCACACTGGTCGACAGCATGTCCCCGCCGACGTCGATGTCGGTTTGACCGCCTATATCCATGTAGTCCAAATCATAGATTCTTTCTTCAAATCTTTTGACTTCCAGCGACCCGTCAACGGTTTCCCATGCATACCCTGACCCTTTGACGATAATCATATCCAATGCTTCCCGCAGCGTGGCGTTATTCAGGCGCACCGTTACCGGTTTGGACAGATCGATTCCCGATTCAATCGATAGGTTATAATCCGTATCCGCCACGATCGCATTCAGAATGGTCCCCAAGGGCGCATTTTCAAATAGCAATGAATAAAGCCGCGTCTCTTTCACCAAATCCTTGGCAACCGGTTCCATCTTTTCAGCGAACGGTGGCGGTCCCGGCGGTTTAATGAACTTTTCTTTCTGCAGCAATTCTTTCGGTTGGATCTCATTTAACTCCTTCAGGGTCACCGGTTGAGGCTCATAGGTCGCACAACCGTTGACAAGGCATCCAATAATCACGGCGACAGTGATCAGACATCTTCTATTTATGTTTTCCAGCAGGTAATGCATAGGCTCCTCACGACCGCTACGATTGTCTGCGCAATCCTTCCGACTTTTGGTATTATCTTTTTGACCGGAATTTAGCTTTTACCCCAAAATAGGGGGTTACTGTCCGCTACCTTGGGCGTTGGGTTCGTGATTGTAAGAATATGAAACTTCGGGGGTCTTGAGAAACCATCTTTTACCACCTTTTGTCAAAACAACCCCCTTCTCTTCAATCTTTTGGATTTGAAATTCGCGCACCGTGTCTTTTTCCTGGAATCTTCGTCCTTCAATGACCGCCAGGGCATCTACATTGCCGTTGATATCCAAACAATGGAGGATTCCGGACAATTTCGGGAGCTGCATGCTTTGCGCTTCTAATCTGGGCGCTTGCGCAACCTCCGAGTCTGAATCATTCGCTTTTTGGTGCTCAAAATGAGCAGAAAATTGTGTGAACGCCAGATCCAGATCAACCTTGTCCGCCATTTCCTTGACGGTTTGCGACATTTTATCTTGCAGCTGCCGCCATTTTTCACTTGCCAGCTTAACCTGCGCCGACTGTCCCGAAACGGGCATGCTCAACAGGGTCGCCAACTCCGACCCGTTATGCCCCGCCAGCAGCAAGGCTGCCAGCAACCAACAGCCGAATACCAATCTTGGGCGACTGCCTGATATCTTTAAATGGGAGATATTGAATAATCGATACCGAATATTCATTTCAACTAAGCGGCACTTTCAGCGAACGATAAGGTATAGCGGTAATTGATGGATACCTGGAACTTGGCCTGCTCCGCGAGCGGCTCCAGTGATACCTTGATGTTTTGGATCCAAACGCAGGGAAGGTCTTTTTGAATCCCATCCAGCCATTGGCTGGCATCCTTGAAGGTGCCGATAAAAACCAGCTTTGCCGGCACTGTTCCCTCAGCGGCTGTTTCCGTTTGACGGATAAATTTTACTTCTTTGAGACCCAGACCCAGAGCACGGGCCTTTAAATTGTTTTCCAGTTGGAGAAGGCCTAATTTTAAAGATTCAACGTGCTGGGTAAAAGAAGAATACTGTTGCAATATTTGTGAAATATTTTGGGCGTTATTGTTCCAGAACTGTTGATCCCTCAGAAAAATTTCCCTCTGCACGCGAAGTTCTCGGATCTGATCAATCTTTTCGATATTCCAAAAGTGAATCATGAAAACGCAGGCCCAGACAAGACCGACCATGATCCACCGATTTTTGAACTTACCTCGCATTATAAATCCAGTCGAAAATTGATAAAATAATCCTGCACACCTTGGCCCGGCTGGTTCTGATTCACCTCGAAATCAATATCCGACACCGTCATTGCCCGGCGGCCCTGAATATTTGCGTTAACATTGGCAATCAAGGTAGAAAGACATGCTTTGAACTGTTCTGGATCATCCGCCCGAATAACACCCTTTAGATTAACGCCAGGGTTGTCTTCCGTCTCCAAAACCATTTCCTGTATGCGAACATTCGGCGGCAATGACTTGGCTATTTTACGCAGAAGTTCCTGAGGCGAGCGTCTTCCCAATTCGCTCAGGATAGCATCGAGCGCCTCATTGTATTGCTGAATTTCATGACTTTCTTCAGCCGATAAGCTGTCGTTTGACCTCGGCAGTTGAATCTGCTGCGACCATTTGTGGAGCACCGTCGCTTCAAGCCCCAGCAAAAACAAGAGGATTAGTCCGACGGCCATCCCGCCGAATTGAACCGGCTTCCATTCCAACTCTTTCTTCAACACCCGGTGACAGAGAGACAGAAAGTTTTTGCCGGGCAAGATGTCGCTTGGACTCAGAAACCCCATTGCTCCCGCAGCTGCGGTCGAACTTTGCAGGGTATTCGAATTGTTGATGATATAGTTCAAATCATGGACTTCCCGGCCGAGCACCTCGGATAATGCATGCCCGCTTTCCTCTTCATGGGACACAAGGTACAATTTATCTATTTCGGTCTTGGCTTTTTGTGAAAAGAGATAAAGCGACTGATTGAGCTCATAAGCAATGGCATCATAATTGTCGGAAGACTGCGACGGCGCACCGGCTAAAGGAATTCTGCGTGAAAAGAGAAAGTTCCCTTCAAAGAAGAAATACAAAAGACCGATCTTCGGCAGTAGCTGCACAAACCCTTTCCCGCCGTTGTCAAAGTCAGGGATTTCCTGTCTTATTTTCTGCTGCCAGATTAAAGCGGGGCAGGTGATGCGATGCGGCTGCAGATTAATTTGAGCCAGTTGAGGATATAATTTAAAAAATTGAGGATCCTGCAAAAAATAAGCGTATACCCACTTGTCGGCCTGTTCTCGCTGGTAAAAAGTGCCGTCAAAAAAATACTTGATTTCCGGTTGATCGGGAAATTGCTCGTGCAACTTTCTGGCGACAAATGCATCCGCCAGTGATTTCGTGCGGGATTGAAACTTGTAGGATGAATTCCCGAGCCAATAGTCCGGTACAATGAGGAGTGTATTCTTTCGATCTCTTATGGACGCAGGAATAATGTCTGCCGGGGGGGCATTGATAAAAAACTTTTCGAGAGCGATACGGTCAACGGCATTACTTTCGCCACGCGAATTGATTTCCACAAAGTAAAGCGCTTCGTCGTCAACAATGCTGATTAAGTAATTTTGATGCTTAAATTTCATTTTGGATGCATCAAGGATTCGGTTTCGCAAGCTGAAAAGCAAGCCGGTTCTCCCGCAAACGGGAACCTAATATCTTTAAATTCTTGGAAGATATGCAATATAGATGCCAATTTAATTGCGGTTTTTATTGACGAAGGCAGCACCCGTTCGTCGGCGAATTTTTGGCGGGAACTGAATGAAGGGCGCAGCCCATTTTTAATAGGCGAAAAAATGAAGCGTCAACTTGTATCCAGTGGCAGCCCGTACGAGGGGGTGTACTTCAAGGAAATCCGGCCCGCCAGCACCATCGTGCAAGTGGCAGGCTTCATCGAACCGAAGTGGCTGGTCGAAATTGAGGCCGATGCGGTTATTAGCGATGAAGCGGGCAAAAGAAGTTAAACGGGGGTATTGAGACCACTTGCTATCGGATGTTTAGCGTAATCGGCAGGCTGAATTCGACGGCATCTCCGACACCAACGCCATTTTCTTCGAACCAGCCCTGGTTGACCTCCAGGGCATAGAGCGCCGGGACGGGTGATGCGTAGACAGTTGTGGGCGGGAAAGGATTCATTTTCTGGATGCTGACGATGCGGCCGGCAATGTCGATGAAAGCGATGGAGAGCGGCATGCGGGTGTTCTTCATCCAGAACGTCAGGACCTCGGGTTCCGCATAAACGAACAGCATGCCCTGATTTTTCGGCAGGCTATCTCGCAGGGAAAGACCGCAGGATCTCGTTTCGGGGGTCGTCGCGAGTTCGATGGTGAGATTGTGCCCCTTGACGGACACTTGAACTGTCGGCAGCTCAAACGGGCAGGACCAGGCCGGATTAGCGGGAAAAGTGAATATGATCCCGATCAAAATGGCAATCAGAAAAAGTTTCAAGCGAGCCCTCCAATAATCACTTGGGGATCAGCGCCATTAAAAGCGCTCCTGTAATAATGGTCGTATTCGGGCCACACGCTCAAAGTCTTTGTCCCGGTGCAGAAGAAGACAATCGTATTCCTCGTTTTGGCATTACTGAATGAAAAAGCCTCGTTCAACAAGGCGTCGTCGATGTCGATATTGGTGCGCATAGTGACCCTGCCGTTGTGTATTCCATACACATAATTCACATTTGGCGCACTCCGTCAAGTTGATGATTTTGATAGAGGCGCTAAAGCCGCCGGCAGGTTAAGCCGGCAGGCTCATGCTGGTACCCCCGTAAGCTTAAAACAAAAAAGGGGTATAGGTGAGCGTCCTATAACCCTTTTTATGGCGATTGGCTGAGGGACTAGGATTCGAACCTAGGTTAACGGGGCCAGAACCCGTCGTCCTGCCGCTAGACGATCCCTCAGCAGAATTTCTATTTTTATTACAAAAATTGACTTTTCAAGTCAACCTATTTTTGCCTGTCCTTTTATGTAGTCTACCGCAGCCTGAAGTCGCGACAGCACCCTGTCTTTGCCGATAATCTCTGTGATCTCGAAAATACCCGGACTGGCCGTGCGGCCGGTTAAAGCCACGCGCACGGGCTGGGCAATCTTGCCCAGTTTGAGCCCGGTTTTTCCCATGACGGCTTTGAAGGCATCTTCCAGCCCGGGTTCGGTGAACTCCGGCAGCTTTCTCAATTCTGCCATCAGCAGCTCCAGGGGCTCTCGGGCTTCCGCTTTCAAAAACTTGCGCGCGGCCGCCTCTTCGAACTCGACCGTGTCCTGCAGATAGAAGAGAGCGTCACGGGCCATGTCCGCGAGAGTCTTGCTCCGTGGCTGCAGGGTGCGGATGGCACTTTCGATAAAAGGCCCTTCCCCGATATCGAAGCCGTATGGTTTGAAGAACGGTTTCAGGGGCGCCACGAGATCCTGCGGCCGGGCGGCCTGGATGTGAGCGGCATTGAGCGCCAAGAGCTTTTCCAGATCAAAAATACCGGCCGAGCGACCGATGTTTTCGAGGGAAAACTTTTCGATCAGTTCTGTCCGGGAGAAAAATTCCTGGTCGCCGTAAGACCACCCCAGCCGCGCGAGGTAATTGATAAAGGCGTCCGGCAGGTAGCCCATGTCGCGGTAGGCGGTGACCGACATGGCCCCGTGACGCTTGCTCAGGCGGGTGCGGTCCGGTCCCAGGACCATGGGAACGTGGGCGAATACCGGCAGAGAGCTGTCCAGGGCCCGGTACAGCAGGATCTGCTTGGGGGTGTTCATGACGTGATCGTCCCCGCGGATGATCGTGTTGATGCCCATCGTGATGTCGTCCACCACGACCACGAAATTGTAAGTGGGGGTGCCGTCGCTGCGGGCGATGATAAAATCGTCCAGTTCGGCGTTCTGGAAAACGATGTTTCCCTTGACAACATCCGCCACCACCGTCATACCGACCAGCGGCGCCCTGAAGCGCACCACGGCGTCGGCA
The DNA here is from genome assembly GCA_049687935.1 of Desulfobacterales bacterium. Classification (GTDB taxonomy): domain Bacteria; phylum Desulfobacterota; class Desulfobacteria; order Desulfobacterales; family SG8-13; genus JARFQH01. The sequence goes on along the minus strand of JBAVJU010000199.1, from coordinate 32,043 downwards.
GTCTTTTTAAGGCCTTTGTCCCGGCAGGAACCGTCGTATTTTGGTTTGCCGCCGACCGCCATGGCGTCACGGCGCATGGCCTCGAGCCGTTCGGCCGAGCAGGTGCAGTAATAGGCGTGGCCGGAGTCGACGAGCCGCTCAATAAATTCCCGGTAGATATCGAAGCGCTGCGACTGATAGTAGGGTCCGTCGTCCCAATCGAGGGCCAGCCAATCAAGAGCCTCGAAGATGGCATCCGTGCTGGCCTGGGTCGACCGCTTGGTATCCGTATCCTCAATCCGCAGCACGAATCGTCCCCCGGTTTGACGGGCGTAGAGCCAGTTGAACAGTGCCGTGCGGGCACCGCCGACGTGAAGATAGCCGGTCGGACTGGGAGGAAAGCGGGTGACGATCTGGTTTTTGGGTTGAGGTTTCATTCTTTTCTTTCCGTTTTGGCAGATAATTTAGTTATAAGAAGCTGTATTGTATTGATAAAAAAAAATCGTTTTGCTATGATGCATCCAACCTTGGTGAGTCATTAGCACATCTGTCCATGCTGGTCGGCTTCAATCCGGATTCACTGCGACTTTCGACCCTACCGTTGAGATCGAACAGTCGCCGGTTTGCCCCTGCAGAACCAAATAAATAAGTAATTTTAGGCTTTTTTGCTTGTTTTCAATCTTGTCTGCAATGCGTCAGCCTTTTAGCATATCGATCAGGTGATCACAAGAAAACAAAAGGGGCAATAAAATCCTTGACAACCCGTTTGTTTTGAATTACTTAAACAAATCCTTTTTTACTATAAGCGAAGCAAACCATTATTTTAATATTTTCAATATATTAGGAGATTACTCATGGCCCTCCCAAAGCGAAAAGTTTCTAAGTCAAGGCGCGACAAGCGCCGGACACATAAAAAAGCGGATGCACCGAATGTGTCCACCTGTCCTGAATGCGGTGAAGCCGTTCTGCCTCACCATGTCTGCCCGAGCTGCGGTGCTTACAAGGGCCGTACCGTCGTCGAAACCGAAGAATAATCAAACTGCCAAAGGACACCATCATGTCGGAATCCGCTACCGCTTCGGAGAAGGCACGCTATGGCCTCGATTCCGAAATGCGCCAAATGGTGCTGGACACGGTCGCTCTACTGAGTAAGCGACTGCTCGCCAAGGGCAAGGTTCTCGAATGGGACAAGAAGGAGATTTTTCCGGAAGAGACAATCCGGGAAATGCTGGGCCCTGAGATCGGTCTTCAATTGCTGATGATTCCGGAAAAATACGGCGGCATGGGCGGTGGTGCAAAGGACAGTTACATCCTCACCCGCGAGATGTCCAAAATTTGCCTCGGAATCACCACAGCCTTTTTTGCGATCCAATTGGGCGCCGACCCCCTGATGGTCGGCGGGACCGTTGAACAAAAGAAAAAATGGCTCGGCGCCATTGCCGAAGGAAAAGCGTTGGTGGCCTACGCCGTGACCGAACCGGGCGCCGGCAGCGATGTCGCCAACATCAAGACCAAGGCCGCACCGGTCGTCAACGATGCCGGAAAGGTCATCGGCTACAAGATCACCGGCACCAAACAGTTCATCTCCACCGGCGCCGCAGCCGATTTTATCACATTGCTGGCCAAAACCCCGGAAGGCCCTTCCTTTTTTGTGATCGAAAAGGGAGCCGAGGGATACGTACCGGGCCGCAGCGAAGAAAAACACGGCATCCGAGCTTCCCAAACCTCTCAGCTCTCTTTTACGGATGTCTTTGTTCCGATCGAAAACCTGATTGGCGGTATACCGGGCAAAGGCTTCAAACAGGCCAACCAGGTCTTCGGCTACACGCGCCTGATGGTGGCGGCCATGGGCCTGGGCGCCGGCCAGGCGGCTCTGGCTATCGCCATTCCCTACGCCAAGGAGCGATTTGTCAGCGGGTCGCTGCTGTCCGAAAAACAGGGCTACACCCACAAATTGATCGTGCCCCATGCCATCCGGCTCGAAGCCGCCGCCGCCTACATCGAAGAGATCGCCGATCGACTGGATGCTCGAGAGCAGGACCTGCAGGTGGAAGGCTCGATTGCCAAGTATTTTGCCACCGAAACCGGCAACCGGGCGGCCGAAGATGCCATGCAAGCGCTCGGTGGATACGGATACACCAGCGAATTCGAAGTGGAAAAGATCAAGCGCGACGTTAAAATCACCTGCATCTATGAAGGGGCCAGTGAGGTGCAACAGAATATCATCAGCACCTTCCGCTGGAGAACCACCATCAAGTCGAAAGGTGAATTTTACGGTGCCATTGCCCGGGAAATGGAGGCGCGGGAGGAGAGCTTTGGAGACGCCGGCTGCCGCTATTATGCGGCCGCTGCCAATGCCCTCAACGAAGCGATACTGCTGGTTCACCGCAACCGGTTGAACCGGATGCAGCACATCATGTTCGGATTGGCCGACTCGATGGTGCACGTCGAGGTCGGGGCCGCCCTGGCCCGCAAGGCCGCAGCTGCCGATCGAGCCGGCGACGCCGCGGCCGAAAAATTGCGCCTGATGTCGCGCATATTTGCCCATGATGCGGCCCGGACGGTTCACGGCACCATCATGACCATCCTCATGGGAACCGGTGTATTCGATGAGGGTGCCATCAACGATTTCAGATCGTCGGTCGATCTGACTGAAATAGCGGAAAGCTGCCGCAACCTCGTTCCGGCGATGGACCGTTTGGCCGACATCATATTCGAGAGGTAACTATGCCGGACCAGGAAAAAAGCACGGTGGTCGTCACCGGTGGCTCAAGAGGCATCGGCCGGGCCATCTGTATCGCGTTGGCAGGTCCGAAAACCCGGGTCTTCTTCAACTATTTTTCACCCGTCGATCCTGAGGGTGAGGCGGCGGCCGCGGCCGAGACGATCAAGGCCGTTGCCGATGCCGGCGGCGAGGCGTCCGGGATGAGTGTAGACGTGGCATCCGCCGAGGAGATCCAAGGGTTTTTCGAGGAGGTGCTCAAGGTCAGCGGTCGTATCGATGTCCTGATCAACAAAGCCGGTATCACCAAAGACGCTTTGTTGGTGCGGATGAAAGAACCGGACTGGGATCTCGTGCTCGACATCAACCTCAAAGCCGCTTTTCGCTGCACACAGATAGCCGCTCGCACCATGATGAAACAGCGTTCAGGCCGTATCGTCAACATGGCCTCGATCGTCGGAGTGATCGGTAATGCCGGACAGGCCAACTATGTCGCCTCGAAGGCCGGGTTAATCGGCTTGACCAAAACCGCCGCAAAGGAATTGGCACCCCGCGGCATCACGGTCAACGCGATTGCCCCTGGATACATTGAAACCGATATGACGGCCTCATTACCGGAGAGTGTCAAAGAGGCCATGTTGTCACAAGTACCGCTCGGAAGGCCTGGGAAGCCCGAAGATGTGGCTACCGCCGTCGCTTTTCTGGTTTCGGAGGCGGCCGCTTACATCACCGGACAGGTGCTGCACGTCAGCGGTGGAATGTACATTTAAAAGGAGGAAAGCCGAATGTCTGTCGAAGATAAAGTCAAAAAAATCATTGCCGAAAAACTGGGTGTGGATCTGTCGGAAGTCGTACCGGAAGCCTCGTTCGTTGACGATCTGGGCGCCGATTCTCTCGACCTGGTCGAATTGATCATGTCGATGGAAGAAGAATTCGACACCGACATTTCCGATGAAGATGCCGAAAAAATCCAGACCGTTCAGGATGCCATCAACTTCGTCAAGGCGCAATCCTGAGGTCGTCAGAAGGAGGCCCTCTTTGAAGAAACGGGTCGTCATTACCGGCGTCGGACTGGTGACACCGCTGGGTATCGGTGTCGATGAAACCTGGCCGGCGCTCTGTGCTGGAAAGTCTGGCATCGGCGAAATTACACGGTTCAATACCTCCAACTACCAGACCAAGATTGCCGGTGAAGTAAAGGGCTTTCGCAATGAAGACTGGCTCTTCGCAAAGGAGGTCAACCGAACCGAGCTTTTTATCGCGTATGCGATCGCCGCCTCCCGTATGGCAATCGAAGACTCCGGCTTGAAAATCAACAGTTCCAACGGACACCGCGTGGGGGTGATCACCGGCTGCGGCCTGGGCGGCCTGCAGGTCATGGAGCGGACTATTTTTTCGGTGAAAACTCGCGGCCCCAAACGCGTTTCTCCCTTTTTCATCCCGATGATGATCGGCAATATGGCCCCCGGCATGATATCGATTTATTTCGGCGCCAGGGGGCCGAATGCATCCATTGCAACTGCTTGTGCCGCCGGTGCGCATGCCGTTGGTGACTCTTTCAAGATTATCCAGGATGGTGCGGCCGATGCCATGATCACCGGAGGGGTCGAAGCCGTGGTCACCGAGAGCTGCATCGCCGGCTTCAACGCCATGAAGGCCCTTTCGACCCGTAACGATGAACCGCAAAAAGCCTCCCGTCCTTTTGAACGGGATCGAGACGGTTTTGTTGTCGGTGAAGGAAGCGGAATTCTGATCATCGAATCGCTCGACCACGCCCTGGAAAGAGGGGCGAAGATTTATGCCGAGATCGTCGGTTACGGCATGAGCGGTGACGGTTACCACATGACCTCACCCTCACCCGATGGAGACGGTGCCGTGCGCTGCATGCAGGCGGCGTTGGACGATGCCGGGGTCTCTTACGACCTGGTCGACTATATCAACGCCCACGGAACATCGACCCCATTGAACGATCTTTATGAGACCCGCGCCATCAAATCGGTTTTCAAAGACAAGGCCCATTCGATCCCTATCAGTTCGACCAAGTCGATGACCGGGCACTTGCTCGGCGGCGCCGGCGGCATCGAGACGGTTTTCTGTGCTCTCGCGATCCGTCACGGGATCATTCCGCCGACCATCAACTACGAAAACCAGGATGTGGAGTGCGACCTGGATTACGTGCCCAACGTCACCCGCCGACAACCGATAACCTATGCCCTGACCAATTCCTTCGGCTTTGGTGGCACAAACGGCTGCCTGCTGCTAAAAGCGTACAACCACAATTGAGGCGATGGTATCGTCGCCGCACCACATTCCACCACTCATTCGACCGGTAACCTTTCCATGCCCCCCGTCAGGAGGGCAATTTTTTTTCTTGCGGTAATGCGATGAATTGGTTATTTTTTATAGTTTTTATTGTTTTAAAACAGCCGCAGCCCCAGCTTCGGAAAGCAACCATTGCTTGGAGAAGATCATGGAAAAAAGACCATTGGAGCCTCCACACACCGCTATCATCATCGGGTGCGATCACGCTGCATATCCTCTGAAAGAAAAGATAAAGTCTTTCCTGGTGAATGAAGGGCATCCGGTCGAGGACGTCGGAACTTTCAGCCAGAGCTCGGTCGACTATCCCGAATTCGCCATGCGGGTGGCCTCTCAAATTTCGAAAGGCCTGTATGAACGCGGCATCCTTTTGTGCGGCACCGGTATCGGCATGTCGATGGTGGCCAACAGGTTCCGGAATGTTCGGGCAGCGCTTTGCTCGGATCCATTTTCAGCCCGTTTGAGCCGGCAGCACAACGACGCCAATATCCTCGTGCTCGGTGGCCGGATGCTGGGTGAAACCATGGCCCTTGAAACGGTCGATGCCTGGCTGAACACCGGCTTCGACGGTGACCGGCACCAAAAACGACTGGAAATGTTCAACCAGTCAGGGCAAGAATCGTCCTGAACCACGGAAACAAAGGAATGCTTCTTGAATCTGAAACTGATCGCAAATACCGACCCCGACATGGCCAGAACCATCGCCGAAGAGCTGGCCCGGCAGAGAACCACCCTTGAGTTGATCGCATCGGAGAATTTCACCAGCCCGGCAGTGATGGCCGTGCAGGGAAGCGTTCTGACCAACAAATATGCCGAAGGCTATCCGGACAAGCGCTACTACGGCGGCTGTGAATTCGTCGACATCGCCGAGAAATTGGCCGTCGACCGCGCCAAGGAACTTTTCAATGCGGCCTTCGCCAACGTTCAACCGCATTCGGGATCCCAGGCCAACATGGCCGTCTATTTGGCCTTTCTCAAACCCGGCGATACCGTCCTCGGAATGAACCTTTCCCACGGAGGTCATCTGACACACGGCAGTCCGGTCAACTTTTCCGGCCGATTGTTCAACTTCATTCCTTACGGCGTGCGGGAAGAGACCGGCACCATCGATTATGAGGCCCTGGGTCGTTTGGCCGACGAACACCGCCCGAAAATGATCGTGGCCGGTGCCAGCGCCTATCCGCGCATCATCGACTTTGAGCGCTTCGCCCAGGTGGCGGCTTCCGTCGGTGCCTCTCTGATGGTCGACATGGCCCATATAGCCGGCTTGGTTGCCGCCGGCCTGCATCCCTCACCAGTGCCCTTTGCCGACATCGTAACGTCAACCACCCACAAAACCCTGCGGGGTCCACGCGGTGGGCTGATTCTGGCCCAGGCCGACCACGGCGACCGCTTGAACAAGCAAATTTTTCCGGGAATACAGGGCGGACCGTTGATGCATGTCATCGCCGCCAAGGCAGTGGCGTTCAAGGAAGCCCTGAGCCCCGAGTTTGCGTCGTATCAGGTGAACGTTGTTAAAAACGCCAACGCTCTTGCGCGAGGATTGATGGAAACAGGATTGCAACTGGTGTCGGGTGGTACAGACAACCACATGATGCTGGTGGATCTGCGCCAACACGGCATCACCGGTAAAGAGGCCGAGGATGTCCTGGGCCGGGCCGGCATAACCGTGAACAAGAACGCGATCCCCTTCGACCCCCTGAGCCCGTTGGTCACCAGCGGTTTTCGAATCGGCACACCGGCCGCAACGTCGCGCGGTATGCGGGAACCGGAGATGGCGGTCATCGCGGGGCTCATCGACGAAGCGCTGAAGAACCGCGGAAACGATGCTGAACTTCGGCGCATCCGCAGCAAGACCGTCGATCTGTGCGACGGCTTTCCGCTCTATCCGGAATTCGGCACGGAGGCCTTTTGATTCATGTCCCGGGTTACACAACGCCCTTCGTGGGATACATACTTCATGAACATCACCACTCTGGTGGCTCAGCGGTCCACTTGCACCCGCAGGGCTGTCGGGGCGATCATCGTCAAAGACAAACGCATCCTCTCAACCGGTTACAACGGCGCCCCATCGGGCATCCGTCACTGTCTGGAGGTCGGTTGCCTGCGGGAATCCCTGCAGGTTCCCTCGGGCGAACGCCATGAGCTGTGCCGCGGCATACATGCCGAGCAGAATGCCATCATACAGGCGGCGTATCACGGCGTTTCGGTAAACAACGCCGTACTTTACTGCACCAATCAACCCTGTGTCATCTGCGCCAAAATGATTATCAACGCCGGGATCAAAAAAATATACTATCAATCCGGCTATAGCGACGCCCTGGCCCAGGAAATGCTAAGCGAAGCAGGGATCGATCTGATCAAACATGACGACCTCAGCAATCAGGGAGGACCTCCATGAAATGCCCGTTTTGCGGTGAAATCGACAACAAGGTCATCGACTCCAGGTTGAGTAAAGACGGCAATGTCATTCGCAGGCGCCGCGAATGTCTGATCTGCACCCGACGGTTCACGACCTATGAACACATTGAAGAAATCCCAATCATGATTATAAAGAAGGATGGGCGTCGCGAAGAGTTTTCGCGGGAAAAAATACGCTCCGGCATTCAAAAGGCTTGCGAAAAACGCAATATCAGTATGAACGCGATCGAAGAGTTCATCGATGAGCTCGAACGGGATCTCAGGGAAATCGGTGAAAAAGAAATCCCCTCTCACATTCTGGGTGAAAAGGTCATGGCCCGGCTGCACGATCTCGACGGCGTGGCCTATGTTCGGTTCGCATCGGTCTATCGTGAATTCAAGGATGTCAATGACTTCGTCTCCGAGTTGAAAAATCTTCTCAACCAGCAGTCGTCCTGAACCGTCTTGGTCGAACACCGGCGGTTGTGGTGCAGCCCGCTTTGCTCCGCCGATTGCCGGACCGGACACGTCATATCATGGAAGACGAAAAGTACATGCTGCTCGCGCTCGAACTGGCGCAAAAGGGAACGGGGTTCACCTCACCCAACCCAATGGTCGGTGCGGTTGTCGTAAAGGACAACCGAATCGTCGGAAAAGGCTATCACGCGGCAGCCGGCCAACCCCATGCCGAGGTCAACGCCATCGAAGACGCGGGCCCGGAAGCGCGGGGAGGAACACTTTACGTTACGCTCGAGCCCTGCAATCACACCGGCCGAACCCCGCCGTGCACGGAAAAGATTCTGGCGACCGGTATCCGGCGGGTCGTGGTGGCCATGCGGGACCCGAACCCGGATGTTAGCGGAGGCGGTCTCGTGTTTCTGTCAGAAAAAGGTATTGCGGTTACCAGCGGCGTTTGTGAAGATTCTGCGGCACGTTTAAACGAGGTCTTCATCAAGTACGCGCTCACCCGGCGGCCGTTTGTCACCGTCAAGTGCGCCGCGACGCTGGACGGTCGTATCGCCACCCGAACCGGCGATGCCAGGTGGGTTTCGGGGGAAGCGTCGCGTGAACGGGTTCACCGCCTGCGCCACGCCTCGGATGCCATCATGGTCGGGGTGAATACGGTCAGAAGTGACGATCCCGGCCTGACAACCCGCATCAACGGGTTTCACGGCAAGGACCCGCAGCGGTACATCCTGGACACGCATTTGTCGATCTCCGAAAATGCCCGCGTGCTGCAAGGAGGCGCCGCCACCGGTACCACCGTCGTGACCGGACCCGTGGTCCCTGAAGAAAAAAAAAGACGGCTCGAAGAAAAAGGCGTGCGGATTTTATCCTCCCCGCTTAAAGAGGGCCGGATCGACCTTGACCGACTGATGGCTGCCATCGGGGCGGCAGAGGTGACCAGCCTGCTGGTGGAAGGCGGCGGCCGCGTTATCGCCTCGGCTTTCAGGGCCGGCATCGTCGATAAGGTGATTTTCTTTTTTGCACCGAAAATTCTGGGCGGCGACGATGGGGTGCCGATCTGCCGTGGACCGGGACCGGAGCTGATGAAAGACTGCCTGCCGATAAAAAAAATGCAGGTGCATTGTATCGGCGAAGATGTGATGATCGAGGGGTATGTTTGAATGTTCACCGGCATCATAGAAGGGATGGGGAGCATCACTGCCGTTCGCTCTGTCGGTCAGGCCCGGCGTCTGGCGATCACGGCGGATTATGTGCTGGAGGGAACCCGGGTCGGTGACAGCATCGCCGTCAGCGGCGCCTGTCTGACGGCCGTGATGATATCCGGCAAACGCTTCGAGGCCGATGTGTCCCCCGAGACGATCGACCGCACGACCTTCGGTACGGCGCGAGCCGGTGAGCGGGTCAATCTCGAACGGGCCCTGCGTTTTTCCGATCGCCTCGACGGCCACCTGGTTTCGGGTCACATCGACGGGATCGGGATCATAAAGGCTATCGTCACAAAAGCAAACGCCACTATCCTCACCATCTGCGTCGACGCCTCACTTTCCCGGTACCTGATCGAGAAGGGATCGGTGGCAGTGGACGGCATCAGCTTGACCATCAACCGGTGCACCGCAGACGGGTTCGAGGTCAGCATCATTCCGCACACGTGGCTGGCAACGACACTGCGGCTCAAAAAAATCGGTGCCGCAGTCAACATCGAAACCGACATGATCGGCAAATATGTCGAGCGGTTTTTCTCTGGAAGAAGAACCGAAAAGACCGCACCTGCAAAGCGGTCCGAGACCGTTGACCATGATTTTATATCTAAAAAAGGATACCTGTAACAAACTAATGGAGTTCTCTGTGGCCTGCGCAAACCTGCCGGGCGCGGATCGCTTCTTCTGCTTTACCGTCAGACTCAAAAGGAGTGAGCGTCGAGATGCCAATTCTTGAAATCGAAAAAGCCGTCGAAGAAATAAAGGCCGGTCGGATGGTTATTCTGGTGGATGACGAAGACCGCGAAAACGAAGGCGACCTGTGCATGGCGGCCGAGAAAGTAACGCCCGAGGCCATCAATTTCATGGCAAAATACGGGCGCGGCCTGGTTTGTCTGGCCATGTCGAACGCGATGATCGACAAGCTCGATCTGCCGATGATGGTTGACAACAACACCTCGGCCTTTCAGACCGGGTTCACCGTATCGATAGAGGCCCGCTGCGGCGTGACGACCGGCATATCGGCCGCCGATCGTGCCAGAACCATTCACACCGCGGTAGCGGACAACGCCAAGCCGAGCGACCTCGTCCGTCCCGGTCATATTTTCCCGTTGCGCGCCCGTGAGGGCGGCGTGATGGTCCGTGTCGGTCAGACCGAAGGCTCGGTCGACCTGGCGCGTATGGCCGGGTTGAAACCGGCCGGTGTCATCTGTGAAATCATGGATGAAGACGGCACCATGGCGCGCATGCCGGCCCTGGAAAAATTCAGCCAGGAACACGGCATCGGCATTTGCACCATTGCCGATCTGGTCGAATACCGTATGAAAAACGAAGCCTTCGTTCATCGCGCGGCCGAATCCGTCATCCCCACCCAACACGGCGGCGAATTCAGGATGATTGCGTTCGAGAACGACGTCGACCAATTGCTGCACATTGCACTGGTCAAGGGCCAGATCGAGCCTGAAAAACCCGTTATGGTCAGGGTCCATTCGGAGTGCATGACGGGTGATATTTTCGGCTCGCTGCGCTGCGACTGCGGCGACCAGCTCCATAAGGCCATGTCCATGATCGAAAAGGAAGGGGTCGGCGTCATTCTCTACCTGCGCCAGGAAGGCCGGGGAATCGGGCTGGTCAATAAACTGAAGGCTTACGAATTGCAGCGCAAGCAGGGACTCGACACCGTCGAAGCCAACCGCAGGCTCGGTTTCAAGGCCGATATGCGCGATTACGGCTTGGGAGCCCAGATGCTCGTCAACCTGGGGGTCCGGAAGATGCGCCTTTTGACCAACAATCCCAAAAAAATGATCGGGCTGGAAGGCTATGGACTGACAATCGTGGAGCAGATTCCTATAGAGGTCCAACCGAACGAATACAACCGCTGCTATCTCGAGTGCAAAAAACTGAAGATGGGCCATTTGCTGCATATTGACGATGACAGCGTCATCAACCCGATATCGCATCAATAATTCGCCAACCTGATCAAACGAAGGGCTCACTCTGAAGTACCGTCCCATTCTTTCGTGAACCCTAAAACCGGGAGGAGTCGAAATGGTGAAAATCCTGGAAGGACAGCTCATCGCCAAAGGCAAACGCTTTGGGATCGTGGTCAGCCGTTTCAATGATTTTATCACCGAAAAATTGCTGAGTGGAGCACTGGATGCGCTGACACGCACCGGTGCGAAGGAAAACGACATTCAAATCATAAAAGTACCGGGATCCTTCGAAATACCGCTGGCGGCTAAAAAAGCAGCCCAGACGGGCCGCTACGATGCCGTGATCTGTCTCGGAGCGGTGATTCGAGGGGCCACGCCGCATTTTGACTATGTCTGCGCTGAGGTCAGCAAAGGCGTGGCCCAGGTCGGTCTGGACTTTGGACTGCCGGTCATCTTCGGTGTACTGACAACCGACACGGTCGAACAGGCGATCGATAGGGCCGGCACCAAGTCCGGCAACAAAGGCTGGCAAGCCGCCATGTCGGCGGTGGAAATGGCCAATTTGATGGGGACCGTCACACAGGCCTGAACATGGGAATTCGCCGCAAAGCCCGCGAACTTGCGCTGCAAGCTCTATTTTGCATGGACGTGACCAGCGATACGTCCGAAGAGATGCTGCAGCGGTTCTGCGATCACTATGATCCACCCGCCAAGGCCCGTCCGTTCTTCCTGGAACTGATCCGGGGCGTCATTGGATCCAGGGCCTTGATCGACCAGTTGATCGAACGCTTCTCGCTCAACTGGCGCCTCAGTCGCATGTCGTGCGTCGATCGGAACATCATGCGCATTGCCGTTTATGAGATGCTTTTTTGCAGTGACATTCCGGCTAAAGTGTCCATCAACGAAGCCATCGACATCGGCAAAAAATACGGCACCGAAGAATCTGGCGCCTTCATCAACGGAATTCTGGACAGCGTTCGAATCGACAGCGAAGCCCTGTCCCTTCAGAAAATCCCCGACAGTCACCCGCAACCGGCTGATTGAGGAAAATGGCTGCGAAAAATAATTTACCCGCTCGAGCCAGTGACCCTAGACATCTTTTTCAGCGGGACGGCCGCAACTCCGTTCGAGCGCAGAAAGGCGTGCCCGGTCGTCCCGGTTAAGGAGGATCCTTTGATTATCGAATCGTTGACAGTCGGACCAATTCAGGCCAATTGCTACATCTTGGGCTGTGAAGAAACGCGGGAAGCCGTCGTGATCGATCCGGGTGGTGAGGCCGATCGGATTTTGATGACCCTGGCCCGCTCCAACTTGAAGCTCCGCTACATCATCAACACCCATGGCCATTTCGACCATGTCGGTGCAAACAAACGCCTCAAGGATGTCACCGGCGCCCCGATTCTCATTCACCGCCTCGATGCACCGATGCTGGACCAGCTTTCTGCCAGCGCCGCCTCCTGGGGGCTGTCGGCGGAGGATTCACCCGCTCCGGACCGGATGCTGGAAGAAGGCGACACGGTCACCTTCGGCACCATTACCCTGAAGGTGCTTCACACGCCCGGCCACACTCAGGGGGGCATATCGCTTTTCACCGATGGTTGCGTTTTCGTCGGCGACACCCTTTTTGCCGGTTCGGTCGGACGCACCGATTTTCCGGGCGGCAATGCCGCAACATTGAAACAAAATATTCAAGCCAAGCTGTTTTCACTCGCCGACGACGTGATCGTTTATCCGGGCCACATGGAACCGACCACAGTCGGTAAAGAACGCCGCACCAATCCCTTTGTGGGCGAAAACGGGATGCTTTAAGGCCAACGGCCCTTGGGGGCCGTTGGCCGGTTAGCCGGTTTAGTCCGTTTTGCCCGTTGAGCCGGTTTGCCGGTTGAGACGGTTTAGCCGGTGAATAGTTGGAAAGGTAAGCTCTAATGTGGGATCGTAAACTGCCAATAGGTCTAAAAAATCATAGCCCGAAAATTTAATGATTCCATCAGCTGCGCGAATCCAAAATACATTTTGGTCCTCGAATATTGACGTATTTTCTGCCGCAAAACGGGAAAAAGGACAAACAACAATAGGGAGATATCCTTCAACTGGTCAACGGGCTCAACGGGCTAACGGGCCAACCAGGCCCGCAGGACCCTCAGAATGCGCCGAGTTGACACGGCTTGATTTTGATACCCAAGGCTTCGCAGGCGCTGCTAACCGTCATCTTCGGCACCCCGAATTGCGCGGCGATACGCCAGGCCGTTTTGCATGGCAGGCGATCGTCGACCAGCCCGTCTCGGATGGCGTCACCGAGCGCCGGCGCCTGCGGCATGCGCGCATCGACGATCTTTTTCTGCGGCTTGTATCCAAACAGTCCCAGCTGACACTTGACGAGACGAATGTGCAGCAGGTCGGCCGTCCGGCCGACCTCGGCCGGCGTGCAACCCAGTTTTCCGGCTATGTCAAAGGCAACGGCACACGCCAGCGCATCTTTTCGAAGGCGCACTTGGATTTCCCGGGTGATAGCCGGATCGGGCTGGTTATCATCTTGGTGTTTATCAGATAAACTCATTCAACCTCCGCTTTTTTATGATCTGCTCTCGAGTATGACGCCGTAGTGGATCCCTTATATAGTCCATTTCAGGGCATGGTTCAATTTCAAAAAAAGAGAACATACCATGTCCCTGATCGCAACATCTGTTCATCTTTCACATCTTGAAGTCCCTGCCCGGGGGGAAGGGGGGTGAACCGGGCCTGAACTCGGAGGTATCTATTTTCCTTGAACTCGTCTATCGGGTTTGTTAGGTTGTTTGGGTCTATAAACGGCCCATTGCCGCACTTTCCGCGCCAATCACGTAAAGGGCGCGAACAAAGGCATGTCAGGTCTGCGGGATCGCATGTTGAGCACGCTCAAGCATGTTCCCTCGCTATTTTTTTTATTTTCTTTATCTTTCGAAATAGTGTCCGTTTCTGTATCGGAAATCAAAAAATACCTTTTCATAATCCGGATAGGGTCAACACGGTGATCTGTTTTGAGGATGTGAAGGATAGGCCCGCTGCCCACGCTTCAGCGGCCGGCTGTCAATCCGAGACACTCGAACTGCGATAGGTGATCATGAGCTTTGCGATCAAGCGAAAGAAAACCCGCCGGATAACCGTCGGCGGCGTTTCAATTGGCGGTAATGCACCGATTGCCGTCCAATCCATGACCAGCACGTTGACTCCGGACGTAGCAGCAACAGTCGCCCAGATCAAAAGGCTCGAAGCCGCCGGTTGTGAAATCGTGCGGGTGGCGGTGCCGGACGAAAAGGCCGCCGCCGCCATCGCCCGCATCAAATCACAGATCACGATCCCGCTGATTGCTGATGTTCACTTCGATCACCGTTTGGCAATCGCAGCGATTCGGGCGGGTGCCGACGGTTTGCGGATCAACCCCGGCAACATCGGCAGCCGTATAAAGGTCAAAGCAGTGGTGAACTGTGCCGAGGAATACGGTGTACCGATCCGGATCGGCGTCAATGCCGGTTCTCTCGAAAAAGATCTCCTGAAGAAATACAAGGGGGTGACCGCCGAGGGGATGGTTGAAAGTGCCTTGCGCCACATCGAGAATATTGCGGCACTCGGGTTCGAGCGGATGAAAATTTCCATAAAAGCCTCCGATGTTCACCGGACGGTGGAGGCCTATCGTCTGCTGTCCGAACAGACCGATTTGCCCCTGCATGTCGGCGTAACCGAGGCCGGCGGGCTCTACTCGGGGATTGTCAAATCGACACTCGGAATCGGGATGCTGCTGGCCGAAGGCATCGGCGACACCATACGCGTTTCCCTGACCCGCGATCCGATCGAAGAGGTACGCGTCGGCTACGAGATTTTGAAAGGGCTGGACGTTCGCCGCCATGGTCCTGATATCGTTTCCTGCCCGACTTGCGGCCGTTGTAATATCGATCTCTTCGGCATCACCGAAAAAGTCGAAAAAGCGCTTCTACTCAAATCGGTCCCGGTAAAACTGGCCATCATGGGCTGTGTGGTCAACGGTCCCGGTGAAGCTCGTGAAGCCGACATCGGCATCGCCGGCGGCAACGGAGTGGGAATCCTTTTCAAGAAAGGTAAAATCGTCAAAAAGTTTCCCGAAGAAAAACTGGCGGAGGTCCTGCTGGCTGAAGTGGAAAAATACGAAAACGAATGGAAGTCGAGAACTTGATGACATCATGGGAATGAAACGTATCTCGCGAGGATGAGAATGGGTAAACTGCAACAACCGAAAACGGCCATCACTCCCACCCGGGAAGAAGATTATTCCGAGTGGTATCAACAAGTCGTAAAAGCTTCCGACCTTGCGGAAAAATCACCCGTACGCGGGTGCATGGTAATCAAACCTTGGGGGTACAGCCTCTGGGAAAACATTGTGAGCGAACTGGACGCGATGTTCAAGGCCACCGGGGTGAAAAATGCCTACTTTCCGCTTTTTATCCCGCTGAGTTTTCTCGAGAAGGAAGCCGAACACATCGAGGGGTTCGCCAAGGAATGTGCCGTCGTCACACACCACCGTCTCGAAAAAGGGCCGGAAGGGGGCCTCGTGCCGGCCGGCCCCCTTACGGAACCCCTTGTCGTGAGACCGACATCGGAAACGATCATCGGTGACTCCTTTTCGAAGTGGATCAACAGCTACCGGGACCTCCCCATTCTCATCAATCAATGGGCCAATGTCGTCCGCTGGGAAATGCGGACCAGGGTATTTTTAAGAACCAGTGAATTCTTGTGGCAGGAGGGGCACACGGCGCACGCAACCGAGGAAGAAGCCCTCGCAAGGACCCTTATGATGCTTGACGTCTACGCCGAACTCGCCGAAAAGCACCTTGCCATTCCGGTCATCAAGGGCCGTAAAACGGCGGGGGAAAGATTTCCAGGTGCGGTGGACACACTGTGCGTCGAAGCGATGATGCAGGATCGTCGCGCTTTGCAAGCCGGTACGTCTCACTTTCTCGGTCAAAATTTTGCCCGGGCTTCGGGCATCCGGTATCAAGATGCCAACGAACAGGAGCAGTTCGCCTGGACCACTTCCTGGGGTGCGTCAACACGACTGATCGGCGGTCTGATCATGACCCACGGCGACGACAACGGCATCCTCCTGCCGCCTCGGGTCGCGCCGGCACATGTCGTTTTGCTGCCCATTGTACGGAATGCAGAGGAGAGCGCCCTGGTGATGCCGTATGTCGACAGTCTGGCCGAGGCACTGAGAGAGAAGCACTACGGTCGGCGGTCGATCGAGGTGGAAATCGACGCGCGTGATATCGGCGGTGCCAGAGGATGGGAATGGATCAAGAAAGGCATTCCGCTGCGGGTCGAAATCGGCCCCCGGGACATCGCCGCAGAATCTGTTTTCGTCGGTCGCCGGGATCGGGATCACCGCGAAAAAGTCTCCGTCAAACGCGACCGGTTTGTCGCCGAAATCACCGATATCCTCGACAGCATTCAACACGCTTTATTCGATCGCGCGCTGGCTTTCCAAAAGACCTATACGACAGTGATCGATGAAAAAAAGTCCTTTTATGATTATTTTACACCTTCAGACAAAGAAAAACCCGAAATTCATGGCGGGTTCGCACTCTCGCACTGGTGCGGTGACGCAGCGTGCGAAACGGCCATTAAAGAGGATCTCGGCGTGACCATCCGCTGCATCCCCCTCCCAGGCGCGCTGAACGATGACAAAGTTCCGGGTGGATGCATCGCTTGCGGTAAGCCGTCACCGCAAAGGGTCGTGTTCGCCAAATCCTATTGAAATCGCTAAACGTTGCGGGTTCAGGGTTGCGGTGTTCAATCGAAAAAGGATCGGGAACACTTTTTTGTGACAAGCAATCCATCGGACACAATTTTATGCATCGCCTATGATCCGAATTACCGACATCCTCGACAAGGTTGCCGAATACTCCCCCGAGGCCGACCTCAGCCTGATCGAACGGGCCTATATTTATTCCGCGCGGGTCCACGAAGGCCAGGTGCGCCTCTCAGGTGAACCCTACCTGTCTCATCCGCTGGAAGTCTCCGGCATCCTCGCGGACATGAACCTCGATGAAATCAGCGTCACCGCCGGT
Source organism: Desulfobacterales bacterium (assembly GCA_049687935.1). Lineage (GTDB taxonomy): Bacteria > Desulfobacterota > Desulfobacteria > Desulfobacterales > SG8-13 > JARFQH01. Next base: position 14,948 of record JBAVJU010000199.1, on the reverse strand, counting down.
CTTCTGCACGATGTTCTCGAAGATACGGCGGCCACACCGGAAGAAATCGAGAAAATTTTCGGCCCCGAAGTTCTTCACATCGTCTCCGGCGTCACCAAGCTGAGCAAACTGCGCCTGAGCAGCTCCGAAGCCCGACAGGCCGAGAGCATCCGCAAAATGCTGCTGGCCATGGCCGACGACATTCGTGTCATACTGATCAAGCTTGCGGATCGCCTGCATAACATGCGGACCCTCCAGTATCACAGCAGTGAAAAGAAAAAAATCAACATCGCCCGGGAAACCATGGATATCTACGCACCGATATCCGCCCGGCTAGGCATCTACTGGATCAAGAAGGAGCTCGAAGACGCCTCTTTCAAGTACATGCTGCCCGATGAGTACGAACGAATCAGCAATTTGGTCGCCAAGGATCAGGTGGAGCGCGAAAAATATGTTGAAACCGTAAAGAAGTACATTCTGAAAAAAATGGAGGAAGCCAACCTGACGTGCGAGGTGCTGGGTCGAAACAAAAATTACTACAGCATCTACCACAAAATGATGAGTCAGAATCTGGCCTTCGAAGACGTCTACGACATCATCGCCTTCAGGATCATCCTCGACACCATCCCCCATTGTTACGAAACCCTCGGTTTGATTCATTCTCTCTGGAAACCGATCGACATTAAATTCAAGGACTATATCAGCCGCCCTAAGCCCAACATGTACCAGTCGCTTCACACGACGGTTTTCGGTCCCTACGGCGAGCGGATGGAGGTCCAAATCCGCACCTGGGAAATGGACCGGGTGGCGAAATCGGGCATCGCCGCCCACTGGGGCTATAAGGAAGGCAAGCAGGTCGACGAACGGGTGAGTCGAATGTACACCTGGATCCAGGAATTGGTCGAAAACCAGGAAAATTTCAGGGATCCGGGCGAATTCATGGAAAACGTGCGCATCGACCTTTTCCCGGACGAGGTTTATGTGTTCACCCCCCGCGGGGAAATAAAAACGCTTCCCAAGGGGGCAACGCCAGTCGATTTCGCCTATATGATCCACTCGGAGGTTGGCGACCAGTGCGTCGGAGCGAAGGTCAACGACCGCATGGTCCCGCTCCAGTACGAACTGCAAACCGGCGATGTCATTGAGATCATAACCCAAAAGAACCACCAGCCGAGCAAAGACTGGTTGAAGTATGTCAAGACGGTCAAGGCCCGTTCAAAAATCCGTCAATGGATCAAAACCCAGGAAAAAGACCGCAGCATCTCACTCGGAAGGGAAATGTGCGAAAAGGCATTCCGCAAGGAGCGGCTCAATTTTTCGGCACTGATCAAAACCGACGAAATGAACCGGGTAGTGGAGCACTTCGGGCTCAAAGCGGTCGAAGACTTGATCGCCAGCGTGGGCTACGGCAAGATCACACCTCTGCAGGTGGTAAGGCGCTTTACAGCAAAAGCCGAAAGCGAAGAAAAGCGGGAGTCAGTCTTTAACAAGCTCATCGGGCGGGTGCGCAAGAAAAAGCCCAAAGGCGGGGTGGTGGTCAAGGGAGTCGATGATATTCTGATTCGATTCGGCAAGTGCTGCCAACCGGTGCCGGGAGATTCGATCACCGGCTACATCACCCGCGGCTACGGCGTGACCGTTCACCGCGCGGGCTGCGTCAATGCCCTGAAAATGACTCCCGACCGACAAATCGAAGTGGAGTGGAACATTGAAAAGTCAGATACGTATCCGGTAAAAATTTACATCCGTTCCCACGACCGTGTCGGGCTGCTGGCCGACGTCGTCAGCAACATCAGCAAGAATGAAGCCAACATACTGAATGCCAAAACTGAAACTCAGGAAAACAAGATCGTCAACAGCGTGTTCACCATCGATGTGGAAGATACGGAGCACCTGAACCGGATAATGTCGTCGCTTAAAAAGGTCAAACAGGTGCTGGAGGTCAAACGCATCAGCTGATCTATAGGCTTTAAGAGAGTTCAGGGCGCTTTGACGATGCACCCGGATTTGATGCAACTGGTACAGACCGTCATCTTTTTAACCCTGCCGTTTACGTTAGCCCTGACTTGCTGCAGGTTCGGGTTGAACCGTCTTTTATTCACGTTGTGCGCGTGACTCACATTATTGCCCACCATCGGTTTTTTACCACATATTTCACATGCTTTCGACATAATCGCCTCTCTTGAAATGTGATTCGGCGCTCTTTCAGCTCGGGCCGCGAGTGAGCGAAACCGAAGAATTGATACCTGAAAATCAAAGGTGGATTTCTACAGTAAAGGTCGGGATCTGTAAAGTCTTTTTTAATTGCCCTGAACTTGCTTTGCAAGTGAGGACTCGCATTTGGTGATGTACTGCAGGGCAACGCGATGAACACCGACATCCGGATAAGTGGTGACGAGCGACTTGAAGCGCTGCAGGGCGGCATCGTAATGCTTGCTTTTGTAATAGAACATTGCGATGTAAAACTCATTACCGGCGAGGTTTTTCAAGCATTTGTCGATGTGTTCGGTCGCCTTTTCGGCATAGAGCGATTGGGGGAATTGTTTCTGAAGTTGCCTGAAATTATCCAAGGCCTTGCGGGTAACACTCTGGTCGCGGTCGATTGTATCCATCTGGTCGAAATAGCAGCGGCCGATTTGGTAAAGAACATAGGGAACTGCCTCGTTGTTGGGGTGCAGGTCGGCAAACTCCTGATACGCAAAGATGGCATCTTCATATTCTTCGAGGTGATAGTGCGCATCGGCGATCTTCAACTCCGCCAGAGTGACGTACTTACTGAACGGATACCAGTCCTTGATCTTCTGAAAAGATTCGAGGGCCTGTTTGTAATTCCCGCTGTTAAATTCGTCCATGCCCTCTTGAACCAGTACCTCCACCGATTCTAAATCTTTTTCTTTGAAAAAAAAATCGTGGGCGGAATTGTAGAGCGAACATCCGGTGAGCAGGAACAGGAAAAAAATGCAGAGTCCAACGGCTGCTTTCATTGATTTGATTCTAATCACTTTCAGTTACCGGGGACATGGTTCGCCGACCGATATCGACAGCATAGACACCATCCGTCAGCACCGCATCCCAAGTAACTCCAGTTGACAATGGATCAGAGGTTGACGCCGCCCCAAGCCTTGAGCTAACGATTGTGGGGTCGGCCGATGGGTTCCAACCGATCTCATGTACTTAATTCATCAACCCGCCAGCCGATTTTCGTTTCGGCAAAATACCGCAGCGTCCGAAAGGGGCTAAAGGGCCTTTTTGATCACATCTTCGAGTTTTGACTTGGCAACCATGCCGGTTATCTGGTCGACCACGTCACCACCCTTGAAGAGGATAAGGGTCGGAATGGCCTTGATACCATATTTTCCCGGCGTGATGGGGCTGTTGTCGACATTGCATTTCATGAATTTTATCTGGTCCCCGAAACTCTTGGAAAGCTCTTCGACGACGGGCGCGATCGCTTTGCAAGGGCCGCACCACGGCGCCCAGAAATCCACCAACACCGGCATATCCGACTGCAATACCTCACTTTCGAAATTTCCGTCTTCTATTTCCCGCATACCTTCAGCCATGATGTATAATCCTTTCTGAAATAAATTTCCACCATAATAGTGATGGCCGCTATGGTTGTCAACTTTTACAAAACAAGCCAATATGGTAACAATTTGAAATAGATTCGGTTTCGTTGTACACAGCTTGAGCACATCCACGGCTTCATCAAAAGCCGGGATTCGGGCGCCTTGAATCAGTGGCGTTTTTCCGGTGTTTCAAAGGACGCCCCCTCTCTTAACGGATAGGAGATTGCCCATGGCGGACGTCATTAAAATTGGCGCATTGATTTCAGGCACCGGCACAAATCTGCGGGCAATCATAGACGCCTGCAACGCGGGAAAACTGGCCGGGAAAGTGGTCTTCATCGGTTCGGACAACCCGCAGGCGGCCGGTCTCAAACTGGGCCGCCGGCATGGTATCCCCACTTTCGTGACCGACTATCAGGCCATCATTCGGTCCTCCCGCGATTCCCTGTCCGGCGGCGCGCTGCCACTCGACGTCAACCTGAACGAATTGTTGGAAAAACAAAACCTTTTTCCGACGCCTGTTGATCTGCAAAAGGTGACCGCGTTTCTGAAATCGCGAGTGACGGCCGAATCCCGGCTGTTGAAGGCCATGGCCCCCTATGATGTCGATTTGCTCGTTCTGGCCGGATACATGCGGACCCTTACGCCCTATTTCATCGATCGGGTCAACACCGATGCGGAACATCCCCGAATTATGAACATTCATCCCGCCCTGCTGCCGGCCTTCCCGGGAACCGATGGCTACGGAGATGCCTTTCGCTTTGGCTGCAAGGTGGCCGGCTGCACGGTCCATTTTGTCGATTACGGTGAAGACACGGGACCGATCATCGGGCAGAAAGCTTTTCCAATCGACAAAAACGACACTCTGGATACGGTCCGTGAAAAAGGATTGAAATTGGAATGGGTCCTCTATCCGGAATGCATCGACCTGTTTGCACAGGGCCGGTTGAAAATTGTGGAGATGACCTACGATCGGCCTGGTAGACGTCAGAAAATGAAGAGAACTGTGGTAAGGATTCTGACGGGAAGGGCAGGCTCAGATGCTGATTAATGAGGCCGGCTTCCTTCTTGGTGCAGCCATTTCACATACTGCTCAATTCCTTTCTCTAAAGAGAGCGGTCTGAAGGGGCAGCCGGTCGCCAACAGCTTGCTCATATCGGCTTCGGTGACGTACTGGTAGCTGTCTTTTATCGATTCCGGCATGTCGAAGTATTCGATTCTTTCCGGCAGATTCAATGCGCTGAAGATTGCACCGGCGAGATCATTGAAACTTCTGCTCCGCCCCGTGCCGGCATTGTAAAGACCGTTGGGTGGAGATGCGTCGAGGAAATAAACGATCAGATCGACGATGTCCTGAGCGTAGATAAAATCTCTTCTCTGTTCGCCGTCGGCGCACTCCTCCCGGTACGATTTGAAGAGTCGGATCTTACCGCTCTGCAGCGCTTGCGGGATGGCGAAATGGGCCACGCTGGCCATGCGTCCCTTATGACTTTCGCCGGGGCCGTAAACGTTGAAGAATTTTATACCATACCAGTGCGAAGGCGTTTCCTGCTGTTTCAGCGCCCATAAATCAAAGAGATGCTTTGAATAGCCGTAGGGATTGATCGGCTTGTAGATAGCGGTCTTTTCGTGGTCATCGAAAAATCCATCCCTGCCGTCGCCGTATGTGGCGGCGCTACTCGCATAAATGAGGGGAATTTGCCTTTCAGTGCAAAAATGCCACAATTCCCGGGAATAGGAAACGTTGTTTTCGAAAAGATAATCGAAATCGCTTTCCATCGTATCCGTGCAGGCACCCAGATGGACAACCGCTTCGACTGTTCTGCCGTCGCTGTGGTCCAGCCACGACCACAGACGGGTTTTGTGCACGTATTGCCTGAAAGATTTACCGACCAGGTTTTTCCATTTAGCGGTGCTGGCGACATTGTCCACGAGTAAAATGTCGTCACCGTAACGGCGATTCAATGCCGTCAGCGTGTTGCTGCCGATAAACCCCGCTCCTCCCGTGAGTATGACCATGTCGTGTTCCTCGATAGCTGTTTGGTGAAATTTACTCGTGAACGCTTTCAGGATTATGGTCTCCGGTCTTCTCCGATACCTTTTCCGCGAGGCGGGTGGTGCTGTATCCTTCGGCGACCGGGACCAGGTAAACCTTTCCGCCATAGGACTCCACAAACTCTTTTCCGACCACACTCTCCGGTCGGTAATCCGAGCCTTTCACCAGGACATCCGGTTCCAGGGTTTCAATGAGTTCGATCGGCGTGTCTTCTTCGAAAATGATCACCAGATCGACGCAATCCAACGCCCCTAAAATGGCGGCGCGGTCTGTTTCACTCAAAATCGGTCGCTTGGCTCCCTTGAGCCGCCTGACCGACGCGTCGGAATTCAAACCGACGATCAACCGCTCTCCGCGCCTCTTGGCCTCGTTCAGCAGGTGGATGTGTCCGGGGTGAAGCAAATCGAAGCACCCGTTGGTAAAGACGATTTTTTGATCCAGGGCTTTCCACGCCTGGACCTGAAGCGTCGCAGCCGCAAGCGAATGGGCCTTTTGGTTGAGGCTTCCGCCGATTCTCTCGCCGCTCATCCCCGCCGCAGCCTTCAGCTCAAGTCTGCTGATCGGCTGCGTGCCGAGTTTGCCGACGACAACCCCGGCGGCGACGTTGGCCAAGCGAGCGGCGTCCGGGTAGCTCTGCCCGGAGGCGATACCGACTGCCAATGTTGCAATAACGGTGTCACCGGCGCCTGACACATCGTATACTTCCCGCGCAATTGACGGAATAAACCGGGGTTCATCGTCTTCGCCGATGAGGCACATCCCGAGCGGGCCGCGTGTAACCAGCAGGTTCGACAGCCTGTATTTGGACCGTGCGGTCTGCATGGCGTCGATCAGGGCGTTGTCATCACCGAAAGGCGCTCCAACGGCATGTTCGAATTCGGCGGTGTTCGGTGTCAGACAAGCTGCCCCCGAATATCGTTCCCAATTTTTCCCCTTGGGATCGATGATGACAGGAACATCTGCGCCATTGGCCACATCGATGAGGGCTTCGGTAAGGCCCGGCGTATCAAAAATGCCCTTTCCGTAATCCGAAAAGATGACGGCCGCACATTGGTGGATTTCTATGGCCGCTTTTTCTATGATTGCCGCTTTCGAAGATTCATCGAGAACCATCGTGTTTTCGTCGTCAATCCGCAGTAATTGCTGACCTTTTGACAAAATTCTCGTTTTGGTGATGGTTGGCCTGTTTTTATCTTCCAGCAGTTTCGATTCGATTCTTCGGTCTTCGAGCAACCTTTTGAGCGTGCTTCCGTTTTCGTCCCGGCCGATGACGCCGAGCAAGGCAACCGATGCACCGAGTCCGATGATGTTCAAAACCACACTGCCGGCGCCGCCGGGAACTATCGATCGTCGCTTGATGTGAAATACCGGCACCGGCGCCTCAGGTGAAATGCGTTTCACATCGCCCCAGAGATATCGGTCCAACATGACATCGCCGACAACGAGAATTTTGCATCTCTCATAATCGAACGCGACAGAAGTATTCATCATGATCGTCCATTTCGTTTTTTATCTTTTTAGTGTCACGGCTGGGCTTGAATGGTCGGAAGACCTGATGGTTCGCCTTCGAATATCCGCTAAAGGTAGCGCCTCGCCCCCACGAAACGGCTTCGATAATAGCTTTTCGACAGGGAAGTCAACCGGATGGTCTTGCTCTTGCCGGGTGCATGAAGGAACTTGTTCTCACCGGTGTAAATTCCCACGTGGGAGACCTGGCGTCCACCGGCAGTGGCAAAGAAGACGAGATCGCCCCGCAGCAGCTCATTGCGTGCGACCGCAGTGCCGGCACGCCACTGTTGACGGGAGGTCCGCGGCAGATCGAGCCCGTTGAGCTGATAGACCGTCATCGTCAGTCCACTGCAATCAAATCCTTCATCCGACGATATGCCGCCCCATTTATACGAAACGCCGATGTAATTCAGTGCGGTTTTAACGATCCGGTCTCTCAGTTCGACCGTATCGTAAACGGCGGGGGGCCTGACGATGTAATAGTCCGTGATGAGCCCGCGGGCCCGATAGATTTCCGCTGCCTCGATCGCCAGTTCCCGGGAGGAATAGTTGCCGAAGCGAACCTTGTAGAAACCGGATTCGTCGCTGAAATGGTAGGCGTTCAGACCTGTCTGCTGCAGTGCTTCGGTCAATCGCACGGCGTTGTCCACATTGGAGAATGCTCCCAGTTGAACGGCAAACCGCACGTGCTCGAGCTGTCTGGGCGGTGAGGGAATTTCGACATCGGAGGGCGGTGACGGTTCCAGACCGCTGCAACCCGCAAGCAGCAGGATAATACCGACAACGGCCGGCCGGCAGCGCAGAGGGCAATCTTTTTTCTTCCGGTACATGATGGTCGAATCAGAGCGCCTTTATCATCAGTGGGATCGCGACGAAAGTGCCGATGGAACTCCCCAGGTTGGTAAACACGACGACCAGCAGCACGCGGGTTACCTTGTTTTTCCAGAAACCCCGCAGCGAGTGAATGTCTTCCTGGAGATTTTCGAAGTCGATGACCCGCGGCTTGCGGGAAAAGGCTTCAACCAGGCCCGATACCCAGCCGGCGGCGACCATCGGGTTCAGCGATGTCAATGGTGCAGCCAGGATGGACGAGACGACCGTGAGCGGATGCGCCAGGGCCGCCAAAGCCCCTACGCCGGCCAGCACGCCGTTGGCCAGCAGCCACCAGACCACCATGTCCTTGCCGGCCTTGGCGCCGCCCATGAAAAAGCCGGTGATGATCAATGCAATGATTCCCAGCGGTATGACCCACTTGAAGACTGCTGAGAGCTTGCTCTTGGGCGGCAGTTTTTCCAGGGGTGCGATGTCGATTTCGGTATTCCAGTACCGTTTGATGCCGGGAACATGGCCGGCGCCGACGACCGCCACTATTTTTTCTCCGGGGGCATGCCGGATCTTGTGGGCCAGGTACCGGTCGCGTTCGTCGATCAAAATAGCCTTGACGATGGGCAAAGATTTGCCCACATCGGCGAGGATGGTTTCGAGCACATCCTCCTGTTTCATTTTTTCCACATCCTCGGCACTGATGTCGTCCACCTGTCCGACGGATAAGATGAGCTGGGCCAGCAGCTTGATTTTGTCCCTCAATCTCATCAAGCGCCAGGTACGGGCGAGTGTGATGCGAATATCCCGATCGGCCAGGTGAATGGCGGCCCCGACGGCCTCGGCGGATTCGATGGCCTGAATCATTTCCTGACCCGGGCGAATGTTGAGTTTTTTGGCAATCCTTTTCTGCAGCGACGCCAGCAGCAGATTGGACAGCAAGAGGAAAGACTTTTTTTCCCTGATGACCTTCACGATGTCCATTTTCTGCCACTGGTCTTTCTGTCGGATGGATTGGTAGCGTGATGCACACAGCTCGACACAAACCGTGTCCGGTTTTTCCTTGTCGATGACATCGGCCACCAGACGGGCGCTCTCTTCCGAAACATGGGCGGTTCCCACAAGGAAGATTTTCTTGCCGTCAATTTCGAGGAGTTGGGTCATGCGACTTGTTTCAAATCCTTTTCCATTATATATTTGGTTTTCGACCGTAAATGGCTATTATATTGGCCTCGGCAACGAAAAGTCAATTCATTGATCGAGCAAACCGGAATCCGGCTGCGGCGATTCATGCCACAGGCCATTTTTCAGTTTTAAATTAATTCACATCCGGATAGCGGCGTTGGCCACGATCACGGATAACGGACAAACCGATGGCACAGCCTGGGCCAGTAGATACCACGGAAAATATCATTCGAGAGAAACCGTATTACCTTCCGGCCGGCGGTGAGGTGGAGCTGTTCACAGCCGCTCTCGACGCACGGCTGCCGGTCATGTTAAAAGGCCCTACCGGTTGTGGGAAGACCCGCTTCGTCGAGTATATGGCTTTTCGGTTTAAGCGCCCCCTGTATACAGTGGCCTGCCATGAGGACCTGTTTGCGTCGGATTTGATCGGGCGCTATCTGCTCAAAAATGATGAGACGGTATGGATGGACGGCCCCCTGACCCGGGCGGTGCGCATCGGGGCGATCTGTTACCTCGACGAGATCATCGAAGCCCGCAAGGACACGACGGTGGTCATCCATCCGTTGAGCGACGATCGCCGCCTGCTGTCCATCGACAAAAAGGGCGAAACCCTCAAGGCCCATCCCGACTTTTTGTTGGTGATCTCGTTTAATCCCGGATATCAGTCCGTTCTGAAAGACCTGAAACAGAGCACCCGCCAGCGTTTCGTATCCATCGATATCGACTATCCGACGGCGGAAAAAGAAACCGACATTGTTTCCCATGAGGGCCGCGTGGCACCGGAGACCGCCCGGCAGCTGGTGGCACTGGCGCATAAAATTCGCCGGATCAGGGAACAGGGTCTGACCGAGGGTGCCAGCACCCGGCTCCTGATCTATGCCGCCCAGCTGATCAGATGCGGTGTTCCCGCCCGCGAAGCCTGCCGGGCTGCTATCTGCAGATCTTTAACCGACGACAAGCATCTCCAGGAAACCATGAACGATCTTATCGACGACCTGTTTTAAGCGGCACCGTTTGGCCTGCATGCCATTTGACCAGGAACATAGGGACCCGATTGAATCCCTGCACCTCTTAGATCCGGATCTCGCTGCTACGGTTCAAAGGCAACTGGAACGATTCGACCCGGGGCTCTCCGCGGCTGTCGCCACCTTGCTGGTTGACGATATCTTCTGGGGTCTGGCCCGGGAAATGTCATTCGGACAAGCGATTGCAGCCGGTTATCTTCAACTGATGACCCGGGCCGAATTCGGGGTGCTCGATAACTACCACCGCCTGGTGCGGGCCGCCGGTGCCCGCGGAACGTCGATCGGCCGGTTGATGGCGATTCACCTGGTGCCCGTTTTAGTCGCCGGGGGCCGCGACCTTCTGCAGCTTTTCACCGCGGCCGTGGGTGTAATGGAGTCGAAGGGAATCTACACCCTGACGCAGCCGCTGGAAGCCCTCTCACAGCTTCTCAACCGCGGTGAGCGCTCTGCGGCCGCCATGTTTCTCAAGCTTCTGTCAGTGGCCTTCGGAATGGATCTGAGCTACAATCAGTGCCAGCACCTTTCCGTTAACCTGTCGCAAGCCATGCTTTCTTTCGCAAAGACGAAGCGTGTTTGGCAGCTGGAGCAGCTTTTACGGGTGGTGCGTGCCGACATACACCTCATCGAGTCGTTTCTGGAAGGGATGAAAAAGGGTCTCCGGCTTTTGACCCCGGCTGCGCTCGACCGGTTTATTTCCACAGCATTGGACAGAACAATCCAAAGACCAAAATCGGCCGCCAGTTTCCTGTCGCTCGATTCTCGCCAGGGCCGTGATACGCTTGCAGAACTTCAGGTGGCCGTTTCCCTGCTCGAATTGGAGGCTCAGCTCAATCGCTATCTCGGCGCCCGAACCGGTCTTCAGGTCTCGGTACGCCCCCTGTCGGCACTTGACGGTCGACTATCCCCAATATCAGCAACCGCCGTCACCGCCTGCACGGACGGCAGGTTCATCTATCTGCCGGAAGAGATCGCTTTTTTCGGGCAGAAAAAGGCCAACACCGATCTTTACCGCTGTCTGGCCCGTTTCGAATCCGGTCACCACGAGTTCGGTACTTTCGATTTCGACCTGGAACGGTTGTTCGACCGCTGCCAAGCGCTGACCGACTGTCGCTGCGCACTTGACGGTTTGAGGATACCGCCGGTCTCCGATCGGCCGACCACGATGGCATCAGACCTCGAGTGGTTCTTGGTTCTCTTTCCACTGCCGGCTCTGGCGGCCGATCTTTTCACGGTGTTCGAACATGGCCGGATAAGGCGGATGCTCGGGCGCCGGTACCCGGGACTGGTCCGGTCCTTTCTGCCGATTCTGCAGAGCGAGGCCGGCCCGTCGCACGGCTTGATGGACGACCTCTATGCCGTCATTGCCTTGGGGCTGCCCCCGAGTTCGGCCTCCGGTCCGGGCGATGTTCGGCACCACCTCGTCAAGGGCCTGCTCGCGCAGTTCGTTGACCGCACCGGGGCAGGCGATTGCCGTGTTGAAAACAGCGGCGAGCTGGTCGTTCTATCCTACCGGGAGGTAGCGAACACCCTCTCCGAACACGCACCCGACCACCTGACAGACCAAGCGTATCGTCCGCTGCAAACTCCTTTTGACCGGCGTCTGCGACCCGACCTGGTACATGCTGCCAGCCAGGCTTTGGATCAGAAAGCCCTGGCGCTGAAAGAAAGGCTGGCCGAAAAAGGCTTCCGAATCTACCGGGCCGATCTGCGCAAACACCTCGAGGCCCATCAGGGACTGGCGTGTGCCGATGACCTTGCAGCCGTGTTGGAAAACGCATCGAACATCGCAGGTCCCGATACCCCCGGCACGCCACCGCCGTCTGAGGAACTGTCAGTTCAGCTGGCGCAAGACTTGCCGGAGCTGTTCGACAAATTGCCTCCGGACGACGAGACCGCAGCGCAAACGGTGACATGGCACCCTGAATGGGATTGCAACCTGGGCGATTACCTGACAGAGCACACCCGTGTGCGGGATCACGCGGTCACAGGATGCGAAAGCCGTTTTTACAGCCGCGTCCTCAAACGGCATCGTGGACTGGTCAAGCGAATCCGAACGGCTTTCGAACTCCTCAAACCTGAAGGGCTCAAGCTCTACCGGCAGTGGATCGAAGGCGATGCATTCGACTACCGGGCCCTGCTCGATTTCGTTCTGGATAAAAAAGCCGGTATTACACCCTCCGAGCGGCTGTACATCAAACGCCTCAAGGTCAACAGAGATGTGGCGGTCCTGGTTCTCGTGGACTTGTCGCGTTCGACGGCCAACCCGGTCGCCGGGTCGACGGCCCGTGTGCTGGATGTGGCCAAAGAGGCAATCGTCCTCTTCAGCGAAGCACTGGAAGTCGTCGGAGACATCTATGCCATCGCCGGCTTTTCCGGCAACGGCCGCCTGGGTGTCGATTACTTTCACATCAAGGATTTTTCCGAACCGATGAACAGGGTCGTCCGGAACCGTATCGACGCCATGGCGCCCCAGCGGAATACCCGGATGGGTGCGGCCATCCGGCATGCGGCCGCCCAATTTTCCGCCGTGTCGTCACGGGTCCGGTTGCTGATCACGATAGGGGATGGTTTTCCGAATGATCTCGGCTACAAGAAGCGATATGCTGTCGAGGACACACGCCGGGCCATCTACGAGTTGCGGTCACGACACATCCATGTACACGCCATTACCATCAACATCGATACGGCTGATGACGGCCGACTGGATGACCTATACGGGGAGATCCATCACAACGTGATCGCCAACGTCGTCGACCTGCCGGAAAAACTGTGGCGGATTTACGGCATGCTGACGCGCTGATGACCGCATTCGGATTTAACGGTTTGATGCCAAGTCCCGTGCCGCATGAGACCAAGGCAGTCGCCGGCGGTCCACTGGATCCCTGGTTGTGGAAACAGAAGGTCGCGAAAACCGAAAAAAACCAAACGTAAAGGGGCTTTTAATGCTCATCCATGACGACATATTCGCATGGGAAGGGTTCGGCGGACTGCTCCGTCTGGGCAGCGGCAAGTGCCGGCTGAGGATTATTGACCTCAGGAAGGGGAGTCATAAAGGCCTGGCCCACCTGCGGCCGTACATCGTCGTCGCATCCGATATTCCCGAAAGCCGGATATCGGTTCGTAGTTGCGTCAGCCACATCGCCACCAGCGTGGCAAAGGCCTTCGGCATCAGCCCGAACCGCATGATATTTGTGGAGTACATTCCGAAATCCACCTACGGTGTCGACGGCGAGAACCTTATTCCGGAACACTTCGACGCGGTTGAATTCACCTGGCACGGCGATAAGGCCTTACACCCCAAGTGGCGTGCGCTGCAACAGCCGCTGCTGGATATCGTCCGGAAGGCGATGCAGGCACCATAGCTTTTTTCCGTCCATAAATGGCCCTTTTTCGCAAGTTCGGCGTCAATCGGCGCGGTTCAGGGTTTGTACTGCCTTGATTTTGGATCAGCGCGGCGGTTGTGCGCTGGCGGCACACTCGTTTTTCCCCAAATCGAGAATATCCTGCTCTTCCGCATCCACTTCCCTCAGTCCGGCATTTATTTCGCGGATCTTGGCGTATTCTTCCGGCTGGGTCCGCATGTTTTCCTTGATGAACTTTAAAAATTCGTTTCCGTCCTCGATGCCGTAAATATTTGAATTATCGGCTTTTATTTTCCCATGGACGCCATGAAGGCCAGCCTGTCATCGGCCTCTTTCCAATCCATGTAGTGGCCGGGCAGAGCGATGAGCCCATCATCAAGCGGTCGGATCTTCCGGGTCATGGTATTGAACAGCATATTGGACCATTCTTCCACCATTCCGCCCAAGTCGGGACGACCGATGGCGAGAATAAACACCGTGTCCCCTGAGATAAGAAATTTTCCATCCACGAGGTAGGAGGTACTGCCCGGTGTGTGGCCCGGCGTGTGCATCACTTTTACCTGGGGGCCACCGCCGGCAAAGGTGAATACCTCGCCGTCGACCACCGGGGTATAATGGAAACGCGCCTCTTTGAAATCCGGCTCGGGAGCCATCATTATTGCGCCCGTGGCCTTTACCAACATTGGGCTGCCCGAGATGTAGTCCGCCTGGCGATGGGTTTCAAACGTCCGCATGATGGCGCAACCGTGTAGCTCGGCAAAGCTCTGGTAGGCCTCCACACTCTTGGACGGATCGAAAAGCATCATTTCCTTGCCGTAAACCAAGCCGTAGCTGCAAGACGCTTTACCGGGACGCCGAAACTGGTAAAGCTCATAGCCTTCACCGTCGTTCACACGAATCGGTGCCAGCAGGTTTCCCCAGGCCTTGATGCCGGAAAGCATCGAGGCCACATCCGTGAATCCATGATTCACCAGTATGCCACCGGCGTACTTTGCCGAACCCTCCTTGGCGCAGACGATGCGAATCTTGCGACCCCTGGGCACGCGGTCCACACCGTCCTGCTCGTGTTCAATAAATTCCATATACGGTACGTTGATCATGTCGATCGGACAAGGCCCCTCGACCTTGAAGCGTCCGAATTCGACTTCGTTGCGAACATCCAATAAAAGAAAATCTTCTTTTGCCGTCAGTCAGTCAAACAGTTCTTCTGCTGTGAAAGTCTTTACTTCCATGATTTGCCTCCTTGCTGTTTAGTCAAAGCTGAGTTCGTCCGGCCATTCCCGCACGTGTCCGTCGGCAGCGCCTTTTTTACAGGCGTCGATCACCAACCGATGATTTTGGTGATGAAGGTCTCGTCCCGGATCGACATTGTTGAACATTTTCCACAGCAGCAGCGATCCGTCGTCGAGATCGATCTCGGCATCGTACAGCACGATGATGG
>JBAVJU010000198.1:0-12894 GCA_049687935.1 Desulfobacterales bacterium | reverse complement strand
ATAGAGGACCTGCCCCGGCAGTTGCGAGGGGACCGAATCGGCATCAAAGGGCGTCAGGCCGTTTTGCTGCGAATTCTTCATGAAGGAATAGACGCCGCCCTGGTTCGTGACCACGGCACCGTAGCCGAGGGGGTTGGCCATCAGATGATTCCAGGGACGGGGGGTGTCCCGTTCGACGGTAAGTTCGTCACCGTCGGAAGAGAACCGGTAGGGAAAAGAACCGGGACCGCTGCCCCTGCCTTCTTTCTCTTTGGCGACCGTCTCTTTCAGGCTGCGCGTTCGGGAAAACGCAGACCAATGACTGAAATCCGACGGCACGCTGCGACCGGTATGCTTAGCAATGCGCTCCAGGGCCTGGCGGTCATCGACACCGTAACCATCGACAAATGTCACTATGGCGGAGCCGAGCGGCGGTAGTTCCACTCTCAGGCGCAGACTCGCAACCGGGTCGAATGTATAGCAGAGTCCTTCATCGGCAGGATTGCGCATGTTTCCCTGCAGCTCAGCAGGAGACGACAGCGTCTCCATGCCGATGAAATGCTGCCGCGAGTCCTCGTATCCGATGAGCGTTATCCCCTGCCTCGGATCCTCCTTGACCGCGTGGAAAGCCGTCTCACCGGAGCCCCGTCGCCGGTCCGTGCTTTTATGCGTGCCCTTGAGGAGACGGTTGCGGGCCAGAAGCGCATTCATGGGACGCACGAACCGCGTCCCGATGTGCAGGTGATTGAAAAAGGGATGGCGCCGGTAAGCGTCGGTGTTGTTCAGACCGAACTCCTGATAGCTGATGAGTTCGATAATCCGATGTCTTTTCTCGAGGTTGTTCAGCCGCACCTGCCGGAGTTCCACCGGTTCAATTTCGTCCAGGCGCAGTTTCACTTCGGCGCGGATTCCAGCGAGTACCGTCACCATTTCCAAAGCAAGGGGATCGGTTTGTGTTGTGCGGTATTCGCCATCCCGGCGCCGTGCCGGGTTGAAACCGACGGACCAGCATCTAACCGGACCATCCGTGGGGCCGGAGCGATCCCGAAGATAAAAAAATTTGCCCCGCATCTGCAGCGGGTCATCCGGCCGGCGGGTGATATCGATCTCGAAGCCTTTGCGTTCGGCACTGAAAACCCTGCTGTAACCCCTGCCGTCGGAGATAACCTCCGTCGTGTAAGTGCCGTTCGACAGCACGAAGGTTTTCCTTCCGTCAGGCACCTCTTTATGGTTCGTTTCATCAACCGCAGGCAGGCAGACCGTTTGGGGAAACCGGCTTCTGCGGATAACGAAAAAAAGTCCCAGAACACCGGCCACCAGGAGAAACCCGCCGATAACGTAGTAAACCGGCGGCCAGAAGGTATCGGCCAGTTGGGCGGTACGCTCCGCCGATGTCTGCCAGACATAATTCCACTCCGTGCCGCGCGGCAGGTAAAACGGAATCAGCAAAGGGGCCCATGTGGCAAACCGCCTCAGGCCGAGGGGCATGCAGCGGGTCCGGGCTGAAAAACCGACGGCCCGGGCCGCCTTTTCGTCCAGAATGTCGGCCCCGACGAAAGACAGATTGACCAGGGTGGCCACTCGCAGCCCCATGTGATCGACCCAAATCAGAATGCGGAACCAGTCATACACCAGCAGGTTGAGGAAAACGTTCAGGCTCCAGGCACGAAAGCTCTCGGGGTCGAGCGTCCAACTCTTGAAGGTGGCGACCAGCGTCCGGATGGCACCGTCCTGGTTGTACCACGCAGGATCCGGGGACATGCGCAGGAAGGTATAGATGACCGGTGCCATCCACAAACCCCACCGCAGCACGCGCACCGCCTGCTCGACCAGGGCTACCACCCCCTTGCGTGTAAACAGCTCTTTCAAAGGCGCGCTGCTGCGCTGAAGCAGTGCATTGAGAAAAACGAGGTTGATGCTGAAGAGCGGGGCGGCCAGTGACCAGTTGATCACGCCCGAAAGAGCCTCGTTGTAGAGAAGCCGGACACCGCCGAGGGTATGGCCCAGGTTGAGGGCGCCCCATTTGCTGAAAAGCGGATAGATGACATAATCCGAGACGGACTTCCCCTCCGCGGGATAGTGGAGAGCGGCGTATTTGAAGAACTTGCTGGTCAGCACCCGCAGCTGCAACGTATCAATGTACCAGGCCAATCCGCCACCGGCGATCCCGCCCAAGACGATTCCCAGTGCGTAGATACGCCAGGTTTGCAAGCGTTGCCTTTTGCCCCTCAGCACCTCGAAGAGGTCCCGTAAAAAATCGACCCCGCCATAGCCGATCGCACCGGCCAGGAACCCGAACCAAAACCGTGGGAAGCCGTCCACCACCGGCAGGCCGCTGGCAAGGGCATCTCCGCAGAACGCTCCCAGGACGGCCCCGCGCATAAAACCGACCCCTTGCATATAATTCTGGCCGGCTCTCTGGAAAAATCTTCCGCTGCCGTCAAAGGTTTCTATGATGGTTTTAAGAAACGGAAAAATCAGGGCCCCTGCCAACGCAGAAAAGAAGACCGGATGGGCCCCGGCAAGGGCGACGAGGACCTCCGTCCGCATCAGCACAGCCAGGCATTGGACAATCGAGATGAAAACGAGGCTGTAAACCGCCCCCTTGGTAAAGCCGGATCGAAAGTGGTCCACGCCCCAGTACCATGTCGGCTGTTTCCCGTGGAAGGCGTCCATGATGAGGCCTGTCATCAGGAAGGTCTGGCTCCAGAGCCCCGCCTGGGAGAGCATGGCGAAAACAAGGGCCGCCGGCACGGCGGCCATCCAGGGCAGGCCGGCCAGATAGGGCCCCGATCCCCAATCGGCAAATTCCGGTGTGAAAGAGACCAACACCGCACTGCCCAAAAGCAGGGCGTGGACCCGCACATCCCGAACCAGACGCCTGACCACGAGCAGTCCGATCAGGTTGGCCACCGCTTCGTTGAACAGCGCCAGAATGACGCTTCGCCCTAAAAAGGTCGGTAATACCGAGGTCATGGCCCCTTCAGGCAGCGCGACACTGCCGACCCGACGCACGAGATCCGATGTCCCGATAAGAAACAGGCCGTTGAAGAGGAAGGGAATCACAAGGATCGTGCCGGCCAGCAACGGCTTCGGATGTCTGCCGGAAGCGGCCAGAGATTGAACCACGGCCAGAATATAGATGACGGCGAACAGGCTCGCCGCCAGTCCCGTCAGTACGAAAGGATCGTTCCACGTCTGAGGCACCTGCCATATGTCGACCCCAATCCGAACGCAGATGGCAAAAACAGCCGGGACGAGAAAATCCTGTAATCCTTCGACGATCGAGAGCAACTTGCGGGTAAATTGCAGTTTAAAGAACCCGGCGGCGAGCATGCCGAGAATACCCGCCGGCAGGGCGCTCAACCACCCATGCCCCTGAGCGGTGGCATAACCGCAGGCCGCCGCGGCGAGGGTGCCGCACAGGAAAAGAGATCCGTTAAGCATGAGACGATCTTTTATAACAGCACTTTTTTCGTGCACTTGTTCTGTCATATCCCTCATCGATTTCGTCGAAGGATTTGGATGTCGAGGTCTCCGCGAATTCAACGATTGACGCTGAACGGAAGGCAAGCGATCACCGGCCGGAGCGGACCGTAACCCGCACCGGTTGCTCCGCCCGATGATCGATCGTCGCATCAGGGCAGATAGACATAACTCCAGGTTTCGGTCAGAACGTCCGGGCCTTTTTTCAGAAAGGCCCGAATCTCGACCGGATCCGCCCGGCCTGGGTCTGCGCCCCCTTTCGGGGCGATCTGGAAGACCAGACGCCACTGCCCGTTTTGCCGGACTTTGGCGAGCTGCTGTTCAATCAGAGTGGCATTGGAACCGACATGGACAGCCGCTTCGAGCGGTTGGTCGGCGGAAAGAGACGCCAGTTCACCACCGGTGAAGTCGACCACAAATTTTCGGGTCCCAGCCGTTTTCCCCTCGGCCGTGCGGGAGGCCGCCACCCAGCCGGCCGGCGGACGATGACCGTCGGCGAAGTAATGCCAGCTCATGCGGTAGTCGAAGGAGATCGGTTTTCCAACGGGGGGAGGTGTCGCCGGAACCCAGAAGGCGACAATATTGTCGTGAATCTCTTCGGTGGTGGGGATCATGATCAGCTGGACCCGACCGTCGCCCCAATTGCCGACCGGCGCAATCCAAAGACTGGGCCGATTTTCATAGTTGCTTTCAATGTCCTGGTAGTGATCATAGTCCTGGTCTCTCTGCAGGAGGCCGAAACCTTTGGGGTTGGTCATCTGAAAGGACGTCACCAGCAGCTTTGACGGATTCACCAGCGGTCGCCAGATCCACTCTCCGTAGCCCGTCTCCATCATCAAGCCGTCGGTGTCGTGAATTTCAGGCCGGAAATCATCCACCGGCCGCAACGAGGTGTTTTCGCCGTAGAAAAACATGCTCGTCATCGGTGCGATGCCGAGTTGCGCGATCGCTTTTCTGGGAAAGAGCGTGCTTTTGACATCCATCACCGTTTCTTTTCCGGGGTGGATGACAAATTGATAGGCGCCGGCTAGGCTCGGGCCGTCGAGAATGGCATAGAGGGTGATTTGCTTTGCGTCGCGCGCGGGTTTTTGAATCCAGAATTTGCGGAAATACGGAAACTCTTCCCCGGTCGGCAGGTAGGTGTCGATGGCCAGCCCTCTGGCTGAAAGGCCGTAATTCATGTGCATGCCCACCGCCCGAAAATAGCTGGCCCCGAGGAACACGGCCACTTCGTCCTGATATTCAGGCGTGTTGATGGGATAGTGGATGCGAAACCCTGCAAACCCCAAATCATCGGGAACAAGATCCGCGACCCTTTTCTTCTTGTAATCGAAGAGGTCTTTCGAAAAGCGCACCGGACGGACGGTGCCGCCCGGTTCGATCACATTGATGCTCACCGTCCGATCGAAATAAAGGCCCGGATGAAAAAACTGCAGCGTGAAAGGAAGATTTTCATTGCGCCAGAGTGCCTTCGGGGGTTTGAAACGAATGTCCCGCCAGTCATCGTAGTTGATCTTCAAGAGCCGTTCCGGCACGTCACCGGTGGGAACCTTGAAAGGCGACGCCGAAAGCTTGCGGGCTTCAGCGATTGCCTTTTCATACGTAAATGGATCGTTGGCCGCCGCCTCGGAGAGATGGAGTTGCGCACAGCCGCAGGATAGGATGAAGAGAAGAAAAAGGGGGAAAATTCGGCGGGCGGAGAGTCGGTTGAAAAATTCCAGAATCATTATGTGCCTCCATTGGTCGGTCACCGTTTTTCGACCTTTGATGATTTATGGATCGGAATTCGATACCTGTTTCCGAGAAATAGTGTATTAGCCCGCTTCCATGTCGAACTCCTCGAAGTCGAACCAGTATCCGGAATGGCCATAGTGGTCGAGCTCGAACTGCACGGCGTCGATATGGTTGTTCTCGATCTCGAGAAAGCGGTCGAACAGAGTCCGTCCCTCTGCCGGCATCTGTGACACCATCTGCCGGTAGAAGTCACTGGTTTCGATCTCCAGTTTGAGGGCCTTGCTCAGCATCTGCTGTTTCAGACCGCGGTCGTCCGTGGCCATGCGGGCTCGCAACCTGGCCGCTTCCTTCTCGATCACCTGCTTCGGCGGTATGGCGGAAGCCAGATGTTCCGGAGTGACTGTGCCGGAGGTCCGCCACTCTTCGAGTTTATGGTTCAGGTAATCCACGTGTCGCTGCTCATCATCGGCAAGGGCCCGGAAGATCTTCTTTCCGGTTGGATCTTTGGTCTGCTCCGCACCCTCGCGATAAAGGTCGCGTATCCTGTTTTCGTAGTCAAGGGCCGTCTTAATGGCTTCTTCAAGGGTCATTTCGTCCTCCGATTTCGGAACTGCTTGCGCAGGGCTCTTTTGTTGAGTTTACCGACGCTGGTCTTGGCGATGCTCTCGACCAGCAGCACCTGGCTGGGTACTCCAAACTTGGGGATGGTCCCGTTTTGCACAAATTTCATCAAAAAGTTCAGCAGGTCTTCTTCCTTCACCTTGCCGGCGAACTCTTTTTTCAGCACCACCAGGGCCAGGGGACGTTCCCCCCACTTCTCGTCCGGTACGGCGATGACCGCGGCTTCACTGATGGCTTCGTGCTGGCTGATGATGTCCTCCAGCGTCAACGATGAAACCCATTCGCCGCCGGACTTGATGACGTCCTTGATCCGGTCGGTGATCTTCAGATAGCCTTCGGCGTCGATGAAACCGACGTCACCGGTGTGCAACCAGCCGCCGTGCCACAACTCTTCACTGCGCTCAGGCTCCTTCAAGTAGCCCTGGGTCAGCCAGGGGGAGCGGACCACCACTTCGCCGGTCGCCTGGCCGTCGCGCGGCAGCGGTTTCCCGTCCGGATCGACGATGTCGAGCACCACGTTGGGGATCGGCAACCCGGTCCGGCAGCGGATGTCGACCTGCCGTTCCAGGTCCCAGTCCATCATGTGCGGTTTGAGATGTGCCAGGGTCAGGACCGGACAGGTTTCCGACATGCCGTAGCCGGTGTAGAGGTTGATGCCCAGGTCGAGCGCCGCTCGGCAGAGGCCCTTCGGCAACGCGGAGCCGCCGATGATCACCTTCCACTTCGACAGGTCGACCTTCTTCACGGCCGGGCTGGATACCAGCATGTGCATGATGGTCGGTACGCAATGGGAAAAGGTGACGTTTTCGGCGGCAATCAGCTTCAGCAGCATTTCCGGTTCGTAGCGCCCCGGATAGACCTGCTTGGTTCCCAGCAGTGTCATCAAGTAAGGAATACCCCAGGCGTGGACGTGAAACATCGGCGTCATGGGCATGTAGACGTCGCCGGAATCGACGGGAGCCTGGGTCTTGTATGCGCACAGTCCCCCCATGATGCCGTAAGTGTGCAGCACCAGCTGGCGATGGCTGAAGTAAACACCTTTGGGCATGCCGGTGGTGCCTGTCGTGTAGAAGGTGGTGGCCCTGGTGTTTTCGTCGAAATCGGGAAACTCGTAACCGTCGTCGGTTTTACCGAGCAGGGCTTCGTATTCCCCCTCGATGGCCAGCGATGTTTCCGGCCTGTCGTCGGCGTCGGTGAGAAGGATGATCTTTTTGACGGTTTCGAACTGGTCCTTCACCCCTTCGAGCACCCGTAAGAATTCGGCATTGACCAGGATGACGTCGTCCTCGGCATGGTTGATGGTGTAGATAAGCTGCTCGGGCGACAGGCGGATGTTGATCGTGTGCAGCACGGCACCCATCATCGGCACCGCAAAAAAACACTCCAGATAGCGATGGCTGTCCCAGTCCATTATGGCGACGGTGTCGCCGGGCTGCACGCCCTGCTTTTGCAGCATGCCGGCCAGCCGGGTCACGCGGTTAAAAAATGTTTCATAGTCGTAGCGCAAACGGTCCCGATAAACGATTTCCTGTTTCGGGGTATAAATCAGGGGCGTGGTGAGAATGTGCTTGATCAACAGCTGATACGAATAGGCTGACGGGGTTCGGTGAATCGGTTTGGCCGGCATTATCGACTCCTTTCTTGGGTCATGTCGTTCACGGGTGAGACCGTTCCCAAATCGAAATGGGGTCATCGCCCTCTGGCACGAACCCGCTGGTTAAGGTTGCAACGGTTGCCCTCATTGTCCCTGTGACTGACTCCCTCCGGAATGTTTTCGAATTCGAGAGGGAAAGCGAAAGCACCGGTCTTTTCGGGATAACATGCCGTGTTGCATTAGGGTCTTTCGTGAGGAAAGCCGTTTCGGTCAAACACCATGTCGTTGAACGCAAACATGAAACCGTGTTCGGAGGTTCGAAAGAACCAGTGGTTCTTGTGATTGAACCCAACGCTGCGGTTCATGGCGGCGAAGTCGAGCATCCAGCCATCGGGTCCCTGGCGGAAAAAAAACGGTGACGCCTGCCGATTGCTCAGCGGAAACCGAATCACCGCCCGATCTTCCGAGATGATGACCTCTCCCGCTCCGTTTCGGGTGATGGCTTTGAGTTCGTTGTCCTGTTGGGCGTCGGTCACCAACCATTGCCGTAAAAACCGGCGCGTCTCTTCAGTGTATTCATCTCAAATTTTCACCCATTCTTCAAGAGGGTATTCTCTCCTCCTCGACCACAGGTCACAACCAACCGTCGTAAGGGTTGAATAACGCAACCATTTCGCGCCATGCCCGACTCGATCTGTTTGTTCCGATTGACAATTTAAACCCTCCTGTATAGTAATTTTACAGCAGCCCCGGGGGAAATCGATGAAACTTTGCCAGACCTGCGGCCAGATGCTGGCCGAAGAGATCACCGCCTGTCCCTCCTGCGGCAGTGAGGTCGCAGAGGGGCGCAAGTCCATCGACGATTACCGGATCCTGGACGTTTTGCATGAGGGCTATGCCAGCATCCTGTGCCGTGCCGTCAAAGAAGGCGCCGGGGCGCCGGTCATGCTGCGCATATTCACGCCCCGCTCGGGGGTCGACGAAAAGATTGCCGGACGTCTCAAGCAGGAACTTGAAGAGCTCAAAAAACTTCCCGAGGATTACTTTGTCCAACATTATGAAATCCGGAAATCCTCCGACGGCGTGTGGTACCGAATCAGCGAATGGATTGAAGCCGAAAGCTGGACGAACCTGATGGCTTCCGGTTTCTTCCAAGACTACCACACCGCTTTCAGGCTTTTTGCCCGCATCGCATCGATCCTCGAGGGCCTGCACCGGACTGGTCATTTCATCCCCCACCTCATTTTGTATGACATTATCCCTTTCCGCAATCATGGAAAGGACCTGCAGGTCAAGATCGATTACAAGTTGTCCCGGTTTCTCGATTCGAAAATGGATCGACCCGGTCCCATGTTGAAAAAGCTGCTCATCAGCCATCCGGACATCGTCAACGGACGCCCTTTGGATACCCGCAGCGACATCTGGTCCCTGGGCAAGATCTTCGTCGAGCTGCTCACCGCCAATCTCGAAGTAAAAGACGTTTCGAAAGAGATTGAAGAGCTGTCTCTGCCGCGGGAAGCGGAAATCCTCATCAAACTGATGCTGGCCGACGACCCGGACCTGCGGCCGCGCTCCATGGCCAAAGTCGAAGAAACACTCACCCGGATCAAGGAAAAAGACATCCATGAGGCCCTGCGGCGATCCCTTGAGCAGACACCATCACGGGAAATCCGCGGAATAAAGAGATGGATCCGGCTTCTGGCCGTCTTGGTGATCCTGCTCACAACGATCGGACTGGTCGCATGGTTCCATTTTACCTCTCAAAGACCTGAGGTCGAAACCGAACTGGCGGCTTACGCCAACCAATACGCCGGCTCGGTGGCGTTTGTCCTGGTGGAATACTGGTTGGAAAGTGACGAAAAAGTCTATTACCGTAATCGTACTGAAGGAACGGCTTTTCTGGCTGATTCCGACGGCTATCTGCTGACTAACCGCCATGTCGCCTGTCCATGGCTGGAAGACAACAGACTTTTCGCCGTACTCGCTGGTCTGCGGCGGCAGGAGATCCAGATTCGGCTGGGATACAGATCCTATTTGTGGTTCGAAGGCCAGAAAGCATTCAAACGGTTGCCGGGATTGACGGAGTCGGAAGACCTCGAAGACCGCTATGCCATTGAAGAGGCTTACAGCTCCGTCGGAAATCGCCGGCTGACCATTTCCGGTGTGGGCAAAGCGCCCGAAAAAACCTGGCAACAGATCAAAGCACCCCTCCGGGATGATTTTGCCGTTCTTAAGATCGATCCCGTCCCGGAGGGTTTGCTGCCCCTGCCCCTCGACCACGGAATGGACCCCCTTAAGGTTCCCAAACTTCTGCCGGTCATCACCTTAGGATTCCCTCTCGGCAGCCGGACTCAGGAAATGGCCATAAACGTTAGTGTCACCACGGGCCATGTTCGACGCGCCTTCGAAAATTTCCTTCAGGTCGACACGTCGCTTTACCGCGGCAACAGTGGCGGACCACTCATCGACATCCACGGCAAGGTCATCGGCATCGCCTCCAGCGTGGCCGTCGACTGGGCGGCCGGACCCCTGCCGGTCGCCACACCCCTGTCGGATTTGGGGATGGTCCTGCCGATAACCGGAGCGGCCGCATTCCTGATGGAAATCAAAGCCGGTCGGGTAAAATGGAACGGTGTCCTGGACTTGTCCGTCGACAGTAAAATCGGACAGATCACACAGCTATCCGGAGATAGACAGTGGGAAGCAGCCCGCGAGCTGGCCGACAAAGAGTTGCAAACCAGCCTGAATCCGTCACTCATCATGGCGGCCGCAATGACGCACTTTTTCAGCGGAGATCGTCCCGGAGCGGCGTTTCTTTTCGATCAGGCCGCGTCGATGGATGCGGATAACGGGACCGCCCGCCTGATGCTCTATATTATCGATTGGTTGAACGGTCGCAGTGATCAAAATCGATACCGCCGAGAATTTCTGTCTCTGGACTGGCGTTCTTCCCAGGAATTTTACGCCCATCTGGTGAGGGTCATAGAAGGCCTTGTCGCAGAGGAATCAGCCCTCGCAGGCGGATACAGCGCGGGTGAAAAAAGCTGGCTTCATTACGTGGTCGGGTTGAGACGGATAGGCCGGTCCCCTCCCGTAGAAAACGAAAGATTGTTTAAAGAGGCCGTGTATCTGGCCGACGGCACGCAATGGATTTTCTTTTTGTCGCTTTCAGAATTGGACCGGCTGCAGAAAAAAAGGTTGGCACAACTGCAGACTCCGACAGAACGCAACGCCTACCAGGCAGAAATTCAAGCCACAGACTATGATGTTCAAATCCGGATTAAGGGTGGGGCCGAAAAACGCAGCCTACGAACCATTCTTTACACCAGGCTGAAAGAGCCCATGATCGATACCCGCGAACGGCGAGAAGTTTTGGGACAACTGCTCGATATCGATCCTTCCGACTGCGACATCCTGATGGAACTCATTTACGCCGATGCAATGATCGGTGAATGGGACCGGGCGTTGGACAATACCCGGCTCTTCCTGGAAATACCAGGTCGTGAAAATCGGGGCCGGTTGAGTGTCGGCTTGCTGGAACCTGAACTCCTGCGCATGGTAGGACGCGATAACGAGTCGGCGGCGCGGCTCACGGCGTTCATCGCTCGGACAAGTGACAACTGGTATCGTGACATTGCCGCGTGTCTGCAGGGCCAGCTCGGAAGAGATGCCCTTACGAAAGCGGCTGCGGAAAATCCGGTTTACATCCTCACGGCGCACATGGCCCTCGGTTTGTGGGACGAAGTAAAGGGTAACAAAGACCCGGCCATTGCCCATTATCGCGAGGCTCTCTCATCCTACATGGACGAGCTGCCCGAATATAAATTCGCCTTGGAGCGCATCCGATTTCTTCGACAGCGAGATGAATAATGGACCGATGCCGCTCTTGCGGCCGACGCGCATTAAAATGGCTTTTAAAATGACGATTGCAAGGGCGCTTTATGCAGATCACTCAACTCAATCTATCCGATGACATCATCGATCTCGGCGTCGGGCAGCCGGACCCGTCTCTGCTGCCGTTGCCCCTCCTCAGCCAGGCAGCAAATCATCGACTGACACAGCCGGATGCCTCACTCTTGCAGTATGGCATGGAACAGGGCAACGAATATTTTCGCCGGTCACTGGCCCAATTTCTCAGCGACGGCTATGGGGTATCTGTGGACCCCGACCGGCTGTTTATCACCGCCGGAGCGACCAGCGGCCTGGATTTGGTCTGCGCCCATCTCACGAACCCGGGGGATACCGTCTTCGTTGAAGAACCTACCTATTTTCTGGCCTTGCGCCTGTTTGCCGATCGCCGGTTGAATGTCGTCGGCCTTCCGACCGATGAAAACGGCCTGGTCGTCGGGGCCCTGGAAGAAAAACTGGCTGAATTCCGGCCGGCTTTTCTTTACACCGTTCCCACTTTTCACAACCCTTCCGGGGTTACCTTAACGGCATCTCGTCGCAAGCATTTGGTCCGGCTGAGTGAACAACACGGCTTTTATGTTGTCGCCGACGAAGTCTACCATCTGCTGGCTTACACCACCGTTCCGCCGCCCCCAATGGTGAGCTACGATGCGTGCGGAAGAGTGATTTCCCTGGGGTCTTTTTCCAAGATCCTGGCCCCCGGACTGCGGCTGGGATGGATCCAGACCGCGCCGGACCTCATCCACCGGTTGACACACAGCGGCCTGCTGCTGAGCGGCGGCGGGATGAACCCTTTCACGTCGGCCGTGGTGCAAAGCGCCATCGAACTCGGCCTCCAACAAAACCATCTTAGCCGCCTGATCCATATCTATCGTCAGCGGTCCGCCGACCTTGAAGCCGCCCTGCACGAACATCTCTCCGGTTCAGCCACCTTCAAAAATCCCGGGGGCGGATTCTTCTACTGGCTGCGGCTGCCCAATGATATAGATGCCACAGCGCTTCGCAAGGAAGCAAAAAAAAGGGGAGCCAATTTTCAACCGGGTATTAATTTTTCCGCCGCCGCCGGCCTGCGCAACTATATGCGGCTGTGTTTCGTCTACTATGACAGCGACCGGTTGCGCATGGGCGTCCGGCGATTGGCTACAGTGATCCCATGATAGGCTTAACGTATCCCCGGCTTTCACGCGTCCTATGAGCGGTATTGTTGCCAGACGGACAGCCGGAGTCAACGACCTTAATCGACGGGTTTATAAAGATAATGGCAAGCTCAAATTAAACACTTACGGCCAGTCCGGCATCAAACGCCCGCCGCCCTCCCTGCGGTAGGGCAGCCACAGTAGACCGAAAATGGCGAGCGTGATGTCGGTACTCCGGGGGTTCACGCGCACCTCCTTCAAAGGCTCGCTCACCGGGTCATAGGCGGCATCCAACTTGTCGATGTCGTTCTGCAGGCGTGTCTCAAGATCGGCAATTTTATTGTTAACAGCCGCCATCGTTTCATGGGCCCGGGCGACATCCATCTGCTCCTTGCTCAACCGTCCGGCAGACTTCATGGCCGTACCCACCCGGGT
>JBAVJU010000197.1:0-9682 GCA_049687935.1 Desulfobacterales bacterium | reverse complement strand
TGCTGTCGATTTGCAGCGCCACGTCGCGGTCGCGCGGGTCGAAATGCGGCCGCTCCGGGTCGTCGAATTTGGCCGAATCATGGGCCGAAAGCACCAGCGACCGCACTGCGGCCGGATCCGGCCGGCGACCGCGCAGTCGGTTACGCAGGTAAAGGGCGCACTGCTCGTCCTCGTCGCTGCGCACCGTTCCATTTGTGCCCATCGCCACGAGCGACACCAGCGAGGGTCTCCTTGCCAGCACCGCATGGACGGTCGCTTCGGCGTTGACCAACGCCGCGGCGAAGAGGACCTCGGCTCTGCCGGCCGCAACAACGCCTTTAGTGCCGGCACTGGTGGACTGGATCAACGTCTGGCCGTGAACTGCGGCCTGGGAAAGTTCGAGCGGCGAGTTGCCGAAGTCGAATCCGGTCACCTTGATGCCGGAGACCTCTCCCATGCACAAATCGCCCCGGTTCTCGCGGCGCAATTTAAATGCAGCCTCAGGGGTGTCGACCAGCAGAATGTGTGCGGCTCCGCGCTGCAGCGCCACAGCGGCTGTTGTAAAGGCCCGGTAGACATCGATGATGACAACCGTGCCGGCCGCCTGGCGGGCTCCCTCCAGCAAACTGAGCAGTCGTATTTCCATGCGCGTAATGAAACCTTGGAAACTTAAGAGTGAGTGTCTCTCCGCTGTCGGATGCCGGCACTTTTCAGTGTCGAACTAATATCCCCTCTCGAAATCCACCCGGTACAATAGAGGCCTTCCTTTTGAAAACCGGCCATAGTTTTCGGCAAACAGCCCGACGATATCGGCCGGAAAACTGAAACCCGAGTTGTGGGGGGTGATGATAACATTGGGAAGAGCCCAGAGCGGGCTCTCCTCCGGCAGCGGCTCCTGTTCGAAGACATCCAGGACCGCCCCGCCGATCATGTCCTGCTGCAGCGCCCGAATCAGCGCTTCCTCGACGACGGCGTCTCCCCGGCCGATGTTGATCAACACCGCGGTTGCCTTCATGGTCCGGAATACGGTTTCGTCGAAAAGGTGAATCGTGGCCGGCGTGCTGGGAAGCGTGTTCACGATGTAATCCGGCTGCGATAGGAATTCGTCGAACTCGGGGCCGGTAAACACCCTTTCGGCCTCCGGGACGGTTTCCGCGGTGCGCTTGTAGCCCCATACGCGCAGACCGAAATGTTCAGCCGTCCGTGCGAGATGCCGGCCGATGGAACCGAGACCGCAGATGCCAATCAGCCGACCGCGGAGGCTTTTGTAGGGCAGGCGCCGCCAGGTCCGGTCTTGTTGATTCCGATATGCCGTAAAAAAGTTCCGCTCCAGGGCCAGAAGATAGCCCATGACATATTCGCTCATGAACGGCCCGAAA
The DNA here is from genome assembly GCA_049687935.1 of Desulfobacterales bacterium. Classification (GTDB taxonomy): domain Bacteria; phylum Desulfobacterota; class Desulfobacteria; order Desulfobacterales; family SG8-13; genus JARFQH01. Next base: position 8,324 of record JBAVJU010000197.1, on the reverse strand, counting down.
ACACCCTTTACGCCGGTTAAAATGTAATCCGACCTGGCACCGGGGCGAAGGAGCTCCTCGACGCCCGCAAAGGTGGATTGAACCCATTTCAGCAGCGTTGCGCCTGCCACCACCCGGGCGATGCGGGAAGGTTCGCCCAGGATAATGGTACACCGGTCCACGTGCGCGAACGCCTCACCAGCGGTCTCGCAGGCGATGATCTCGAGATCCGGTAGCCGCAGGTCTTTTATCAGGTCGGCATAGACCGCCGCGCTGCGGGCGAGGATAAGGAGTCTGTTATGTGCATCCATGTCATCTTCGTTTCTATCGTCTTAAAGATAAAGATTTTGGCTGTGTTATCGGTCGTCAGCGTATTTCAATGCAGCCTTCTCCCGCTAGCCTTGCCAAAATCTTTATCTTAAAGCCTATAGTGGCGTTCAACCGGCGTTTTCCGGTCGCTCGCAGCACCGGCAGGGTCATTTTAGCCGCTTGCAATCGATCTGGTTCACCTGGCTTTCAAAAGAAGCGGATGAGCACGGCGCCTCCGGCGACCATAACCGCCCCGGTCAATCGCCACAGGTTGATGGTCTGGACCGGATAGCCGAGCAGGCCGAAGTGATCCAGCAGAAGCGATGCCAGCATTTGACCGGCAACGATGAACGCCAGCATCGAGGTGGCCCCTAACTTGGGGGCTAAAAACACCGTTGTCGCCACGAAAAAAGCGCCCAGGAAACCGCCGCTCCATATCCACCAGGGGTAAACGGACAGGCCGATGACGCCCGGCAAGGGAACCCGCCGGACCAGGGCGTAGAGGATCAGAGCCATGGTTCCGACCGCAAAGGATATGGCGGCTGCCAGTACCGGCGAGCGGGTCCAGAGGTTCAGGTGGGCGTTGATTCCGGCCTGGGTGGGCAGACACGCCCCGGCTGCCAGGGCCAGGATCAGGTAGGCAAGGATGGATATCATGGGAACCCCTCGATTGTGAACATTACACAAAACCGGATGCTCAAAAAGTCGATAAAAAAAGTGACGACTCATGTCAAACATTTATTGGCTCTATCATACAATCCATAAGAACTCGATATGTTTATCTTTCGTTCTTGACAGTCATGGAACTCCTCCGATATCTATGAAAATCCGGTCTCCGTGTGATCGGTTATCGGTTTCGGCCGGCGACCGTTGGTCTCCGCTCAACGAAGGCCCCGGACTGAAGACCGGGTATTGTGCAGGGGGCGGGCGCCGAATCATCGACGCAACAACGAACACATAACGGACTGAGACACCTATCATGGAAGAACAGATTCACTTTAACAATCATTTCGGTGAAAAGCTGGCCGCAACCCTTCATTTGCCCAAATCACCCACCGGTTTCGGGGTCGTGTTGGGCCATTGCTTCACCTGCTCGCGGCATACGGGAATCCTGAGGCAACTGGCTGGAGAATTGAGCCGGGAAGGATTTGTCGCCCTGCGATTCGACTTTTCCGGAAACGGCCAGAGCCAGGGTAACTTTGACGAGTCGACCTACAGCAAACAAATTTCCGAGATGCAAACGGCGGCGGACATCATTGCTGCCCGCGGGGCGGAATGGATCGGCCTGGCCGGTCACAGCATGGGTGGACTGGTCGCCTTTCTGACCGCTGCACAGACGGACAGTGTCAAGGCCGTTTGCACGCTGGCGAGCCGCTTGACGGGTATTCGCGCGATCGACTTTCTCAACCGCGAGCAAAGGGCCTCTTTGCAACGAAACGGCGACGTTTTTTTCAGCAGCCGGGGACGGTCGCTGAAGCTGACTGAAAAATTTTTCGCCGATGCCGGCAGCTTCGATCCCGCCAACCTCCTCAAGACGTTTAAAAAGCCTCTGATGGTGGTTCACGGCGACATGGACGAGATCATCCCGGTGGAAGAGGCATACAATGTGCGGGATCTGAGCAGTGGCAGAGTGGATCTGGAGATCGTGCCCGATGCGGATCACATGTTCAGCCGTGAGGAAGATCGCATCGATATCTCACGCGGCGTAGCCGGTTGGTTCAAGGAGCAGAGTGAATATTAGTATAGCGAAGGATGGGTTAGATGGATGCGATAGAGACCTTTAACGCGGATTATATCGACGAGCAGTACCGGCGCTGGAAGGCCGAACCCGGTTCGGTGTCGCGGGAGTGGCAGGCCTTTTTCAAAGGCTTCGCGATTGCCGACGACCGGGCGCCGGCCGTGACGGCGGCAGAGGGCCGGGACCAGGTGATCAAACAATGCCGCATGGAGGCACTCAAGTACCGTTACCGGGACCTCGGGCATTTATTGGCCTGCATGGATCCACTGACGGTTTGCCCGACCGAACACCCCTTGCTCAGCCTGGAGGCCTTCGGCCTGTCGGCTGACGACCTGAGCCGGGAATTCTTTACCCGGCGATTTGCCAGGGATGAAACCGCGCCGCTTAAGGAGATCATCAAAATCCTGCGGGAAACCTACTGCCGGTCTATCGGCGTCGAGTACATGCACCTTCAGGATCCGGAAGAGAGGCGCTGGCTGCAGGAGCGCATGGAACCGGTTCGCAACCGGCCGCAGTTGGAGGCCTCCGAAAAGCTTCACATTCTCGAAAAACTGATTCAAGCGGCGATCTTCGAACAGTTTCTGAACAAAAAGTACGTGGGCGTCACGCGGTTTTCACTCGAGGGCGGCGATGCCGTTATCCCCCTTCTCGACACGTTGACAGAACGCGTAGCCGACCACGGAAGTCGGGAAATTATTCTCGGCATGGCCCACCGGGGACGGCTCAATGTTCAGGCCCATATCCTGCACAAATCCTACTATGACATTTTTTCCGAGTTCGAGAGCTGCTACAACCCGGATGACCTGATCGGAGCCGGTGACGTCAAGTACCACAACGGTTTTCTATCCGACCTTCAAACGACACAAGGCCACGAACTCCGGATGTTTCTGGTCAACAATCCCAGCCACCTGGAGGCGGTCGACCCGGTGGTGGAGGGATTTACCCGTGCGCGTCAGGATATCCTGGACGACGGCGACCGCAAGCTGGTTCTGCCGCTGCTGATTCATGGTGACGCCGCCTTCGCCGGTCAGGGCGTGGTCATGGAAACCCTCAACATGAGCCAGCTGGAAGGCTATCGCACCGGCGGCACCATGCACGTTATCATCAACAACCAGATCGGCTACACCACTCTGCCCGAAGATGCCCGCTCGACGCGCTACTCCACCGATGTGGCCAAGATGATCATGGCGCCGGTTTTTCACGTACACGGCGAAGACCCCGAGGCGGTGGTGCACGTCGCCAGGCTGGCGGCCGACTACCGCATGACCTTCAAGAAGGACGTGGTGATCGACTTGATCTGCTACCGGCGCTACGGCCATAACGAAGGCGACGAGCCGTACTTCACCCAACCCCTGATGTATGAGCGGATACGCCAACGGCCCTCGTTGCACGAGATTTACGCCGACCGGCTCATCGAAGAGAAGGTGGTCGATAAGGTGAAAGTCGATCAGATGAAGGCTGCGGTGGAGAGCAGGCTGGATAAGGACTACGATGAGATTCACGGCAGTTCCTGCCCGTTTCCCGAGAGCCGGTTTTACGGTGAATGGGATGAGATCGGCAGCCGGTACAGCCACGCGGCTGTCGAAACCGGGGTCGAAAAAGAGCGCTTGATCGAACTCGCCCGCCAGCTCAATCGATTTCCGAAAGACTTCCACCTTTTTTCGAAATTAGAGCGACTGCTGCAGAAAAGGTTCGAAACGATTGAAAAAGGGGAAGGAATCGATTGGGCCTGCGCCGAAGCCCTTTCCTTTGCCTCGCTGCTGGTGGAAGGATTGCCGGTGCGACTCAGCGGGCAGGACAGCGCCCGCGGCACTTTCAGCCAGCGCCACAGTGTGCTGGTGGACATCGAGACCAGTAAGACCTACACGCCTCTCAACCATCTGACCGAAACCCAGGCACTCTACCGCGTTTACAACAGTCTGCTGGCCGAAGTGAGCGTGATGGGGTTCGAATACGGTTATTCCCTTGCTCGGCCCAACGCTCTGGTGCTCTGGGAGGCCCAATTCGGCGACTTCGCCAACAACGCCCAGTCCGTGATCGATTTGTTTATTGCCAGTGGGGAGGCCAAATGGCAGCGATTGAGCGGCCTGGTGCTGCTGCTGCCTCACGGCATGGAGGGGTTGGGACCGGAGCATTCCAGTGCCCGTCTGGAGCGGTTTCTGCAGCTTTGCGCGGTCGACAACATGCAGGTTTGCAATCCGACGACACCGGCCCAATATTTCCACCTGCTGCGCCGCCAGCTCAAGCGGCCGATCCGCAAACCCCTGGTGGTCATGACGCCCAAGAGCCTCCTGCGGCATCCCCTGGCGGTATCGAACTTGGGCGACATGGCCGGCGGGGGGTTTCAGGAAGTGCTCGACGATGCGGCCGACATAAAAAAGCCGAAGCGCGTGCTGCTGTGCAGCGGCAAGATTTACTATGCGCTCCTCCAGTGGCGACAAAACATCAAACGGAACGATGCGGCCATCGTGCGTTTGGAACAGTTGTATCCCTTTCCGGAAGAGCAGTTGAAGGTGGTTGCCAAGCGCTACCGCCAGGTTAAGGAGTGGTACTGGGTGCAGGAAGAACCGGAGAACATGGGCGCCTGGCAGTTCGTCCGCTTCCGGACGGAAAAACTCTTCGGGCGCGCACCGGCGTACATCGGCCGTCCGGAAGCCGCCAGTCCGGCCACGGGTTTTCCCGCCGTTTTCAAGCGACAACAATTGGCCATTGTCGAACAGGCCGTCGGTGCAGAACAAAATGGACAGGTGAGTTAAGTAACCCGCTGAACCTTTATCGATACTGTTGCTTTGCGTGTCCCGCGTCTCCGCGGCGAAGTGCAAACGACGATCAGGAACCCCTTTTAGGAGATGCCATGTTGGTCGAGATCAAAGTCCCCAGTGTTGGAGAGTCGGTGACCGAGGCGGTGCTGGCGCAGTGGTTCAAAAAAGACGGCGACCAGGTCAAAAAAGGTGAGGCGCTGTTTGTCATCGAAACCGATAAAGTCACCCTGGAGGTGGAGGCCGAAGTGGACGGCGTGCTGAAGATCAGCATGGGAGAAGGCGAGACGGTTTCGATCGGGGCCGTGGTCGGCACCATCGACACCGCGGCAGCTACTGCGGCAGTCGCACCAACCGAAAGAGCCGCCAAAGATGAGGACGTCGAGAAAGAGCCCGCCGAGACCCAAAAGGCCGAAACCGCCAAGCCGGAGAAAGTGTTGCCGTCTCCGCAGATGAAGACCGCCTCGGTCGCTGAAGTGAAGGCCGAAAAACCGGTGCCGCAGAAGAAGCCGGTGTCGGTCGACATGAACCTCTCGCCCGCCGTGCGGCGGATCGTCAAAGAGACGGGTGCCGAAGTCGGCGAGGTGATCGGCACCGGACCCGCCGGGCGCATTACCAAAGGGGATGTTCTCCTGTACCTCGAGGCGCGCGAGGTTCAAGAGGCATCGACAAAGATCGCTCCGCTGGCCGCAAACGAAACCACCGCAGCGGCCGCGGCTGAGGAAACCTCGCGCAAACCGATGACGCCCATCCGGCAGCGCATCGCCGCGCGGCTGCTCGAAGCCCGGCAGAACACGGCCATGCTGACCACTTTCAACGATGTCGACATGAGCCGCGTGATGGAGATCCGTTCCCGCTACAGGGACGCTTTTCAGAAGAAGTACGCGGTTTCGCTGGGGTTCATGTCTTTTTTTATCAAGGCCGCCGTCGAAGCGCTCAAGGAGTTTCCGGAAATCAATGCCTTCATCGACGGCAAGGAAATCGTCTATCATCATTACTATCACATCGGGGTGGCGATCGGAACCGGCCGAGGGCTCGTGGTGCCGGTGATCCGCCATTGTGAAACACTTTCCCTGGCCATGATGGAACAGGCCATCGTGGACTACATGACAAAGATCAAGGAGAACCGGCTCGATTTGGCCGACCTGGAAGGCGGCACTTTTACCATCACCAACGGCGGGGTCTTCGGTTCCCTTCTGAGCACACCGATTCTGAACACGCCTCAGAGCGCCATCCTCGGTATGCACCGCATCGAAAAACGGCCGGTGGTGATCGACGATCAAATCGTCGTGCGCCCCATGATGTACCTGGCCCTCAGCTATGACCACCGAATCGTCGACGGAAGAGAAGCGGTGACCTATTTACGGCGCATAAAGGAATTCCTCGAAAACCCGGAACGGATGATAGTGGAGATTTAACCATGGCCAAGACAGAAAAGTACGATCTCGTGATCATTGGCGGCGGCCCCGGCGGATACGTGGCCGCCGTGCGGGCGGCCCAGCTCGACATGCGGGCCGCCTGCGTGGAAAAAGAGCCGCGTCTCGGCGGCGTGTGCCTGCGGGTGGGTTGCATTCCGAGCAAGGCGCTGCTCGACTCCAGCGAGTACTATCACCTTGCCAAAGAACGATTTGCCGAGCACGGTATCGAAACCGGCAAGCTGACCCTCGACCTGCCGGCCATGATGGCCCGCAAGGACAGGGTGGTGAAAGACCTGACCGATAATGTCCGTAAGCTTCTGGAGCGCAACAAGATCGAAATCGTCCACGGCACGGCCCGCCTGGCGGGTTCGGGCCGCGTCGAGGTGCAGAACGCCGAAGAAAAAGACCGGCAGCAGAGCCTGGAGGCAAAAGCGATCATTCTTGCGACGGGCAGTGAGCCGGTGGCGGTCCCGGGCCTCGAATTCGACGGAAAGAACATCATCAGCTCCAGCGAAGCCCTGCAGTTGCAAACCGTGCCAAAACAGCTCGGTATTGTCGGCGGCGGCTATATCGGATTGGAGCTGGGATCGGTTTGGCGGCGGTTGGGAGCCGAGGTGACGGTCATCGAAATGCTGCCGCAAATTGTCGCCGCCCTGGACGGCCAGGTGGGGCGCACCCTGCACCGTATTCTCAAAAAACAGGGCTTCGACTTCCGCTTGAAGACGAAGGTCACCGCTGCAAAGGCGAGTGCCAAGAAAGTGACCGTTAGCCTCGATGCCGGCGGCAAGGAGGAAACCCTCAAATTCGACAAGCTCCTGGTGGCCGTGGGCCGGCGGCCTCTAACCCGCGGTTTGGGATTGGAGGAGATCGGCATCGAAACGGACGTTAAGACCGGAACGGTGATCGTGAACGAGAAGTTCCAGACGAACCAGACGGGTATCTACGCCATCGGCGATCTGATCGCCGGCCCCATGCTGGCGCACAAGGCGTCGGCTGAGGGGGTTGCGGCGGTGGAAGGCATCGCCGGCCTGCCCGGGGAGGTCAACTACGACGCGGTTCCCGCCATCATCTACACTGCTCCCGAGGTGGCCAGCGTCGGCCTGACCGAAGAACAGACAAAGCAGCGCAATATCCCCTACCGTGTCGGTACTTACCCTTTTACCGGTGCCGGGCGGGCGCGCTGCCTGGGTGAAACCGACGGATTTGCCAAGGTGATCGCGCACAAAAAAACGGATCGTGTTCTGGGCGTTCACATTATCGGTGCGCGGGCATCGGAAATGATTGCCGAGTGTGTGCTGGCAGTGGAATTCGGAGCCTCCGCGGAAGACATTGCCCGCACGGTTCATGGCCACCCGACTTTTTCCGAAGCACTGATGGAAGCGGCGGCGGCCGCCTCCGGCCGCTGAAGGCTCCAAGATAACGGTTGTGGATGTCGTCATCGGTCGGCGGCGTATGACACAATGCTGCCGTCTTCCTCTGGTCCTGCCATAACCTTTATCTTGGCGCCTTTAATTCGAAAATAGAATTTCGAAGAACGCCCAGCATCGAACATCGAACGCTGGACGCCGAATAAGGAGATAGCTTCGCTCCGTCACCGAACTTAGGAAACGACAGCATTCCTTTGACACCGGCCCAATCCCGCATAGTGGGACCAAAAGGCTCAATCAACTCAACGGGCTTAACGGGCTAAACAGGCTCAACCGGCCCAACCCCTAAAGCATCGACCACCTCGGCCTTGTTGATGACGACCGGTTCCTGAGGCACATCATCGTGAATCCCCTTGCGGCCGGTTGTGACCGCCTTGATCTTGTTGACCACACCTTGTCCTTTGGCGACCTTGCCGAAGACCGCATAGCCCCAACCTTGAGGGTTCTTGGCCGTGTGGTTCAGAAAGTCGTTGTTTTTGACGTTGATAAAAAACTGGGCCGTGGCGCTGTGTGGATCCGAAGTGCGGGCCATGGCCACTGAGTAGGCCTCGTTCTTGAGTTCGTTGTCGGCCTCGTTTTGGATGGGTGACCGGGTCGATTTTTCCTTCATATCGGCGGTCATCCCTCCGCCCTGGATCATGAAGCCGTCGATGACCCTGTGGAAGATGGTGCCGTCGTAGTGGCCCTCCTCGAC
>JBAVJU010000196.1:0-10848 GCA_049687935.1 Desulfobacterales bacterium | reverse complement strand
TTAAAACCCGACCCGCTATGACGATTAAACAGAAATTTTTCTTGGCAGCAGCACTCATGGTCATTTTATCGACGCTGCTATTGATCGTTTTCGGTGAAAACGGGTTGATCGACCGAAAGCGCCTGAAGACCCGTTATGGTGAGGTGGTATCGGAAAACACGGCCATCGCGAAAGAAAACGCACGGCTTTACCGGCAGATCGAGCGGTTGAAAAACGATCCGGCCTACATCGAGAGCATTGCCCGACGCGAGTTGGGCATGATCGGCAGCAAAGAACTGATTGTCAAACCCTTAAATCCGATATCGCCGGACGACATCGGTCATGCCGATGACGTAGCCGGCGGCCGCGACGGAAACCCTTGAATCCGGAAACACGCGAAAGGCGGACATGATGCACCCGGGCGACACCGGCATTCGAACGGCGACCATGGCCAAGATTTATGCCGGACAGGGGCACTATGACCTGGCCGCCGAAATTTACCATCATCTTCTGCGCGAGAATCCCGATCGCCGGGATTGGGCCGACGCGCTCGCACAGATCGAGGCCAAACTGGCCGCCCAAGCAGAGAGCCGCTTCCGCGATCCGGCTGGACGTCTGGCCGAATGGATCGGGTTGATGCTGAACTACCGTCGGTTGCTGGATCTGCGGGACATACGGCGCCAATTCGCACAAAAAAACACAGGAGGTCGGAAATGAACGATAAAAAGGTTGCGGAAGTCATCGATATTGCCATTAGGCGTGAAGAGGAAGCCTACCGGTTTTACATGGATATCTTCGGCAAAGTTCACGAGCGGTCGACAAAGGATACTCTGGAATTTATCGCCAACGAAGAGAAGAAGCACCGCGAGTTTCTGGTAAGATACCGTGATGGCGGATTTGGGGTGCAGGCCCTGAGAATGAACGATCCGGTCGAATACAAAATTGCCGAGTATTTAGAAGAACCGCCGGTAGAGGAAAATATGCGCAGTGAAGATGTCTACCTGGTCGCCGCTCACCGCGAAATGCGATCGCATGATTTCTACACAGAACTGGCGCGCCTGCATCCCCTGGGCGATTTGCACACCATGTTGCTGAAGATCGCCAGTGAAGAGCTGAAACACAAGGAAAAGATGGAATATCTGTATGCCAATACGGCATTTCCTCAGACCGATGGCGGCTAAGTTCATAGGGCGTCGGCAGGATGTGGCTGGCAATTTCAACGGGCCGGCTGGCGGCGCCCCGGCAAGTTCATTTGGGCGAGGTTTTTTCAGTACCGCCGGCGGGGTTTTGAGTCTGCGGCGCAAGCGACTTTGTCGAATAGAATACCGCTTTGACGCGTTTCTGATCACTGCCCGCCACCGTTATTTCACCGGTTTTGCGATACCAGGTGATTTTTGATCCTGTCAGCGTATTTTTCCCGTCGGTTACGAAGGAATTCTCGCCGCTCAACTCGATTACATCGTCTTTCATCCGGTATTCCGCGCGGTCGGTTTCAGCCCGGCGGTTATCGGATTTTATTTTAACCCGTCCGATCGCCTCGATTTTTTCAATCGATTCGGCGTCCGATACTCCTTTGGTGCCTGCGTCCGCTGACTGTTGATAGGTGATTTTAAGCCTATCGGAATTGATGGAAAAATTTCCTTGGACGGCTTCCACGTTCCCGATGAATTCGGCATAGTTCTGGTCGCCGTGGCTGACCAGTCGGTCGGCTGTAATTTCAATCGGCTGGGTCGTCAAATTGTTTTCAGGCGGCCCGGTTTTGTCGGCAGCCGAGGCACCGCCGGCAAAACCGAGCAAAATAGCGGTTGCCAGGACGCATCGCAGCAATTTTTTTTTCAACGCTTTCTGCATGAAGTTACCACTAATTTTTGATGAGGCGCTCAAACCGGATTGCCAGACCATTCGGATCGACCCGCACAATTTCACCTCGCACCGTGAAATCCAGGCGCCGTTGAACGGCCGGGAGCGCCAGGTTCAATTTTTCTCCCACGGCGATTTCGTCAACGGCTTCGATGAACATCCCCCCCTTGCTGATGTCCTTGACGGTGCCTTTAATAAACCGGTTGCGGGAAGCATAAAGTGTGGCCCTGCCAAACGACCGACGGGGGTGTCGCCGTTGCTCAATTGGTTGCAGGGTGCCGCCGTGGTCGTCAGGAGACACCCGGCGTTCTCCGACGCTCTCCGGTTTTCCGGGTTTTTGCGACGCGTCTTGGCTCTCTGCGTCCGGACGAGGCCGTTCGGGCGAAGGTGGGTGCGATTGACGGCGGAGATTCTGAGAGAGATCGGGTTTGACATAGGCAACGCCAATGCCGAAATCGTAAAGGGACTGTTTTTCGGGGAGGCGATGGCACCATCTCACGTGGCCGTGGTAAACCCCAGTACACCTGGCATAGGGTGAGTTCTCGATGCCGAAAATGATCGGGACGCCCGCTGCGTAAGCGACGGTGCACTCAAAATACAGGCCCCCGGCGCTGTAGTTGACCATTTTACCGTGATGATATGTGCCCTTGGGAAAGTTTTCGATCAAGATTGTTGCCGCGTGGTCGAAACGGGCGTTAATCCTGGCCTCACGGGTGGTTTTCATCGTGCTGTCGATCCTTTACGTCTTGCAACTGGAAAGGCGGGATTTCAGGTTTGCCACAACTTCTTTTATTTTTCGGCCGTGGTTTCTGCAAAGGGTCTCACAAAAGCGCTTGATTTCGGGCAGGACGGCTCCGGTTTCCGGCAATTCGGGATATTTCTTGAGCGACAGCGCCTCCAGATCGATGGTGGTGTAACATAACTTATCGTCCAACGATCGGGCGTCGGATGCGCCGCCACCGGTGATCTGTTCCTTCTGCACCACCTGCGGATTTAATTTCTTGGCAAACTGCAGGGCGCAGCTCGGAGAAATCGACGCGTTGATGCGATTGATTTCCTGATTGACAAGCCGGTGCATTTCGAGCACCAGGTAGTAATAGGCTTTTGATGGATCCGGGTTGGCGGTCATGTCTGCCTTAGGCCGGCCGTGAAGATAGACAGTGCAGGATTTTTGCAGGGCGTCGTAAGCATTGCAAACCAGTTTCACGAACCGGGTGCGGAACCCGATTGCAAATGGCAGGCACAATTGGGCGTTTTGCGGCACGATTGCCCCGGCAGCGGTAAGGAGGGTTCCCTCCACGGTGAGCATTTCGTAGAATGCCGGTGCCTGATCTCCTCTCAGCAACAAGTAGTTGAGCAGCGCCGCCGGGTTCCGGACCTCAGCCTCTTTGAGGCGAAGTGCTTGCACGTAGCTATGGAACAGGTCGATTTTTTCGTCGAGTTGCCGCCGGTTTCCAAAAAAGGATCCGGCAACATCGGTCAGAATTTCCTCGACCAGCGGATCAATGAGGTCGTCGTTAAATCCCATTTTGCGGTTCCCCGAAAAAACGTTTAGAAATCACACCATATCAGTCCGGACGGTTTGAGACAAATGAATATTGAGCCTGCTATCGCTTTCATCTGCACTTGCCGAACCTCGCGTGACAAGATATGAAACTTTTCAGATCGCGCCTCTTCAAATCTCTGATGTGGGAAAAAAATGAGTGATCGACTCGCAGAATTTTTAAATCAGCCTCTGGCCGTCGGCAGCCGTACGATGTCCGGGAGGCTGGTTCTGGCGCCCATGACCCACCTGGGAAACATCGCCATGCGTGAACTGCTGGCCGCTTTCGGTGGATTTGGATTGCTCTTTTCCGAGATGTGCAGTGCCAGAAGGATTCCGCATGAAAATCGTGAGACGTCAGACCTGTTCCGTTGGCGGGATCAAGAATTGCCCCATCTGGTCTGTCAGATTGTCGGTTTCGATCCGGCGGCCATGGCCAGGGCAGCCCGCACCGTTCAAGAAGCGGGATTTTTCGGGGTCGATCTCAACTTCGGCTGTTCGGTTGCTGCGATCTGCAGCCGGAGTTGCGGAGCGGCACTCCTGAAGCAGCCGTCTTTGGCTGCCGCCATCGTGAAGGCGGTGCGTCGGTCGGTTTCGATTCCCGTTTTTGTCAAATTTCGCACCGGCTGGCAGGATACTCCTCTGGCGGCTGTCGATCTGGCACGTCGATTCGAGGCGGCCGGAGCCGATGCCCTGACCTTTCATCCCCGGGTTGCCCCTGATCGCCGCTCACGCCCGCCGCGGTGGGACTATATTGGTTTGGTCAAACAGGCGGTTTCGGTTCCGGTATTTGGAAACGGTAATGTTTTCAGCCGCGCGGATTGTGTCACAATGCTGTCGATGACCGGTTGCGACGGAATTGCCATCGGGCGGATGGCAGTGGCCCGTCCATGGGTTTTTTCCGAGTGGGCCAATGGCGTGTCCGTTGGACCGAATATCTATGGCGACACCGCGCTGCGGCTGGCCGATCTCCTGCCGCTGTATTTCGACGAAGCCCAGGCCATTCGGCGTTTCAAGAAATTCGCGCTTTACTTTGCCGCCAACTTCCGGTTCGGTCACACCCTTTACACCCGGATCTTCAATGCATCCGACATGGAGGCGATCCGGTCAATCCTCAGATCCTTTTTTCAGACGCCGCCCGATCTGACCATGGGGCCGAACATGAATTTGTTCAGCAATTGATCACCTCGGCTCAACGACCCATTAGAGAACACATCAACTCGAAGTAGACACCGGCGGCCAAAATCAGGATGAACGCCAGGGCAATGCGCAAAATGGCGGGGATGTGAACGAGAAATGACATGGAGAAAGCGTCCATTGTGAGTGAAACGAGGTGTGATGGTCAGCGCATGATGCCGCGTTTCAAAAAAAGACGACATCAGCCTTCTGGAGCCGGAAGCTGCCTCTTTGTGGACGACAGAATTTGAAATGACCGATTTGTTTAAGATGACCGGTTCGTCGTTTGGGAGGCGCGGGGAGGTGGTTGAGGAATGCGTGCTTGTCAGCAGATGGTTGTACCCCCGGAGTCGGATCGACTCCGGGGGCGTCCGAAAGGAGGCGTGCTTCTGAAGTCCGCCATACCCCAGAAGCCATCAATGAAGATGAAACGGACGTAAAAGAATTACAGCAAAATTAATGCCAACTTACTCTAAAAGATAACTACATAAAATGCTGAGACAATTTGAATTGTTGTCGTTTAAGGACGTCAAAAATTTGACATTGGAGGGGACTGTCCCCGATTTCCGACTATCCTTTTGACCGCGAAAATTCCATGCGGCTGTGTGTGATGCGTTGCAGCACGGTGATAGATGTCAGTACAAAATAAAGAACCAGGCCCGCCCACAATATCAGGTCCAAAAAGGGCGGCAGAACGCAAATCAGAAGGGCCCAGATGATAAGGTAGATTGTTCTCCAGCCGCGCTCCATCCAACCGATGCCACAGGTGCCGCCGAGGGCTTCCGAACGCGCTTTGACATAGCTGATCATGACCGTCGTCAATGAGCTCGCAAAGATCAGGCCGCTGGCCAGAATAAACCGGTCGGAGTCCCAGAACAGAGTCCAGAAACCAAAAATGTAGAAGAAATCCGAGATCCGATCCAGCGTGGAGTCGAGAAAAGCGCCGAACACCGATGCAGCGTTCCGGCGGCGGGCCAAAAGGCCGTCCAATGTGTCGGCAAAACCGGAAATAAGCATGAAAAGAAGACCGACGACAGGATGCAGGAAATATCCGATCGGAACGGCGGCGGCCAGAAGAACGCCGACCAGCGTGAACTGATTCGGGCTGAGCGTCAGGCGATTGACATATGGCAGAATCCGTTTGTCAAGCCACCGGTAGTAAGGTTCGGCCAGAAAACTCTTGCGAAGCGTCATGTCAACAATTCAGGAATTGCGTTGGATTTCAGATCCGGTCTTTGACTGCCAAGTGATCTCTGTCCCCCATTTTCAATACGGACCCTTCTTAGTTGGACAAAGGTTCGCGCTGTTGAGGATAGTCGGTCTTTGCATCACCTTTTTCCGGAAACAGAGATATAAAATTTTCGGTCAGGCTAAACGCTTCGTCGTCGGTGAATTGACGCGGTGGATGCTTGCAAAAATACGCCGAAGGGCCCTCGAGAACACCGCCTTGGCCGCGGTCCAACGCGAGTTTGACACACCGGATCGCATCGATGGCGACGCCGGCCGAATTGGGAGAATCTTCGACCGATAGACGCAGTTCGATTTCCATGGGGACATTACCGAACAACCGTCCCTCCATCCGGATGAAACAAACCTTGTTGTCCTTCTGCCAGGGGACATAATCACTCGGGCCGATGTGAATGTTTTCGTTTTCCAGTCGCCGAGCCGCCACGGATTGGACCGCTTCGGTCTTCGACTCTTTTTTCGACATTAAGCGATGGCGGTTGAGCATATTCAAGAAATCGGTGTTCCCCCCCGTGTTGAGCTGGTAGGTTCGCTCGAGCTTAACCCCCCGTTTCCTGAACAGATCGGTCAGGACCCTGTGCGTGATGGTGGCCCCAAGCTGGGACTTGATGTCGTCGCCGATGATCGGTATGTTTTTTTCCCGGAATCGTCGGGCCCATTGCGGATCACTGGCGATAAAAACCGGGATGTTGTTGATCAGGGCGATGCCGGCTTCGAGGGCGCATTCGGCATAAAATTGTGTCGCGCGTCGCGAGCCGACCGGCAGGTAGTTCAGGAGGATTTCTGCACCGGTTTTTCTCAGAAGATCCACTACAGCCTCATGTTCCGGTTCGGGAGCATCGGAAAGCACAAAGGTGTACCGGTCCTCATAATCCCGCATGTGATCCGACAGGCCGTCGCGGATTCGGCCCATACTGACCGTAACGTCAGACTGCGGCAGTTCGGGACAAAATATTTTGGTGCAATTGGGGAGTGCAAAGATCGCCTCATTGACCTTCTGGCCGACTTTACGCCGGTCGATATCGAATGCCGCAACGACTTCGATGTCCCCAGGCCTGTATCCCCCCAAATCCCAATGCATCAGACCGGTTGCATCTGCCGGACCCTTGCCTCTGTAGTAGGTGATCCCCTGAATCAGTGAGCTGGCACAGTTACCTATTCCCGCAATGGCAACCTTGATCATGCCCATCGGTGGTTTGACCTCCTCCCCAAGATAAAGAGCTCTCCATGTTGTTTAATCCAGAATCAACGAGATTTGCAACATCTTTCAACGCCAGGGTATAATTTTCAGTTCAGCCCGCGGCCGGTTTTCGGCTCAAAAAAGCAAAGACTGTTTTCAGAGGGTCACCCGTCGCCGTCATGGCAAACGATTAACGACAATCGAAGAGCGGCTGAGGATCAGAGCGGCGGGTGGTATTCGGCTGCGGCTGCCGTGGTCTCTTGATGGCTTTGTTCGATTGCCCAACGGGTCAGAATTTTGTGGTAGGTTCTGATTCGGTCAACATAGCTGACGGGCTCGGCCCCGCGGGCATATCCATGCATCAGCCCGCGGTAATATTTCTTAAGTCGCAGCAATGGCAGTGTCGCACGGATATCGGACCAGGCTTTCGGATCTTTGCCAAGCGCGACCGCCAACTTCTGCGCATCCTCCAGATGTCCGAGGCCAACGTTATAAGCGGCTAAAGCCATAAACGTCCGATCCGGTTCCGGAATGTCCACCGAAATTTTCTTGTGAAGCAGGGCCAGGTAGCGTGTGCCGCCATGAATGGACTGCCTGGGATCGAGCCTGTTTTTCACCCCCATCAAACGCGCGGTATCGAGGGTCAGCATCATCATCCCCCTGACGCCGGTGAAGCTCTTGGCTTTGGGGTTCCAATGAGATTCCTGGTAGGATTGCGCAGCTATAAGGGTCCAGTCCAGGCCTTGTTTCTGGGCCGCATTTACGAAATACTGACGATACGTCGGCAATCGATGCCCCAAACGTCTGCGGAAAGTCGTGATGTCGACATAATCGAATTTCTGCAGGTGACCATAATAGTGCTGCTTAAGCCGCTCCAACAGCGAAACGGTTGACGACAGGTCAAACCACTGCTGGAGAGCGCGACCCAGATGCCAGTTGTGCGGGTGCCGGACCCAGGCCTGGTTTTGGCCTTTGTCAACGGCAAGATGGACTGTCAGTTCAGGGTGGTAGCGCCGATTCAGCGCGATAGTGGTCGATTCTGCAATGGTCAACGGGATGACACCCTGACCGGCCATTTCCAGCAATTCTTCTGATTCATAATCGGAAATGGACAACCAGGACAGTTCCGGGTATTCTTTCTTCAAAATGTTCAACCGTTTTTCTTGAAACCCGCCGGCAGTAACCCATATGGGCTTACCGATCAGATCCGCGATTGTTTTAAAGAGGGTGCCGTCGCGACGTCCCACGACCTGTTGCTGTATTTGTTGATAAATCGGTCCGAAGGCCAGATGCCGACGCAGGTCATCCGATACGATAAAACCGGCGGCGATCAGATCCGCATCACCATTGAGAAGGGAGGTGACCATCGCCTTGTCATTTTCCATGACCAGGATTTCCAGTCTGACGTTCAGGTAATCGGCAAAGGCTTTTACAAGATCGTATTCAAACCCTTCCGCTCCATGCGGCCCTTCATAATAGCAGGTCCCATTGTTGCGGGTGATGACCTTAAGAACCCCTCTGGATTGGATCGCCTCTAAATCATTTTTAAAGAACGGTTGGTTGCAGCCCGAACCGGTCAATACCATCAAGATGGCCAGGCAGAGACCGCAGGCACTGCGACGAACCGGCCCGAAGAGTATTTTTTCCGACCGGGGGGTTGGATAAACGTCTTTTTTGATCGGCAAGCCTCTTAAAGAATTCATGAGCCACCATATGAATTTAATGCCGTTCCGGATACACCTTCACAAGGCGGTTGCTGTCCGGCAGCTTTCCTGGAAATCGCAAACGGGGAATCCTGGACATAAAACCTGTTTTTAGCTCGTTTCCGGCATGGCCGTCGGTATTAAATATCGGCCGGCGGCAGGGTACACTTGAGACAAAGCGCCCGAACGGCAGCAGTCGATAATGGCCTCACAAATCCAGCACCCCCGTGGATTTACAGAATGCGGTAAAATTAGGTGGCGGAAGTCTCAAAGCTGTTTCCTCAAAACGTTTTTTCAGGTACTATAACCGTTAATGGACTGAGCGACGTCCGCTTTGGTTGAATATTTGTCCCAAAAGGGATAATAATGAAATTTACCCTGTTAAAACGTCTGACTCTCGGATACGTCGTTATTTTGCTCCTGGTGGTTCTGCTCGGGGTTTACGTGTCCCTCAATCTCAATTTGTTAAACCGCTTGATTCGTGGAACGGCAGTCGACGGGACCACCATCGCCCAAATGGAACATCTGCGGGATACGCTTTTTTCGCAGGTCAGTTTTGAGAAAAAATACCATATTTCCAAGGACGAAGATTTTATAAAGAAGTTCTGGGAAATTCGCGAACTCTTTAAAACAGGGCTCGATGACAATGAATATCGGATGGACACACCCCGTAAAATCGAGCTCTTTAAAGAAACACGCCAATTGTACGACCAGTATGTCGCTTTGTTCGATGAGGAAAACAAACGCTTGTCTCAGGGGAACTCAAAACCGAGCCGCGAATATGCGACGCAGAACGAAGCACTGCTGGATGGTATCGCTCTGCGTCTCAACGGCATCATCGCCATTGTACAAAAGGGCCGCGAAGAGAAAATTCTCTCGGCCGGCTTGATCAGTTCGCGGGTGTTCAATATGACCCTTTTCACGGCGATACTCACCGTGGTGGTCGGTACGCTGATATCTTTTTTCAGCACCCGCCGAATCAACCGTTCGATTGTGCTGCTGCAGAGAAAAACAAAGGAAATTGCCGAGGGCAATTATGTGCAGTTTCCCGCGATGAAGGGTCCGCCTGAAATCAAGGCCTTGGCCGACGATTTCAATGAGATGAGCGTAAGGCTCAAGCAACTCGATGAAATGAAAATCGATTTTATCAACCACTTGTCGCACGAACTTCGGACCCCGCTGACCGCTATACGGGAAGCCTCTGAAATGCTGATCGAGGGCACCTACGCCAACGCACCGGAAAAAAAGCAGCAGCTGTTGGTCATCACCCGGGAAGAGTGTGAGCGACTGATCCGATCCGTCAACCGGATTCTCGATTTTTCCCGCATGGAAGCTCACATGATGGAGTACCGCTATCAGGAAGCCAACTTGACGCCATTGCTGCAACAATCGGTACTGAAGCTGGCACCGATTGCGCAGAGCAAGCGAATTCAGCTTGAACTGAAGCCCCTGCCCGAATTACCGCTGATTATGATGGACGAGGAACGCATCAGCCAGGTGATGGATAATCTGATCGGCAACGCGCTGAAATTTACACCGCAAAACGGCCACGTGCAAATAATGGCGGCGCCTTACAACCAGTCAAAAAAGTTTGTGTGTGTGGCTGTTTCCGATACCGGCATCGGTATTGCCGCCGACTCGCTGAAAATCATCTTCGAAAAATTTTCCAGGGTCGAAACCAACGGACACAAAACCGCCGGTTCCGGCCTGGGGCTGACCATCGCCAAACACATCATCTCAGATCACGGGGGTGAAATATGGGCCAAAAGTGCGCCGGGAAGCGGCAGTACGTTCTATTTCGCATTGCCGGCTGCCTGATGTTAACCTGCCTGTTGGCCGGTTGCCTGTATCCGCCGGAGCGCTGGAAAACGGAGGAGCACCTCGCGACGGCCGACTATTATCTGGGCCGAGGCAATTTCAGCGCCTCACTCAGAGAGAGTCGGGCCGTACTGAACCTTTATCCCCAGCTTTTGGGAGACCAGGCCCTCTTTCAGATCGGCCTCATATACAGTCATCCCGAAAATCCAGAACATGATTTCACGAAAGCCCGAGAGGCTTTCGGGGCAATCGTGAACCGATATCCTGAAAGCCCGCTCAAGCCTCAGGCTGAAATGTGGATTATGGTCTTGCGGAACCTGCAGGACATGGAGAGTGTGTTGAGC
>JBAVJU010000195.1:0-2921 GCA_049687935.1 Desulfobacterales bacterium | reverse complement strand
GGTTGCGATTCTCACCTCTGACCTTGATCCCGGCAGGCCAGTGGACGATCAAATTGTCGGTACAGCCGCCGCGATAGACTTCTTTCTTCCAGCGGCGGTAGGGGGTGTTGCCCGCCCAGGACCAGCCCCAGGGATAATGGTTGTATGAAGCTGTACCGCCCAATTTATCCATACGGGGCAGAATATCCTCGAGGGTCTCGTAGTAATAGTTGAAACTGCTCATTTCATTGAAAGCGCCGTTCACACCGCCTTCCGAGCTGGCTCCATTGTCCGGAAGCACCATGATGATGGTGTTCTCCAGCTCGTCGATCTCCTCCAGTATATCCAGGAGGCGGCCAAATTGATGGTCGCAGTGCTCCAGGAAACCGGCAAAAACCTCCATGAAATGAGCGTACAGTTTCTTCTGCTGGTCGTTGAGCGTATCCCATGCGGGCACGTCGGGATCACGAGGGGAGAGTTCAGCATCGGCTGGGAAGATTCCCAGTTCTTTCTGGCGGGCAAAGACAACCTCACGGTACTTATCCCACCCCATATCGAACCTGCCTTTGTATTTTTCGATCCACTCGGGCGCCACCTGGTGGGGGGCGTGAGCGCAACCGGGCGCGTGGTAGAGGAAGAAAGGCTTGTCGGGTGCGATCACGTGCGCATCCAGGATGAAGTGGATGGCATGATCGATCAGGTCTTCATCCAGATGGTAGCCTTCCTCCACCGTTTTCGGTTGGGAAACGGAATGGTTATCATAGATCAGGTCGGGGAACCACTGGCTGGTTTCGCCGCCCATGAAGCCATAAAAATGCTCAAAGCCGCGCCCCAACGGCCAGCGATGGAAGGGACCCGCCGGGGTGCTCTCCTCTGCGGGCGCCAGATGCCATTTGCCGGTGCAGAAGGTGTTATAGCCGCGCTCCAGCAGCATTTCGGACAGCATGCCGTTTTGGAAGGGCATGCGGCCGTCGTAGCCCGGGAAGCCGGTGGCCAATTCCATGATGCTCGCTACTCCATTGGAATGGTGGTTGCGCCCGGTGAGAACGCAGGCACGGGTCGGCGAGCACAGGGCGGTGGTGTGCATGTTGGTGTAGCGCAGACCATTCTGCACCAGCCGGTCGAAATTGGGGGTGTTGACCAGGCCGCCAAAGGCCGACATCTGGCCGTAGCCGACATCATCCAAAATGACGAAGATCACATTGGGCGCGCCTTTTTTAGCCCGCACCGGCTGGGGCCAGGCCGGTTCTGATTCAGATACCGTGCGTCCAACAACACCGGTAAAGGCAGTTCCGGGCTTGTACTCTTTTAGGGACATAACGATAGCCTCCTACTTGGGATATTAGAAATCTACAACCGTGACAGTTTAGCTCTTTGAAACGGATGGCTCAGGCCATGGCATTTTTTATACTTGAGCCCGCTGCCGCAGGCACAACTCTCATTGCTATCGCCCTTGTCGGCAATCACCCACCTCATGCGCTGGCGGAGCGGTTCACTTCACGGGTTTGGCCGCAGGAAGTTTATACGCCCCTTCCAACACCGATTTGCCCGGGCGGTAGATGCGCATCAGGAAGTTCCATCCTTGCGTGGTATCCAGCCTGTTGGGTACATCACCGCAGGCCTCCGCCGACCCGAAATACACGGTGAACGTGCCGTCCGCGTTCAACGTTACAGTCGAAGAGTTGACAATACTGTTCTCGCTCTTGATAAAGCCGTCATTGCCGTACATCGTAATGGACCAGAAGGCGTTGTTCTCCGGCACGGCGTAGGTGGCGATGTGGCACACGTTGGGGTCGTGATGGCCGCTGTAGATGATGTAGGTGGCATCCCATTCGGGGAAGAGGCCCCAGGCGCCTGCCGCCGCCAAGTGACGCGTTTGCTCGTTGACCTTGCCGCGCGGCCCCTGCCAGTCGGAGGGATACTTCGCAAATTTCCGGAACTCCTTTTCGTATTCCGCCCGCAGGGCATTTAGCGATGGCTGGTCCCATTCAGGTTTTGCAAATGGATCGGCACTCTGGGCCCGGATAACAAACTGATTCTGCAGTTTGTTGACCAGAGCAATCTCGGCCGGGTCGTTCGGATCGAACACCTGGACACGTACCAGAATGCCCAGGTATTTGGTGTCGCATGGCAATGGGTGCGTGCCCGGTTCGTAAATCACAAAGGGCACATAGTGGTCGTTATCCACCAGATAGATGGAGGCATAGCGGTCTGCCGGCATTTCGGGCATGGTGATGGTCGCGCCGCCGGACGTATCGACCACCCCGCTTGAATAGAGGGTATCCCTGTTCATACGAACGACCGTCTGCTTATCCAGCGGGGTCACGTTCCGAAAATGAAAAAGCCTGTTGACCCCGCCCGCCATTTGGATGGCTTTGAAGAACGTAAAGTCCGTTTCGGCCCGGATGTAGGTTTCGGGAGTCACCTTGGTCGTTTTCATGCAGTTTCTCCTTTTATTGACACGCTACGTCACCAGCTCGATGTCACCCGGTTTCCAAGTCTTTTCGAACCATGGCTCGAGCGGGCCGTAGAGTCGCACCAGAACCGACCAGCTCTTCCCGGGCATGGTCTGCACCCAGTTGCCTTCCTTGCCGGTGGGCGCGGTCGGTGCGAACCAGACGGTGTAGGAACCGTCCGGGTTGGCCTTCAGGTCCGGGTTCAGGCTGTCGACACCGGCGCTCTTCTGGTCGGTCTCCAGCAGGCCCCGGTGCTGACCCGAGTAGACGACGAAGGACCAGAATTCCTTGGCGGGGACGGGCGCCGGCAGCGTCACGCGGTAGGTCTTGCCGCCGTCGAGGTACCGTCCCTGCGCGTCGTGGGGCGTGAAGGCGTAGGCGGACCCTTGACCCACTGCCGATTGGGCCATCGCCGGCGTGATGCCCGTGGCCATGTAGTGCATGAAGGTCCGGTAGTCGAGCATGCGCTCGCCGTTGCTCATGAAC
>JBAVJU010000194.1:0-9813 GCA_049687935.1 Desulfobacterales bacterium | reverse complement strand
CCATCGACAATCAGCAGAACGTAGACGTTCTTATCCACAACTCTGTAAATGATGCGGTATGGTTTGAAGAAAACCTCGCGGTATTCACGAATCCCTATAGCCAGCAGTTCTTTGGGATAGGTACCCCGCTCTGGGAATTCGGACAAGTTGGTGAAGGCTTTCTCGATCTGCTTCAAAACAAAGTTCGCTTTTCGAGGCGCATCGTGCTCAGCAATGTAGTCATAAAGCTCGTCGAGATCTCGTGCTGCAGCATTGGTCAGCAAAACCGCAAACGGCATCACCGAGCCTCCCGCTTTTTGCGCAGACGTTTAATCACATCCTCAGCGGGCAGGACCCTGCCTTCCTCAATCTGATGCATCCCGAGCGCCAGGATCTTCAGGAGAGCCATTGTTTGCTGGGTTTGCTCGTAGCTCTCAATGTCCTGTATGACCACCTTGGCTTCGCCATTCTGGGTGATGACCAGCGGCTCCCGCTGCTCGCCCAGCTTTCTCACAATTTCGGCGGCATGGGCCTTCAGGTAACTGATAGGCTTAATCTGGCTGGACAGTTTCATGACAAGATCTCCACTTCTTAAGTATGACTTAATATAGTCCGTAAACAGGTCAACTGTCAACAGTCTACGGCCGCCAAAACGAGTATCAAAAAATCATCGATTCCATTGCCAATAATCGTCGGCTGCCGTCGACTGAATCTATTGGATGCCGAAAAACATCCTGGCATTGGCGGTGGTGATCCGGGCGACTTCTTCGATCGGCCGGTCTTTTATCCGGCTGAGGTGCGTCAGGGTGTCGATCAGGTGGGCCGGTTCGGAAACCTTTCCCCGGTATTCGACTGGGCAGTCGGTTTCGATGAGGATACGCTCCAGCGGGGCCTGCCGGATAGCGGCCTGGTGGGCAGTGCTGTGGGCCAGTGCCGGAGTGCAGGACACGAAATACCCGTCGGCAATGATCTTCTCCAAAAGGTCTAAGGGGCCGCTGTACCAGTGAAAAACCGCCTTTTTAATCTTCGCCGCAGAAACCATCCGGTGGCATCTTTGGTGGGAAAAACGGGCATGCACGATCACCGGCTTTTTGAATTCTGCCGCCAGGTCGAGGACGCGGGCAAAAACCTCCCACTGGACCGCCTTTTTCACCTTGGCCTTGTA
This sequence comes from Desulfobacterales bacterium, assembly GCA_049687935.1. Classification (GTDB taxonomy): domain Bacteria; phylum Desulfobacterota; class Desulfobacteria; order Desulfobacterales; family SG8-13; genus JARFQH01. The sequence continues at coordinate 8,669 of JBAVJU010000194.1, read as the reverse complement.
GTCGAGTCCAACTTCACCCAAGGCCGTGCAGGACGCCAGGTGTGTTCTCAGAAAAGCCAGGGTCGCCTCGATCTTTTCGGTCGAAATCGACCAAGGGTGAAATCCAACGGAAGGCAGCACCAGACCCGGATTGGCAGCGGCGAGTTCCAGAATCCTGCAATTGGAGACCATATCCATACCCACAGCGACGATTCGCGCCACACCGGCTGCTGCGGCCCTTCCCAGAGCCCCCTCGATATCATCTATTTCATTCAAGTGGGCGTGACCGTCGATCAGCTCACGCAAAGGATTCGATTGAGCCGGCATCTTGACCTCGCTTTTCTGCTGTGGAGAGAACTTGGACCTTGACCAGTACCTTCGCATTATGTAACGAGGGATGACATCTTGCAACCTGTTATCGGCCGAAAAACCGGCACCGGCATATTGAATGACCGCAGCACCGGTGCTCCCGGATCGAGCAGATCGATTCGATTGAGGACAATGATAAACACCCCTAAGAAAGTAACGCTTTTTGTCCAGTGCCTGGTCGACGGTCTCTATCCCGAAGTCGGCGAGGCCGTGGTAAAAATTTTTCGGAAGCTGAACCTTGCCGTCGACTGCCCCGCAGATCAGACCTGCTGCGGGCAAATCGCCTTCAATTCCGGCTACCGTCAGGAGGCCCGGGTCGCCGCCGAGCGGTTCATCCGGATCTTCGAAAAAGCGGAGGTTGTCGTCTGCCCGTCGGGCTCTTGCGTTCACATGGTCCGCCGGTACTATCCGGACCTCTTTCGCGACTCTCCCGCCTGGCGGAAACGCGCCGAAGCGGTGGGCGACAAAACTTTCGAGCTGACACAGTTTCTGGTGGACGTGATGGGAGTGGAGGATCACGGCGCCCGTTACGACGGTCGAATCACCCTACACGACTCCTGCCAGGCTCTACGCAATCTTGGCATCAGAGCGCAGCCCCGCCGGTTGATTGCGAAGGTAGCCGGCCTCGAATTCGTCGAAATGAAGGACTCGGAGCGGTGCTGCGGATTCGGCGGCTCGTTTTCAGTAAAATATCCGGAAATTTCGACAGCCATGGTCGATGACAAGGTGCACAACATCATCGCTACCGGAGCCGACGCCGTCACGGGTGTGGACATCAGCTGCCTGATGAACATCCAGGGACGACTCAGCCGAATGAACTCACCGGTCAGGGTTCTGCACATCGCCCAACTGCTGGCCGGATGTTAGACGCCTGATATGTGCTGAAAAATAATAACGGATTGGTTTACGGTTCAGGGTTCAAGGTTCACGGATAACGGTTCAGCGGTTTACATATCAATCATTAACTTGGAACCGTGAACCCTGAACTTAAACTGTGCACCCGGACCATTGAACCCAAAAACTACTCAACCCAGGAAAAAGTTTGATCTCCGATGAGCAATATCACTACCGAAAACTATAAATCAGAAGCCCGCAAGGCGATCGAAGACCGCGTGTTGCAGTCCGCTCTGGCGAGCGTTCAGGACCGGTTGGGCAAGGGCACGGCGAAGGCGTATCGCGAACTCCCCGAAGGGCCCGAATTGCGCCGCACGGCGCACGACATGCGCCTGCAGGCGGTGGAGAACCTCGACATCCTCTTGGAAACCCTGGCAGACAACATCGGCAAAAACGGGGGGCAGGTCATTTTCGCCGACGACGCGCAGGCGGCGGTGACAGCCTGCATCGACATCGCCCGCAGACACGATGTCAAACAAGTGGTCAAGGGCAAATCGATGGTTACTGAAGAAATCGGGTTGAACCCGGCCCTGCAGGCCGCCGGCATCGAGGTGACCGAAACCGACCTGGGCGAATACATCATCCAGCTGGCTGGTGAGTCCCCTTCGCACATCATCGCACCCGCGATCCACAAGACGCGGGAACAGGTGGGCCGGCTTTTTGCCGAAAAGCTCGGCATCCCCTATACCGACGATCCGCCGACCCTGACCCGCACGGCCCGCAAGGCCCTGCGGCAGAAATTCCTGACGGCCGACATGGGAATTTCCGGGTGCAACCTGGCCTGCGCCGAAACCGGCCATATCACCACCGTTTCCAACGAAGGCAACATCCGCATGGCCACGACCCTGCCCCGGGTCCATGTGGCCTTCATGGGTATGGAACGGGTCACGGCCCGTCTGGAAGATCACGATATTCTCTTCCGTCTGCTGTCCCGCGGGGCCGCCGCCCAGCATCTGGCCGGTTACATCAGTTACATCGGCGGCCCGCGCCAGGCCGGACAGATGGACGGTCCGGAGGCCTTTTACCTGATCATCATCGACAACGGCCGATCGAAAATCCTGGCGGATTCCGAGTTTCGCGAAATCCTGTGCTGCATCCGCTGTGCGGCCTGCCTCAACGTCTGTCCGGTCTACGGTAAAATCGGCGGCCACGCTTACGGGTTCGCCTATTCCGGCCCGGTCGGCGCCGTGGTGACACCGTTGCTGATCGGCATCGAGCGCGCCAAGGATCTTTTCCTGGGCGAAACCCTTTGCGGTGCCTGCAAGGATGCCTGCCCGGTTGACATCGACCTGCCGCGGATGCTGCTGGCCCTGCGCGCCCGTCTGGTCCGGGGCGTTTCGGACCGAACCACCAGAGGCAGTGTCACCGTCGAAAAAGCGGTTTACAAGGCCTGGTCCGCCGCCATTCGCAATCGCCGGGCATACGCAGGATTGATGCGAACAGCCAACATGCTGCAGCGGCCTTTCACCGGCGCCGGCGGCATGATTCACCGCCTGCCGTCTCCTCTCGCAGGCTGGACTCGCAGCCGGGATTTGAAACCGCTGGCGTTAACATCCTTTATGGATCGCTGGAATAAAGGCTTATCGGGTAAATGATGGCGACCCAACACGATTTCATCGGGCGCGTGACAGCCGCACTGGGAAACGCGGAAATGCCTGAGCAATGGCGGAGGAGGGTTTTTGCCGCCCGCCCCGGCCGCAGGCCCGGGGATATCGTGAAACGGGCCCGCGCCAGAACCGAGGCGGCCCGGTTGAAATTGCTGCACCAGCTGATCGCGCAAGGCAAACCGCTCAATTTGAACGTCATACCGAAGAAAGACCCAAGCGACACCGCCGCCGCTATTGCCGCGCTGGTTGCGGAAAAGGCCCCCGAGTGGGAGGAGCCGAAGTCCGTCGCCGTCTGGCGGCATCCGTTGATCGACCGCCTCGATCTGCCTGAAATTCTGGCCCCTCAGAAGGTGCCGGTCTATTCGCCGCGCCAGACAAACGGTGCACCGGAGAGCACGAACGAACGGTCATTTTTTCGCAGCCGGGTCGGTTCCGCATTTATCGGCATCACCTCGGCCGACTACTGTTTGGCCGAAACTGCCACTCTGGTGATGAAAACGGTGCCGGGTCGGGATCGGTCGGTTTCTCTGCTGCCCTCCATCCACGTGGCCGTCATCGAGTTACACCAGATCATCCGCAACCTGCCGGAGCTCTATGCCTATCTGAAATACGACGGCAAACCGCCGGACTGGGGATTGGCCAACTGCCTGACCCTGATCAGCGGCCCGAGCAAAACAGCCGATATCGAACTGACAATGGTACACGGCGCGCACGGTCCCCGTGAGCTGTATTTGTATGTCATCACACCGACATGGACCTCGTGACCATCGGCTATCCGTCCATTAATGGCCCCTTTACGCAATTAAGGCATCGGTTGCACCGGAGACGGACGAGTTCGGCGACAGCGCCTGTACAGGCTACATGGGGTCGCTTCCGATAATCCGTGGATGGTCGCCGTCATATTTTTCCCCGTTAGACGGTCGTCTTTAAACACAATGTGCGAGGAAACTTCTTGACCCCGTTCCCGCCCTTCGTTATTTTTATTGATGCAAACACCTTAAAAACATCCGATTGCGGATCTTCGCGCCATCTTTTTTTAATTGTAGAGGCCCGTCATGCAAAAATTCAATCCCGAACAAGCCATGTGGAATGCGCGCCGCGAATTCGGCGAACACGGCGGTGTGACGCCTTCGGTATCACGGTCTTCGACCTTTACGGTCATGGATCCGCGCATCATGCCCGAGATCTTCGAAGGTCTCCGGGGACCGGAAAAAGACGGCTGTTTTCTCTACAGCCGCCACTTCAACCCCACCGTCGATGTCCTGGCCCGCTATCTTGCTGCCATGGAAGGCACCGAGGCCGCCGTCTGCACGGCCAGCGGCATGGCCGCAATTTCATGTACGCTGTTGCAGCTGTGTCAAAACGGTGATCACATCGTTTCCAGCGATACGGTCTACGGCGGCACCCACGCTTTGCTCAGGGAACTGTTCCCCAAAATGGGAATCAACACGACCTTTGTGAATCCGACCGATACGCAGTCCTTCGCATCAGCGATCACGAAAAAAACGCGGGTCATTTACACCGAAGCGGTCGGCAACCCCACCCTGAAAGTCGCCGACATACCGGCCCTGGCCGACCTGGCGAAAACATACGATCTGACGCTCGTTGTGGATAACACCTTTACGCCGATCATCATATCACCGGCCCAGCTGGGCGCCGACGTTGTCGTCCATTCGCTGACAAAATTCGTCAACGGTGCCAGTGACGCGATTGCCGGGGGCATCTGTGCCGCCAAACCGTTCGTGCACAAACTCATGGATCTGCATACCGGGCGCGTCATGCTCCTGGGCCCGACCATGGATCCGCGCATCGCCTACGACATCATTCAACGGCTGCCGCACCTGGCTCTGCGGATGCGCGAACACGGCGCCCGCGCCATGATTATCGCCGCCAGGTTGAAAGAAATAGGGGTTGACATCGCCTATCCCGGCCTTCCCTCCCATCCGCAGTACCGGCTCATGAACCGGCTCATCAATGAGGGCTATGGTTACGGCGGCATGCTGACCATCGACTGTGGCACCCGCGCGCGAGCCGAAGACCTGATGGATGTTCTTCAGAACGAAGAGCGTTTCGGATATATCGCCGTGTCGCTCGGATATTATGATACGTTGATTTCCTGCTCGAGTTCATCTACTTCTTCTGAGGTTCCACCCGAAGACCAGCACAAGATCGGATTGTCACCCGGACTGGTGCGGCTTTCGATCGGTTTTACGGGTAGCCTGGCAGCACGGCTGGAACAGATCGAGCGGGCCGTCAAAAAGGTGGGTGTGGTAAAATGAGGGGGTTTATGTCAGTTTTAAACGTTGAACCGTGCTGAACCTCGAACCAGTCAGTTCATCATACCACCAACGTTCCAGGTTCTTTGTACGGAAAATAAAAAAATTATCAAAATAGTCAGCCAGCGTCTTATTCTGACCCAGATGAAAATCACGCAACACGAAGTTTTCCAGGAAATCATCGGTGAAAGCGAGTCGATGCAAAGAGTGTTCGACATCGTCGAACGCGTTGCCGACAGCGACACGACCATCATGATCAACGGTGAGACCGGGACCGGCAAGGGTATGATCGCCAAGGCCATTCACCGGCGTTCTTACCGGCGCGACAACCCCTTTGTTCAGATCAACTGCGGTGCCATCACCGAAAGCCTGCTGGAGAGCGAATTGTTCGGACATGTCAAAGGCGCCTTCACGGGGGCCATTTCAGACAAACCGGGCAAATTCGAGCAAGCCCGGGGCGGTACGATATTCCTCGATGAAATCGGTGATATGAGTCCGGATCTTCAGGTCAAGGTCCTGCGGGTGCTGGAAGAAAACGAATTCGAACGGGTCGGCGGAGTGCAGACCATCAGGGCGGATGTCAGAATCATCGCAGCCACCCACCGTGATCTGGAAGAAGAGGTTCAGAAGGGCAATTTTCGCGAAGATTTGTTTTACCGCCTGTACGTCATTCCGATCGCCCTGTCACCACTCAAGCACAGAAAATCGGACATCCCCCTTCTGGTCTCGTATTTTCTGGCGAATATCAGCCGCGCCAAGGGCCGGGAACCGATCAAAATTCTACCCGAAACCATGACCCAGTTGCTGAACCACTCCTGGCCGGGCAATGTGAGGGAGCTGAAAAATCTGATGGAACGTTTGGTGGTGCTCAACGAAACCGGAGACATTCGGCCGTCGGACCTGCCGGACCGCGTGTGCGGTGTCAGCCGGCCGGCCACTCAGCCGCACATGGAAATTTACGCTGAAGGGGTCGACTTCAATACGGCGGTGACCGAATACGAAAAAGAACTGATCCTGCGCGCACTGGAAAAGACCAAATGGGTCAAAAACAAGGCGGCGGAACTGTTGCAGATCAAAAGAACCACGCTCGTCGAAAAGATCAAACGCTACGGATTAGACAAGAAAAAGTAGACACCCCTGTGGAAGGCGTCGAGTATGCGGTCCCTGACTGCGGAGGTATTCATGAAAGACTATGGCATCCTGTTTGTCGATGATGACAAGGCGATACTCGATCTGGTGAATCGATACCTGTCCCGTGAAGGCTACGCCGTGAGTTTGGCCGACAGTGGCCGCAAGGCCCTCCACATGCTGAAGGAAAAAGATTTCGACATCATTTTCACGGACTTCAAGATGCCGGAAATCGACGGTATCGAACTGCTGTCGGCGATCAAGGAGTACCGGCCTGACACCGAAGTCATCATCGTTACCGGCCACGGGACAATGGAAACGGCCGTTAAAGCCATGAAGATCGGCAGCTACGATTACCTGCAGAAGCCCTTCAAACTGGACCTGTTGAAGTTGATCATCGACAGAATCGTCGGCGAAAAGCTGCTGAAAGACAAAAGGGCCCTTTTGAAAAGCCGGATCAAGGAGCGCCACCGTTATGATTCTCTGGTCGGTGTCAGTCTCGGGATGCAGGAGATCTACGAAATCATCGATCGCATGAAAAACACCGGTCCCAATGTGCTGATCCGCGGCGAAAGCGGAACCGGAAAGGAACTGACCGCCAGGGTGATCCACCGCAGCAGTGATCGGAACCACCGGCCGCTGATTCCCCTAGTATGCAGGACCTTCCTGCGCGGTCTGTCGGGAGACGACGCGATCCAACATCTGTCGGAGTTGCTGGCTTCCGCGGACGGCAGCACCCTCTACCTGGACGAAATCACCGACATTTCGCTCCCGGTTCAAAAAGAGTTCTTGCGGCTGTTGGACGAGAAGACGAATGACATCGAGCCGGTCGAAGGCGGTTTTGCAAGGGATATTCGGGTGATAGCCGCTATGGGTAAAGATCTCAGGGATGCTGTCGAGGGTGACCTGGTGAGCAGAGACTTTTTAAACCGTGTCAGCGCCGTTTCGATCAAGATGCCGCCTCTGAGGGAACGCAAAGAGGATATCTGTCTGCTGGTCAACCACTTTCTTCACAAGTATAATGCCGACAGCGCCCGCAAGGTTTACACTTTTGAGCCGGAAGCCTTGTCGTACCTGCTTCAGTATCACTGGCCGGGTAATGTGATTCAGCTAGAAAACGTCATCGAAAGGGCGTTCGCACTCGGGGCCGAAATCGCCATATCGGTCTCGGACCTGCCGATGGAAATCAAGACCTTTGGCGACATATCGAAAAACGGCTGACCGGTTTTAACCCGATTCGAAAGGAGGCCTCAATGGCAGGCTGTATCTTCTGCAAGATCGTCAGGGGTGACATCCCCTGTTTCAAGATTCTCGAAAACGACCGGGTTCTCTCGTTTGCAGACGTCAATCCCATAAATGCCGGACACACACTGATTATTCCCAAACGACATGCCGAAAACATCTGGGAAATCGATGGGGAGGATCTCGCCGCTATTCACCAGGCATCTTTAAAGATCGCCCGGGCCATGAAAACTTCCCTTGACCCTGACGGCATCGCCTTTCTACAACTCAACGGAAAGGCCGTAAACCAGGTCGTGATGCACTACCACCTGCACCTTATTCCGCGCAAATCGAGCGATCCCAAGTTGACGATGACCGAGTGGGAGCTGGTTCCCGGTGATATGACGGCTATTGGAAAGACGGCGGCGACAATCGCTGCGGCAATCAAATAATCAAATGGTGGCCTCGACCGTGGTCGCCCCCTGCTCCTTCCGAACGCCCACGACCTCGGCGGGAACCAGTTCGCCCCATGCCTCCCGATACATGGCCTTTTGAACGACCTCGAACATGAAATAGAGCAGTTCATCAGCCGATACGGTCGACAGGGGATCTTCGAGGAGGGTCATCAGCTGCATGTTTTTTTCGGATGCGCGCTTGAGCGCTTCCAAATCGGTCAAGATCCTGAGACCCTGACCGCCGTCCGGCTGGACTTTTTTCCAGTTGACCTTCAGTTGCGTAATTTTTTTTCGCGACGCCATCAAAAGATTTCGGCGGGTTTTTTCGTTCTTAAATATCCTCTGGCCGGCAACAGTCTCCTTGATCCGCCTAAGGATGCAGTGCTTTTCCATCTGCAATTCTTTGAGGAACAGCGCTCGAACGTCATCGGTCAAGCCGACGGTGACCCTTTGCAGGATGTGCTTTTTCTCTCCGGCTTTGTTCGCCATTTCCGTCCGGGCGCTGTGCCAGAACATCCGGCTGGTGTTTTTTAGTAGCTCGATCCGGGCCGCAGCTTCACCCGCGTTCCGGAACATCAGGTTTTTGATGCCGATGATCAATTTGCCGGTCTGCGTGAACAGTCCTTCACCGGTGATCATCTCGTAGATGATTCCGACCGCAGCGTACCAGTCCTGGAGATACAGAATGCGAACGGCGTCTTGAAAGCAGGCCGCCAGGGTCTCATTCGGCATGAAATGCG
>JBAVJU010000193.1:0-3083 GCA_049687935.1 Desulfobacterales bacterium | reverse complement strand
GGTCTGAAACCGACCTGATCATTGTAGAGGATGTGCATCACGAAATTATCCACAAGCGCAAAGCCCGCATGGCCTTTATGATCTTCAGCGGTCTGGTGATCACCGCATCCGCGGGCTTGACGGACATCATGGTGTGCGCCCTGACCGCCGTGTTACTCATGATCACAACCGGCTGTCTCCAGCTGCGCGACGCTTATCGGACCCTTCAGGCAAACGTTCTGCTGTTGATCGTCGGAACCATCGCCCTGGGCAAGGCGATGGAGAAAACCGGGGCTTCTCAACATTATGCCGAAGCCTTTTTATCGCTTTTTACCAATTTAGACCCGGCGATGGTGCTGGCCGGCGTGATTCTGCTCACCAGCATCAGCACTCAGTTGCTGAGCAACAACGCCACGGCCATTTTGATGCTGCCGATCGCGATTTCATCCGCCGAGGCATTGGGTGTCGACCCCAAGGCGTTCATCATCGGCGTCTGTTTCGGCGCCAGTGCCTGTTATGCCACACCGATCGGCTACCAGACCAATCTCCTGGTTTACACTCCCGGAGGGTATCGTTTCAGTGACTACCTCAAACTCGGGATGCCGCTCAATCTGATCGTCTTGGCCCTGGGAACGCTGTTAATTCCCTTTTTCTGGCCGTTTTAAGCGCCTTAAAAACGGATTTGCGCGACAGGGCTCTGTCGTCCGTTGTAAAAATTGAGCAGGCGCAGTAAAAAAGGCCCCCTTTTATACATGGAGACCGTATCAGGCATCATTTTAAGGGCGGTTCTTGTTGGGAAGACGGGTTGGTGTTTCCCGCAGAGAGCACTTCTTTGATGGTCGACGGCACCGACCGTTTGCCTTTGGGTGGTTTTTTCTTGCGTGACCGCCGTTTCTTCGATTCTTTGCGTTTGATTTTTATTTTTTCCCGGTAGCGGTCGACGACGAAGAATGCCAAATAGTAACCGGCAACGGCCAGCGGCAAGCCCAGGATGATGCCGCCGATGACCATGGCCCAGATTATTTCCGGTGTGTGCAGGATCAGCCGGTATACGGCCGAGAGGCTTTCGATATCCTTCCAGCTGAAACCCTTTTTTATGCCGGCAATGTGCGCGCCGACGATGTAGGTGATGCTATATATAAAAGGTGCGGTGGCCGCATTGGTAAACCACACCGCGACAGCTGCAGAGATTTTGTTCCATTTGAGCAGCGCGGCGAGCGGCACGGCTATGACCGTGTGCAGGCCGATAAAGGGCGTCATCCCCACGAAAAGACCGAGGGCAAAACCGAGCGCGATTTCTCGCGGCTGGCCCCTGATTTTCAGAAAGCGTTCATAGGTTCGAACCAGGGGTGCGAGCAGCCGGTTTTCCGTTGATGGCGCCGGCGGAGGAGTTGAATTTTTTTTCATCATCGATTTGCAACCACAAGTGGACCGGTAATCCGGCTGCAAGGAGTCGAGGCTGTCAGCTCGAATTTTGATTCGACGGGCGATGCTCGTATAGCAGAATTAAAAAAAAGAATCCACTCCATGTCAGGTGAAGACCAGATACGTGTCGTCCTCCAGTCGGTCGACCCTCCCGATTACGGCTGCCGGAGCAACCCCCGCCTGCAGTAGGGTTGTCACGAGTTCCCAGGCTTGCTGTTCAGGTACCGCCACCATCAAACCGCCGCTGGTTTGAGGGTCATAGACGATTTCCCTATGCCATGCCGGCAGCTCATTTTCGAAACGGATGTGGTTTTCCACCAAGCGGCGGTTGTGCTGATTCACTCCGGTGCTCATTCCCCTTTCGTACATTTCAAGCGCCTCTCTCATGATCGGCAGCGCGCCGATTGAGAGCCTCAGTTGCACCTGTGATCCCCGGGCCATTTCGAAGGCATGGCCGGAGAGACCGAATCCGGTGATGTCCGTGGCGGCATGGATCTCGAACCCCTGCATGATTTCGGCAGCGGTTCGGTTCAATTGCGTGATGACCGTCAGGCATTCCGTCAGCGCCGCAGTCGACACCCAGCCTTTCAAGTTGGCGTTGAAGAGCACACCGCTGCCGAGGGATTTGGTCAACACCAGAACATCGCCGGGCCGGGCTCCGGCGTTGCTCCAGAATTTCAGGGGATGAACGATGCCGGTGACCGCCAAGCCGTATTTCGGCTCTTCGTCCTCGGTCGTGTGCCCACCGGCCAGGACCGCTCCGGCCTCAATTATTTTGGATAAACCACCGGCCACGATTCGGTTCAAGACATCCGGACCGAGCTTCTTTGATGGAAAGCCGGCGAGGTTCAGGCAGGTAACCGGGCGTCCGCCCATGGCGTATACGTCGCTGAGGGCATTGGCGGCCGCGATTTGGCCGAAAACATAGGGATCGTTGACCGGGGGGGTGATAAAATCGGCGGTGGTGATGATCGCCAAATCGTCGGACAGACGATAGACCCCGGCATCATCGCTTGTTTCGTAGCCCACCAGCAGATTGGGGTCTCGATTGACCGGCAACTTTTTCAGCATTTCGTTCAGCCCGACCGGGCTGATTTTCGCCGCTCACCCGCAGGTTTTCGACAAACTCAACAGGGTCGCTTTTTGGAAGCGTTTGAAAATGTTCATCGGTTATCCTGATCATCTTCCGGAAACGCTTGTGACGGAAGCGTATTGACGGCCACCTTCTTCTGAACACGCAACAGTGACACCGGAAGAATATATCGATCATTTGGAATCTGTCAAACAGGCGTAATGGTACCGTGTCGGTCGGTGGCTGTGGGGGCGGGCAATCAGTACGAAGCGATAAATTCAAATCAAAGAGCCTCCATACCGATATGAAGCGCGGTCAGCCGGCAGTAATACCCGATGAGCTGATTCCTTTAACATAGTACCGGGAATCGTTTAAGAAACTGAAAAAAATAACGATAAAGGCAATCGAGGCTTCGACCATCAAAGGCTTGTCCTGGTAGAGGCGATCGAGTTGCTGATCACGCAGCTGGCCGGAGGTGGACCCGAAATAAGTCGAAAAGAGACCGTCCAGCATCCAATGGGTGTTGGACTCTGTTACAAGGTCCGTGCGACCGGTGTAACAATATTCCATTGCTTCCATGAGCAAGGGCCTGAGTGCCGCCGGATCG
>JBAVJU010000192.1:0-2308 GCA_049687935.1 Desulfobacterales bacterium | reverse complement strand
ATCATCCACCAGGTGGCTCAGAGCAACCAGTTTACGGTGTATGAAAATCTGCCCGAGGGTTGTACCGATGAAATCTGCTTTTTGGAGGAAAACAAACTCGTTTCGCTGGCCTACATTCCGATCCACGCGGAGGAAAAGAAGACCTTCGGGGTTATTCGAATCGGCAGTCAAAAACCCGGACATTTGACGAATGACCAGAAGGACGTGCTCGAGTTGATCGGAAATCGGATCGGCGTCGCCATCGAAAACGCAATGCTTCAGGAGCAGTGCATCAAATCAGAGGAGAAGTACCGCACCCTGTTCAACAGCGATCCGCACCCGATCTTTATTCTCACCACCCAAACGCACAGAATCCGCGACATCAATCAAAGAGCCTTGGACAGTTACCGGTATTCACGCGCGGAAATGCTGGGCCTTCACTTCCTCGAACTCGGTGACAGCGATGAAGAGTTGGCGCAGGCACTGCAAAACCTTCCGCTCGACAAATCCCTGCTCTTCGCTAAAAGGAAGCACTACCGCAAAGGACGTCGCCCCTTTTTTGTCAATGTCAACATCAGCCGTGCCAAATACGGTGAGAGTGAGGTCGTGATTGCCTCCACGACCGATATCACCGAGAGCGTCGAAAAGGAAACCCAGCTGATCCAGGCCAGCAAAATGACAACCCTGGGACAGATGGCCGCCGGAATTGCTCATGAAATCAATCAACCGCTCAACGTCATCCAAGTCTGCGCCGATTTTTTCCTCAAAATGATCGACCGGGGTCAGCCCATCGGCGAAGACGACTTGCAATCGATGGCGGCCGACATCGGCAAAAACGTTCAGCGGGCAGCGGCCATCATTCAGCATATGCGGGATTTCGCCCGGCAGTCGAGTGCGGTTCGAAACAAGATCGATATCAACGATCCGATTCGCGACGTCTTCAAGGTGCTCGGCCATCAGCTGCGCGTCCATGGGGTCGAGCTGATCCTCGATCTCGACCCGAACATTCCCACCATCATAGCCGATCACAACCGGTTGGAACAGGTTTTCATCAACCTGGTGACCAACGCCGTCGATGCCATGGACGAAAAACTCGCCCGGCCGGAGTTCGCCAACTCGGAAAAATTGCTCAAAATCAAATCCTTCGCCGAAAACGGTGTCGTATCGGTTACCGTTTCGGATAGCGGTATCGGTATGAGCACCGAGGTCATGGCAAAGTTGTTCGAACCATTTTTCACCACCAAGGATGTCGGCAAGGGGACCGGGCTGGGCGTCAGCATCAGCTACGGCATCGTTAAAGACTACGATGGAACCATCAATATCGAAAGCAAATTAGGTGAAGGCACCACTTTCAAGCTCACATTTCCGGCTGTAAGGTCAACCGAAGAAAAATGAACAGGATACTGCTCGTCGATGACGAACCCGATATATTGCGAGTGCTCGGCATTTCCCTCAAGGCCGACGGCTATGGGGTGTTGACCGCATCAAGTGGTGAAGAGGCCCTGGCCATCTTCGCACGCGAAACACCCGAACTCGTCATCACGGATATCAAAATGCCCGGTATGAACGGGATCGAGGTCCTAAGAGAAGTTAAACATATCAGTGATGAAACCGAAGTGATCATCATCACCGGCCATGGTGACATCGATTCAGCCATCGAGGCCTTACACTATGGTGCCTCGGATTTTATCAACAAACCGGTGAGTGACAAACAGCTGACAATTGCCCTCAAACGCGCGCAAGAAAAGATCCATATCAAGCAGCAGCTGCGGGAGTACACCACCACCCTCGAGCTCAAGGTCGAAGAGGCAACCCGTGAGATCCGACGTCGCTCGAACTTCCAGAGCAGGTTGATTCGGAGCTCGAATGACGGCATCGTGGCCACGGACGAAGAGTTGAGAATCGTCATTTACAATCCCGGTGCAGAGCGAATTTTCGGCTATCCACAGCAGGACGTCATTCATCGAATGCAGATACAGGAGCTCTACACCCCGGAAATAGTCGATTTGTTTGTGGCCGGGGTGACGGAAGAAAAGGGGTTGAAGGAGTTTCCCTGGCAGGAGACATCGATCGTATCCGGAAACGGTGAAAATATTCCGGTTCGGTTCTCGGGGTCGATTCTGCATGAAAATGACCGGAAAATGGGAAGCGTCGCTTTTTTCCAGGACCTTCGGGAAATCAAGCGTCTCGAACGCGAATTGCTCAAAGCCGAACGGCTGGCCGCCGTCGGTCAGACCGTAGCCGGGTTGGCCCACGGACTCAAGAACATTTTGCACGGACTCAAGGGCGGCAGCTATCTGGTTGACTTAGGAATCAAAAAAGACGATAC